>PBZD01000014.1 GCA_002729875.1 Chromatiales bacterium | reverse complement strand
TGGGTGGCATCGGCATCATGACGGTCGGCTATTATGGCGGCGTTATTTTTGACAACATTGGCCGTTCGGCACCCTTCACGGCTATGGGCATCCTGAACGGATTACTGCTTATTGCCGGTTTAATCGTCAGATCCCAGTCTGGCGAACCCATTGCAGAACCAGAAGAAAGTTAATCCAAATCAGAAAAACCTCCCAAAAAGGAACCTAGAAATGAAAACATTGGGCAACTCAGGTATTGAAATTTCGGCTGTTGGACTCGGCTGTATGAACTTCGGCATGATGTGTAATCAGGCCACGACAGACAGTATCGTATCCGCGGCTCTCGATGCGGGGGTGAATTTTTTTGATGTTGCCAACACCTATGGCGGCCCGGAAGGCAAAGCCGAAGCCATGCTCAGCAAGGCCCTTGGCAATCAGCGTCAGAACATCATCCTGGCCACAAAATTCGGCGCAACAAGAGCCGGCGCTGGCGGCGCAGCGGACGGCGGTGGCTCGGCCGAATTCATCACGCAAGCGGTTGAATCAAGCCTGAAGTTGCTGAACACGGATTACATCGACCTGTACCAGCACCATTTTCCCGACACTGGCACACCCATTGATGAAACCCTGCGGGCACTCGAAGAGCTCGTACAGCAGGGCAAGGTTCGCTCAATCGGCTGTTCGAATTACAGTGGCGCACAACTTGCGGATGCTGCAGGTTTTTCCCTCGGCAACGGCAGCACAGCCTTTGTCACGGCGCAAAATCGCTACAGCCTGTTACACCGTGATATTGAAACGGATCTGGTACCGGTTGCACAACGTGAAGGTATCGGTGTGCTGCCCTATTTCCCACTTGAGAGCGGCTTATTAACCGGCAAGTACAAGCACGGTGAGAAAGCTTCGGCTGATACCCGCTTTGGCAAATGGGGTGGCGGCGGCATTTTTGCCACCGATGAACGCTATGCGATCGTGGCAAAGATCGCTGCCTACGGCGAAGAAATCGGCCGCAGTGTTCTTGAAATTGCGATCGGCTGGCTCGTTGCACAACCTTATGTCTGCAGCGTTATTGCCGGGGTCACCAAACCAGAGCAAATCCAGCAAAATGTAGCGGCGGCCAGTTGGCAACCCAATCCTGAGCAACTCGAAACCATCAGTAAAATTGCTGCTGGATGACATTTTCCATGGATGCGGCGATGCAATAATGGGAACCAGAAGCAAAATAATCAATTAAAGCAGTTGATTTAATTTCTCATTATGGGTAACCTATGCACTGACAAGATTTTATTAATGAGGCAATCAACATGGACCAGAAGTATTTCGACATAACCCCTCTGAGTGGGGCACTCGGCGCAGAAATAGGCGGACTTGACCTTGCGCAACCGATGGATGATGACACTTTTGCCGCATTCTGCGATGCCTGGCACCGCTACCAGGTACTGTTCTTCCGTGACCAGGAACTGACCCCCGAGCAACACATTGCGCTGGGCAAGCGTTTCGGCAAAATCGACATATCGAAGTTTATTCCAACCGTCGAGGGCTACCCCGAGATTCGCCTGCAGAACATGTCGAAATCCGGATCCATACCCGGTGACGTCGACTGGCATCACGACAACAGTTTTGTCGCCATACCACAAAGATGTTCATTCCTGTATGCGCTGGAGGCTCCAAAAGCCGGCGGCGATACCGTGTGGGTGAATACGGTCAGTGTTTTTGCAAGCCTGTCAAAACCGATGCAAGAGTTTCTTGAAGGACTTACTGCTATCCATGATGTCATCGATATCATGGGGCCACAGCTGATCAAGCAGGCAGGGCCGCAAGCCTGGCAGGCGTCGCGTGATCGCAACCCGCCGGTGAAACATCCGATGGTGCGCATTCATCCTGATACCGGGCAGAAATGCCTGTATATCAACCCGCTGATGACCTCGGCCATCAAGGGGCTGAATGCGGATGAAAGCAAGGATCTGCTGGAATTTCTGTTTCAGAAAATGGTGCGCCCGGAATTCATGGTGCGGTTCCATTGGCGCAAGGGTTCATTGGCATTCTGGGACAATATATCAACCATCCACCGCGGCATTTATGCCGACATGCCGGACCTGAGCAAAGAACCGCGAGTCATGCATCGGGTGGCCATCACCGAGGCGAATTACTCAGCCTTGAATAGCTAACCGGAGCAACCTCAGAGTGCCGCGACGGCCCGGCGCAAATACCTGAGCCCGCTCCACAATGCAAAAATTGCGATCGGCATACTCAGGCAATTGACCATCGCAATCGACCGGCCAACGGCCATCGGATCATCGATCAGATAGGATGAAATAAAACCGACCGCGGTTGGCCCGATACCAGCCGTTACGATATTGAGTACCAACATCCACGTAGCCGAAATTTGCGCACGCAACTGATTTGGCACGACCAGTTGTAAAGTCGCCGGCGCGACCGCCAGTGACAGGCTGGCACAAAACACAAACGGGGCAAACAACCAGAGTGCGATGGTTGGATTGGAACCGGAAGTAGCTAAAAGACTCAGTGGCAGTAACAGGATACCGGCCGTGATGCCCACCCGAAAGGTCGCGTCGGCATAACCGCGTTTTTGCAGAGTATCAACCAGCCAACCACCGGTATAGACCCCTGCCGGGGAGAGAATGATCAGGATAGCCCCCAGTGTCAGACCGGTCTGCGGCAAGGAGTAACCGAGCACCCGCGTGTAATAGGCCGGCACCCAGGTCAGTATCGTCGTGATTGGAACAGCCAGTAATGCGAATCCGCAAAAATGGGACAGGAAGAACCGACGATGCTGACCCACATACGCCGTGGCCGCTGATAAAGGCAGGCTTTGCTTTTGGCCGACAAGCCCCCCGCGCCGCTCGGGCTCATCAACGGTATACATCAACAATGCAACAAGAATCCCCGGCAAACCAACAGCGAAGAACACCATCTGCCACGGTTGCACGTTACCGATTAAGGGCAGTACAAGGCCATCGCTACTCATGACAAAACGAATGACGAGCCCACCAACCAGGAACGCCAGACCGGCCCCGACAAAAGCACCGGCCTGGTAAACACCGAGTGCCCGGCCAAGTTTCTCGCGGGGGAAATAATCCGCAATCATCGAATAGGCGGCCGGTGATAACGCCGCAGTACCAACGCCGACACCGGCACGGGCCAGCAACAACTGCCAGAAATTGCGTGCCAGACCACAGACTGCCGTCATCAAGCTCCACAAAAAGATACCAATGGTGATGATCTGCCGTCGACTGTGATGATCGGCCCAGCGTCCGATTGGAATACCTATAAATGCGTAAAAGACGGCAAATGCGAGCCCCTGTAACATACCGATGCCAAAATCAGAGATACCCAGATCCGCTTTTATCGGCTCGACAAGAAGCGCAATGATAATCCGATCAATAAACGAAAATATGAATGCAACCAGCAGTACGCTGACCGCATACCATGCCTTGCCGCTGCTCGGCCACGACCGTTGGCTAATCTCGCTGTTCTGCATTCTCCTCTGCCCTCGTCAACAACCGCTAAACTGGCAGCAGGTTAGCCGAATCACAATCACCACATGCACCTGTTGCGGGCTGATGTTCTGTAGATGAACAGCAATCATATTTGCAACGGACCATTGTTGAGCAGGAACCTCTGTTATGGATTAAGGTTGCTCGGACACATGGCCATTGACATCGGGCCTTCTCCAGCCAGGCAAGCGAAAGCGGACATACGTCCAACATTCAGGAAGGCAACCAACGCCTCGACTGATGTTATATGCAGGCACTCAGAATCAGAAATCACTATGAATGTCAGTAATATGATCTCCCAAACGCAAAGACATCTGCACTATCGTAAAAGTTGGATTAGCATGACCGCTGGTAGAAAAAACACTTGATCCGGCGATATATAAATTATCTATCCCGAATACACGCTGATTTGAATCAACAACGCCATCAAGCTGTGTGCTACCCATGCGGGTTGTGCACATATGGTGGTTCTGACCCTCAATATTATCTGGAAAATCAAGGCTGCTATTTTCAGCCAATAACCAGTCTTCAATATGCACCCGGCCTAAACCAGAATCTGCAAACTTCATTCCGAAATGCAGGACTGCACGCCTTATAGTACGAACGTCTATCTCAGACATTCTCCAGTCACATACAACTCTACGATTTTCAAACTTATCCAATTCAGATCCGAGAGTGATTCGACTTGATGAATTAAGAGATTGCTCTGAAGTGATACGAATTTGCCCATCATTAAAAGAACAAGATATTTGCTTACCACCCAAATCTGTCACAATATTTTTCGCAAAATCATACTCACAGAGAATACCTCTAAGCTGAGTCTTGAAATCAGATTTACCAGCAGGATTAGATGCGACAACAAATCTTCTGAGCTTGTTAATTTCCATCTGAAGACACCAATACTCAGTAACCAAGGCACATATTAATAAATTTTCACTACTGCACACTCAATTCTTTAAGCTGGAATCAATTACCCTTAAATAATCAATATTTTTTATCAACGCTCTTAATTAACCAGATATCGCCATTATTCCAGGCATAGCGCTGATCTGACCCAAGGTTTCAGGACCTTGCCCCAACTAATATCAACCTTGTACCCAGATTTCATGGTTTCCGATCACACATTAATACCGGCCACGGTTCTGTAATTGACCCGCACCGCTATTTTTGTGTGCACAGTGGTCCGGCCAGTTGCGTTGCGCCCGGCAGTGAATAGTCGCGCCAGATCACCACCTTGCCAGCCTTGATGACGAGCAGACCCACCACTTCAAAACGCGTATCTAATTGTCCGTCCGGCCCATAGTAGTGCTCGGTACGTTCATGCGATACGACAGGTCCGATGACCTGCAGGCGCTTGATCGCAAATTCGATGCTCTTGTATTTGGCCATGAACGGCCGGACAGCACCCTCGACCGCCGCAGGCCCGACATATTCGGGTCCACCTTCGTAGACCATGTAGCGAACATCGTCGGCCAGTAGTGTTAACAAATGATCACAGTCGCGAGCCGACCACACGGCATTGAATTCCCGGGCAATCGATTCATTATCCCGCTCAACCTGGTTCAGATCATCATCTGCTTCCATCATGATTACTCCACTGTCGATACGTTACGCTGAGGATGTGCCAACAATAGGTTAACATTAACACCATACTTAACCATTAACCGGCCAGACACCAATTACTGAAAGGCTGGCCTGATGTAACCCGGCCGGATTGGAGCCGAAAATATCATGGGAGAAATTCTCAACTCTATTCTGCTGGGGATCGTCCAGGGGCTGACTGAGTTTCTTCCCGTATCGAGTTCCGGACACCTGGTGCTGGCACAGGAATTACTGGGCAGCAACCCGGGAGCGGGTATCCTGTTTGAAGTCGCTGTCCACATTGCCACGCTATTCGCAATCCTGATTTTCTACCGCCAACGCGTATTGACACTTATTCACGGTACCGTCACGGGTAACCGGGATGCCCTCGAGTATGCGGGCAAACTCATCATCGGCACTTTGCCTGCCGTGGCCGTTGCATTATTGTTCCGGCACTGGATTGAAGCACAGTTCAATTCGCTGCTGGTCGTCGGGATCTGTCTGATCCTAACCGGTTTTGCGGTCTGGAGTACCCGGTTTACGATCAGGAGCCACGGCCGGGATGTACCGACCTGGGGGGCGGCATTGTTAATCGGCTGCGCACAGGCTGTTGCCATATTACCGGGAATTTCCCGTAGCGGCACAACCGTTGCCGCAGCACTGGCGCTGGGGCTGAATCCACTTGCGGCCGCAGAATTTTCTTTCCTGCTCGGCATGATTGCGATGGCTGGTGCCGGCGTGTTGCTATTGCCGGAACTAAACAGCATAGAGCCCGGATTAATGAACAGTATTATGTTTGGATCGCTCGCTGCGCTGATTTTCGGATTACTGGCCCTGACCGCCTTCGTCTGGTTGCTGCGCTCGCAACGTTTCTTCGTATTTGCCTGGTATGCATGGATCGTGGGCACCGTTACCTTGGTCTGGGCACTGATATAAGCAGTAAGGCCAATAGCGCCAGAACCGCCCCAGCCGAACAGTTCACGTCAATGCCGGGCGCATTAAATTTAGCTGCGGCCACATGACGCGAATATCAGGCGATTGGCGAGCGACTGGTGCTGCCGTTGCGCGCTTCCTCCGGATCATTGAAGGTGATCGCCGCAAGCAGATAGGCCCCGCGGCCCAACAGGAAGACAAGAAGTGCGCTGCTGACCCAGAGCAGCAAAGTGCCGGCCTCATTTTGTTGTTGTAAGGAATAAGCGGAACAAACGGGAACAACGGTAGCCACATAAACAACCCCCGCCGTTAAGGCCATGGCCAGACTGTAAATGCCGAATGCCATTTTCACATGAAACGACAAGTGGGGCAGACCAATTACCAGGATCCAACCGACAGCCAGCATATTAAGATGCATGGCCTGATCCACCCAGGCTAGTGTGACGGCGGCATCCAGAGAGCGGGGCAGCATCCAGAACACCATGCTCCCCATGACAAAGAAAATCGCAGCAAGCCCCGGTGACGCATGACGGAACCGGGGCAGCGGCCAAGCCAACCCGGCCGCATACCCCAGCACCACGAGCAGGGGCATCTGTAGCAGCATGTGGCGCGACATGGATCCGTCCAGAAAGGAATCAACCGGGGGAGCGAGCGTCGCGACCACGGCAATCACCCAGCAGACGCGCCAAATCATAGTAACCTCTCCCGCAATGCCGCAACTATCCGGTCGCTATTGCCGGGACCCTCAAAGACCTGCACGACCTGCCCCTCAGGATCAAGCAGGAATGCCTGGGCCGAGTGATTGAATTGATTATCATCCCGGCTTGAGACCCAAACACCCAGCCGCCGCAGGTCGGCGCGGATTCTGTCATCGAGCGGAGAGGCCAACGCAGCCATATACCATCCGGAGGGTCGGCCATGGTGACTCCAGGTAGTAAACAATCTTTGCGTGGTATCCCGAACGGGATCGACACTAACGGTCAGCAACAAGAGTTCATCCGGCATCCTGCTGCTCAAAGCAGCATGCATCCGGTGATAATCGGCCATGGAAAGTGGGCAGACGTCGCCGCAACTCAAGTACGAGAACTGAAGCAAAACATGCCTGCCACTGAACGCGGAGTTCTCTCGCACGACCCCGAACTGGTCCCGAATGTTAAAAGAGGGCGCAGCCCGGGGCAGGGGCCCCGCAGCCTGCAGGGTGTAGGAGAACGTCGTGAAAGCAGAAAAACCAGCAGTCCACCAGGACAGCACGCCCAGCCATACAACCAGAATCAGTAACGGCGGGACGACCCTGGTCGGTAACGATTTCAGTTGTCCATCCGGATCCTTGCCAACCATGCCCCCAAGCTCCGGAATACGGCCGTGTAATACAGCAACAGGCCAATAATAAAAACTGCAACACACAGCGCGGCCACTAAAGCACTCATCTGGCCAAACTCCATGACAGAAGAGATACCGATGGAGGAGTAGTCGGCAAAACGCCGGGGTACAGACTCAAGACCACCCAGATAGAACATCAGCAGGAAGCCATAACCTCCGGCCAGCATCGTCCCCAGACTGAGCTTGCCCATAAGCTCAGATTTGGATCCTACAAGCTGATAGATGAAGCCAAATAAGATGAATACGAACCCGACCAGGAAGTAGGTATGGAAATGAGCAGGAACCCACATGGTGTTATGAAAAAATATGTTGACCGCAATGGTGGAATCCACCACAGCGGCCAGTCCACCAATAACCCACCCCGTCAATCCAAGGATCATACTCAAAGGCACGAAGCTCCAACGGATGCCAGAGCGATAAACCTGGGCCATCACACCAAAAATGGTGACCACAGTAGCCGGAACGGCGCTAAAGAACGACGCCAGCTGCCCAAAGACCTGGAAGGCGACTGGCTGGGCGAAGTCCATGTAGAGGTGGTGGAAGAAGGCTACCAATACCAGCAGCAACACAGCATTCCACGACAGTGCAACAATCCGATTCGTTTTCCAGGGACGCCCCGAAAAAGTCGGCAGTAATTCATAAACCACTGCGACACCGCAGTACATGGTGATATTGACCAGCGTGTGACCAAACAGAAACACCGCATTTTTCATCAGCAGCGCGTCAAACTGAAGCTCTGGTGCCAGCCATTGAGCGAGATACAACATCAGCATGACTGCGCCGACTATCGTCGTGACGGCACCCGCGATCATGCTAACCGCTATGATCAACACCACCGGCGGTAAATCCTCTCGCAGCTCTCCTTTGCCTAAATACTGCCAACCCAGCATGCCAGTCAATCCATACCTGCCCACAATCACCCGCAGCACATCGAGTTGACCCAACAACCAGGCCACCCCCAGCAACATCACGGAAATCACCGCCAGGCCAATTGACCACGTGGGCCAGGTTGGCAGGAACGGCAATGGGTACAACATGTACCATCCGGGCCCGAACCGACCGATTAGGGTAGCTGCGATCAGGCCTACCACACCCAGTAGTATCAGCACGAAATTGAAGCGCATCAAAGCCATATTGGGCTGCACGTATTTCGAGGCGAGAAACCAGATTGCAGCATAACCGGCTGTGTAGAGTACCCCCGCCATGCCCAGCCCATGTAGCGTCATGATGGCGTAAAAGTAGTCCGCTGGCACAGCAACGACTCCGGATTGGGATAATCGCATGATGAGCCCGAGTACCACCAAAACCACGAACACGATCAACGCAGTAATCGAATAAGCACCCGCCCAAAGCCTTACACCTCTGCCCTGTCCCGTGTCACTGCTCATTTCACTTTCCTCCCGTCCCGGATTTATTCGACCGTGATAGTGGTAACCATGGAGTGATGTGCGATACCGCAATATTCCATGCACAGCACATGATATTCGCCCGGCTCCGTGAACGTGTGCACTAACTTGTTAACGTATCCCGGCATGGCCTGGGTCTGGACGATTAACTGGCCAGCCTCATCGTAAACACCGAAGCCGTGGTTCACATCCTCCGCCGTCACCTGAAATTCCAAGGGTTTCCCAAGCGGGAGTACCATCGGCCCGCTCCCGGCTTGCAGCGGATTTCCATCGCGATCCTGGATCGGCCCGATTTCCCAGTACCATATCCTTCCGGATACGGGCACGATGTATTCCGGTTCTACGGCTACCTGGCTCCTGTAGGGCAAATTGCTTAGAGTCACCGACAACATAATGACGAGGACAGCCATCAACAGCAGAAAATACCGGCCCCGGACTTTGTAGAGCCGGGCAGTTACTGATTCCGCCGACTCGACCGGCTTGGCACCGGAAATCAACCAACCGGTAATCAGGAAAATTGCAATCACACCCACAAGCATGACGATGCCAGCAATTAAAATAGCCATCATTTGCCCCTAGTTTAAAAGTCCCATATCTCCACCTGGCACTATTTCCAGCAACCGTGCGGCAGCAAAAACCCGGTCACCGACTGACGCATATTCCGGATATCCCTTTGCTTCATGTCAACCCGGTCGCAGAGACCCCCCGGGCTCAACGCAGCGCAAACTAATGCTACTGATGCTCAAGATTATATAAAAGCCCGTCACGCCGCGTATACCAAAACCACGTGGCTGCAATACAGGTTATATAGAACAGCATAAACCCCCAAAGTGCAAACACAGGGCTGCCGGTGAACGAAATCGACGTACCGTAGGCCTTCGGGATAAAGAATGCACCGAAGGCGGCGATCGCCGACGTGAATCCGATAATCGCCGCAGACTCCATGTATATCTGGCGTGCCTGATTGACGCCCGACAGATGGGGCATGAGTTTCGGGATTTCCCGGCCCATGATAATGGGGATCATCTGGAATGTAGATGCATTGCCTACGCCGGTCGCGAAGA
>PBZD01000013.1 GCA_002729875.1 Chromatiales bacterium | reverse complement strand
GTTCGGATCGATCAGGAACGAACAATTGAAATAACGTTGCGGCCATCGTGGATCGTATTCGTAAGCGTTCGCGCCGATGAAGACGCCTGCCTCCCGTGCTGCATTCAACAGCGGTTCGATTTCCGGGCCAGGGATTTCCACGCAGGCGAGGTCAAGCCAGTCCGAAGACGGCCGTTTGCGCCAGCCCAGCGGCGCGAGTGTCAGAAACATCTCGGGGAACGTGACAAGTCGCACTGCGCCGAGGTTATTGCCAAGCCCTTTCCACATCAGCGTCAGTGCCGCATCGAGGTTCTCTTTGATAACGGCGCGGCCGTTTTCCCGCGATGTAACGTCTTCAGTAATCGGTCGCACGATCGTCTGGCACGCCAGCGCATAGTATCTTTGCGGCATCAGACGAAACTCTTTTTCGTGGTCTGTTGGCCGGCCGGGGCGACAAAGTCGCCTTGTTCCTGGAGCGAAGCGATGACTTTCTGACCGGTGGCAATATTCGCCATGTTGTTCGGCGGTGGTTCCGCCGCCCAGAGATCCTGTGGCCATCGCGCATGATGCGCATAAACCGGTGCATGGATATGCGTCTGTAGCTGTGCCAGAAAATTCATTTGCATTTGCCCGCGTCGCTGACGCAGTCGCTCCAGTTCAATGTCGGCCTGCAGGATGGTTTCCCCCGTGGTTTCAGCGAGGTTAACGACCCGGCCGTTGAAATCAATAATCTGTGATCGGCCGCGCATGCGGTCGGTTGGGAAATCGGAGTCGAGAAACCGCCCCTGGTTCGCGGAGATAACATAGGCGAGATTTTCGTAGGCGCGGCTGCGTTTACCGATTTCCCATCCCCCTTCGTCCTCGAGCAGGAACGGCGCACGGCCTTCCGATGTCGGGTGCAGCAGAATTTCGGCTCCGTTCAACGCCAGGCAGCGGGCCATTTCCGGAAAATTGATGTCATAACAGATCAGGCAGCCAAGTCGTCCGTATGGCGTATCGACGACCGGAAACAGCGCCTCCTCGCCGTAGCGGGCGACATATTCGTCGTAAACGTCGCCGGGTTTGGTCTTGCTGGTAGGATCGTAGTGTTTGTGATATTTCAAAATGACTTTGCCATCCGGGTCGCAGATGAACCCGGTATTCCAGTAGCGGCCCGGCCAGTCGTCCATGATCTCCCAGGCCATTCCGGCAATATACGCGTCGACACGGCTGGCCAGCGCGCACAGTGAATCGATCTCCGGACCCGGTATTCGTATACACATCAATTCGGTGGCTTCTGGTGAATGACCTATGCCCGCGGCACCTGTCAGGAAAAATTCCGGCAGTACATAGATTTTTGACGGGTTCCACTGCGCGTTACGTTCGATCAACGCGATCGCCCGGTCAAGATTGCGCTGAATATTCTCTGCAGCAGGCTGGCCCGATCGGTCGGAAAATACCGGGCTGATGTCGGTCTGGACTGCAGCAGCTGTGAAGAGGGGTACCATCCGGGGTTCTCCGATGCTCAGTTGAACTCCGCCACTATAGCGAACACCTGCCAGTGACCCAAGGCACCCTCCTGCCACCGCCATTATGAGGACAACGCGTGTTCGTGTCGTTCAGATCCGCACGGGATCGCTACAATGATCACTGACCAAAGCTTGTATGGATGACTCCGGCATGGCGCGCCACGCAATTGCACAACAGATGACGCGCTACCAGCAACTCGGCTGGGCCATGGGTTCGTTCGGCATTGCCGTGATGCTTGGCGTTCTGACCAGCTACGGTCTGTTTTATATGACCACCTACCTGGGTGTCAGTGCGTTGCTGGCTGGTCAGCTGATTGGCTTTTCGAAGATCTACGACATGCTGACCGATCCGGTTATGGGTCAGATCAGTGACCGAACGCAATCACGCTTTGGACGTCGTCGTCCTTACCTGCTTTTCGGTGGTTGCCTCAGTGCCGCGGCGATCGTGCTGTTTTTTTTGGTTCCTGATCTTGGATCGGAGTTGGCGACAATCATCTATCTGGGTGTTGTGCTCATAGCTTTTGCTACCGGGTATACGCTGTTCAGCGTGCCCTATTTTGCAATGCCGGCCGAGATGACGACGAATGCCGATGAACGGACGCTGCTGATGTCCCAGCGAATCTTCTTCTCGACTTTAGGTGTTCTGATGATCAGCTACGGCGGTCAGTGGTTGATTCGCAATTTTGGCGGTGGTGCCGGCGGTTATATCAGGACCAGTTGGGTCATGGCCTTGCTCGTGGCGGTAACGATGTGCGTGACGTTTTTTGCGACCCGCAGTACCCGCAAGCTTGCGCCGTCTCCGCGAGATCAATACGGATGGCGTCGCCAATGGCGTCTGGTCGCGGGGAACCGCCCGTTTCGAACCTATCTGGCGGCAAAGATCTGTCTGTTCATGGCGCAGTCGTCGGTACAGGGATCTTTGCTGTTTTTTGCTTATTACGTTCTTGATAGCGACGAATCCATTCTTGCGGCATTCGGGATCGGTTATACGTTCGGTAGTGTGCTGTCGCTGTACATGTGGAATATCTTGATTTCACGTTTTCTGGGCAAGCGCAATGCATTCATCGTATCGGCCATCGGCCTCGGCCTCGTTTTCATGTCGTGGCTGTTGGCCGGGTCCGGCGAACACGTGATCGGGTTTTATGGCCGCTTTGGGCTGCTCGGCATATTTTCCGCCGGTGCGATGGTTTCGGGATCCGCGATGTTACCCGATATCATGGAGTACGATCGTCAGCGAACCGGCGTCAATCAGGAGGGCCTTTATGCAGCTGCATTCAGCATGATCGAGAAAATTGCAAATGCCATCGGGCCGATGTTCGTCGGTTTCCTGCTCGCCATGACAGGCTTTGTCGCCGCACGCGGTGGCGAATTGCCGCAGCAACCTCAATCAGCTATCGAGGCAATTCGGTTCGCGGTTTCGGTTGTGCCGTTTATGCTTGCTGCCCTGGCAGCTTTCATCATGCGTAATTACAGCTTGGCCGAAAATTCGTCTGATCCGGATGATTAGCAGTCTCTATCCCGGTTAGCCGAGTTTGCCATTTGTGCTTTGATGAACCCGTTCATATGTGAATGGCATTGCTCGATCAGGCAGGTTTTTTCTTGCGTTCGTCCCGGAACCGATCGAAGAAGTCACTGCTCATGCCCTGTTCCTCGGCAAGCGCCATAAAAAGTTCCATTGTTACGATAGTTTCTCCCTTCTCGCGTACCCAGTTTTCAGTGTTCTCCGTCACCATCTTGCGTATCCCCGGCGGTATCCGCATCAGTGTCACCATCGCTTCTTCGGACCAGTCTAAGGTCGTCTTGGTATCGGCGCCACGCATTGCATCGGGCGGTTCCTCAAGCTCATGCATGATGATGTTGTCGGGTTGCAGTTTGGCATGATAGTAGTACTTGCGATTCTGGTCACCGAGTCCGACCGGCAGATTCATTGTGTTGATTCGTTCGTCGCGATCCATGTCGATCAGTTCCTCATCGAAGACGAGCGCTTCAATCTTGCCGATAATAATGCCGCTGCTTTTATCGAGCCGGATAACCTGATCGACGGTGCATTCTGCAATTTGCGGGCATTGCTCGATACTCGGAGGTTTGACTTTCAGCGATGCAATGGTAGTAAAACTTGTGTGTTCCAGTTCGTTGACACCTTCGGGCCAGAAGCGAGCTGTTTGCATCATGTCATCGAGATACTCGGCGGTCGGGCAGTTGACGACAAATTCACCGGTCGCAAGGATATTCTCAAAAGTATGTGAGCTTTGCCTGAAGCCCAGGATCAGCCGCGGATTCTTCGGCATAACATCGTATTGCATGATGTGTGAATACGGTGCCGCGTTCAGTCGGCCCTTGCTATCGAGACTGGTGATGATCGTGATGATCTTGGGGAACAGCCAGATATCTGAATACCAGAATGGCCTGATCTTGGCTTCTTTTTTCATATGAGTCCTGTTTTGTTGCAGGTGATTGAGGCGAGGTAGTGTAATTTGACCCTATAGTGGATTTTACTGCGTGCAAACTAGCACAGAGCCGGGTTTGACCGGGTTATGCAGGCGTAAGACCGGCTCTTAAATCCACATTGCGGACGGCAGCACAGACACGAATATAATCAGGGCAGGCTGAGTGAGGATAATCAGGTCATGGATAATTATTGGTCTTTTCACTGTGGGTATCGGATACATCGCTGCGTACAGTTTCTGTTTGTACTGATCGGCGGCATGCTGGTCGCAGGTGGTGATCTTGCCTGTGCTCAGCAAGCAGCATTAACCAGCAGTCTGCAAACCGCACCGATCAGTGCTGATGTGTTACAGCAATGGCATGCTGAGAAAGATCGTGGCGGCCCTACTTTTTCAGGAAGCCCGGCCTGGCATACGCATATGCAATTCATTGAGGACGAACTGCGCAGTCGCGGGGTTATCGATCTGGACAGGGAATCTATCGAGTACACGCGCTGGTTTGCTGATGATGATCCGGCCTCGCCAGACCGATTGCTGACTATTGACGGCAAAGCGATCGAGGTGGCGGCTTACTGGGCCTACTCGGGGTCTACTGATGAGCGCGGCGTATCAGCTCCACTGGTACATTTCAGGAAAAAAATGCCGGCGGCGGCATTACGTGACAGGATTGTTGTATTTGATGTCGGTTCACCGCCGGCTTCGATGGCGGCAGCGTTTAAATCCGGCCATGAATTCCAGACAGCGGATCTGGTTGATTATGATCCCGGGTTCGTCTCCGACCAGTGGTTCCAGGGCAATTTTGTAACCCGGTTTGGGCGTTTTGATACGATTCTGAAAGACAGCGGGGCGCTGGGCGGTATTGTTATCTTCTCCATGAGTCCCGGTCGTGTGCGCGGTTTATATACCTTTCCGTTGCTTAATCCGGGTGTTTTTGGAGTGCCGGGTCTGTACCTGGATCAGGTGGCGGGGCAAGAGGTGCGCGAGGCGGCAATTGCCGGCCGGACCGCATCATTAAAATTGATTGCACACCAGGAATCAGTTGAAACCTATTTTCTTTCCGGAGTTTTGCCGGGACAGCATTACGGATCCGAGGCTGATGAATTTGTGTTGCTGGTGACGCACTCCGAAGGGCCGAACCTGTCCCAGGAAAATGGCACGCTTGGGATTCTCGCCATTATCGATCACTTTGCACGGTTGCCGCGCGCCGAACGCAAGCGAAGCCTGTTGCTGCTTTTCGATCCCCAGCACTACATGCCGGGCAGACATCTCGTGCATTGGTATGAAGATCATCCGCAGATCGTTGCCCGCATCGTATCCAGCATTGGTGTTGAGCAGCTCGGGCAGAAGGAATATGCCGAAGATGGTGACTCATACGGCCTGTCGGGACTGGCCGAGCCGACGATTATATTTGCACAGGATAATGAGGTTCTGATTGCTGCTGCGGTGCATGCCGTGCAGGCTGCGGGCTTGCCGAGAACCGAGGTCAGGGTACCGTCGCGTGGCGGGCAGGGCATGTGGGCCGGGCTTGGTGATGTTGCTATCAAGCACAACAAGCCCGGTTTTGCGATCAGTTCGGCTATGAGCGGGTACTGGACGACGACCCCGGGTATTGAAAGTTTCGATGCCCGGTTATGCCGTCAACAAATCGATCTGCTGGTCTCGTTGACGCAGGTCCTGATGCAAGCAAGCCTGGCGGATATTGCTGTGCCATTCGTCGATCCGGGTAGTAATCCGGCCATGAGTCCCGGGGTGCGGCGCTGATTATCAGTGTTTTAACGCAAGTGTCTGCGGGTACCGCGGTGCTGACCAGGGGTGCCTGGTTCGGTCTCCGGGCGAAGACGTGATTGCTCGTCGTAATCAGCATGCGGGTGAAAGAACAGGGGTGCATCGCTTTCGAGCGTGCGCAGCCGTTCAGTGTATTGCGCAATAATTGCCTGCCGACCTTCATCGCCCACCCAGGCCGGCGCCCAGCCGACGAATGGCTGCAGGACATTAAATCCACAAACAGCGAAAACCCCGGCATGCAGCGGCCAGAGCACGCGTTCAAGATCACCGTTGCGCCCATCGGGTGCAAAGGTTGATTCCGGTGCGCCGGTCGTAAAGCTCAGCATCGCCCGTTTGCCCTGCATAATGCCGCGATCCCAGGTGCGGCCAAAATCATAAGTGACCCCATAGGCAAAAACCCGGTCGATCCAGCCCTTCATGATGGCCGGAACCGAATACCACCAGAGTGGAAATTGCATGAGCAACAGGTCGGCAGCGAATAATCGCTCGATTTCGCCCTGAATCTCGCTTGAAAAGCTTTTTTCCGTGGCGGCATGTTCCTGTTCAGCACCCATGTTCAGGTGGTCTGCATCGAGGCGATCCGTAAAATCGTCTGGACCGGCCATCGCGCTGAATTTTTTGGCATACAGGTCCGAGACGACAACGGTATGACCGGCATCGCTGAGCACATCGACGGCTGTCGAGAGCAGCGCGCCGCCAAACGACTGCGGTTCGGGATGGGCGTAAACGATTAGTACTTTCATAAGAATCGAATTATCGTAAATCAGTGCTGCCAGGTTTCCGATTCGTCGATACTGCGGCGATAAGACCGGCGCATGACGAATGCACAGATAACTGACAACAGCGGTGCGCAAAAGCCGATAATCGCCATCGAATAGCGCAGCGCAGCCTCGTCGCGGAATACGTAATCGGTAAACAGGGCGACGCTGGTCGGGCCGAGCGTCAGGCCCGCGAGGCTGATAATGAAGTAATACATGGCGGTAGCCTGCCCGCGCAACTGGTTTGGCGTCACCAGCATCAGCGCCGCGCCGCCGGCAGCCGTGATGCCCGCAGCGCCGATGATATGCGGTCCGAGCATCAATAACGCCAGTTCCGGTGTCGGCATCAGCGGTAGCGCAGTCGAGAAAATCAGCATGATGGGGGCGCTGATCAGCATGACGCGCAGGTGCGCATCCTTTTTGCCCTGTTTGAACCAGTGGTCGGCAAGCCAGCCGGCGCCGTTGACACCAATCGGTCCGGCGATCAACAGCACGATGCCGATACCGCCGGTGATTTGCGGCACGCTCCAGTCCCAGGTGCGCAGGTACATCGATGTCAGCCATGACAGGAAACCGTAGCCGAGTATCGTCGACCCGGAGACCGTCAATGCGAGGCCGCCGTAAGTTTTGCCGCGTGTTCTGAAGAAACGGAATGCCTCGCCCAGAGAGATCTGATTGTCTGCCTGCTTTGTCGAATCTGCGAGCGTAATTTTTCCTTGTCGTTGCGGTTCGCGCACCGTCGTCATCAGCGCCGCGATGACGAGTCCGGGCAGGCCGACGAGCAGGAATACGGTTTGCCAGGCGTACAGTTCGCCAATAAAAGGCAGTGTGATCGGTGGTGAATTGGTTACGAAACCGATGATCTGGCCGCCGACGATAAACGCGATGCCGGCGCCGACCGACACGCCCATGTTATAGAACCCGATTGCCGCACCGAGTTTATTGCGCGGAAAATAATCGCTGAGCATCGACAGTGCGCTGGGCGTCAGGGTTGCTTCGCCAACACCGACGCCGACACGTGCCAGGAACAATTGCCAGTAGTTGCGCGCCAGACCGCACATTGCCGTCATCGCACACCATGCCGTGATGCCGACGGCGATGATCGTACGGCGGTTCCTGCGGTCGGCGAGTCGGCCGATCGGAATCGCCATGAAGGTATAGAAAATCGCGAATGCGAGACCGAGCAGCAGGCTCATCTGGGTATCGTTGATCTCAAGGTCGTGTTTGATCGGTTCGACCAGCATTGCAAGAACCTGGCGATCCAGGAAAGAGACAATGTGGGCGAGCGTCAGGATGACGGCTACATACCAGGCATAGCCTGAAGCGGGGAAGGCTTCTTCCCCGCGACTCGACTGATTGTTGTCGTGATTCAAACTGCCTTCTTCAGCAGCAGAGCATCAGTCCTTGGCCGGGGCGGGCGACTGATTCTTCGCATAGTGCTCGAGACTGGAAATACTCGGACCGTAGTCCTCGGTGGGCGCCGACAGCATTCCCGGGTAACGTTCGTTGGAAAAGTCCTGAACAAACTGCGGGATATGTTCCTTGCTATTGCTGTCACCGCCGCTCATCGGGCCGATATACACGCAATGGCCGGGATCCTGGCCCATTAGCATCCATGGCAGCCACGGCGTAATGCGACTCCAGCTACCGTAATACGGAATCGAGGTCATGTCCGGGTTTTCTACGTCTGCGGCATCAATCCAGTAACGCATCATCTCGGATACCTGTGCCATCTTGCCGCTGGATTCACGCGGCCACTTGTCCGGTTGCAGCGAATTGGGGTAATACAGGTGCATGTCGGTGGCGAGCAGCAATTTGTCGCCGACGCGACGCCATGGAAACAGCAAAGGGAATACTCGCGGTTTCGGTGCGGAGCCGTCGGTCGGAAAATCTTCGGGCGCAAGAATCAGTTTATCGCTGATCGTATAGTTGAACGGATCGTTGGCGACATGAACGACTTCGACCTCTTCACCGGTCCACGGGTTTTTCCATGAATCGATCATGCGCCGGCTGCCCGGATCCGGATTCAGATCCGTATAGAAAATCACTTCTTTATTCAGGCGACGATAATTGCCGTCGTCCTGCGGGATCAGCCTGGTGGAAAGAAAGACTTCATAACCACATAAAGGCTTGGCGGCCTCGCCGGGTTTAATGCCGAGTACGTCGCCGGCGGCATAGCCAAAGCGTTCGTTCTCGGGGTTCACATCACCCTGTATCCGCGCCCAGGTGTCGCGGTTCCAGAGCGGATTCTTAAAATCAATGGTGGTTTCGAATTTGCTAGCCATTCTTGGTTTTCCTTTGAGATTCTTACAATTCCCGAGACAATTATTATTTTGTGCATCGTCTGCAATAAGTTGGGTCGCAGAGTGTAGCCGATGTTCGGGGGCTCTGGATATGGCAGACGGATTGCTCACGTCCGCGTTCGATAGGTGGTCCGAGGGATGATCAGCCGGAAACGTGATCAGGGCAGGGCATAGGCGACCAGGTAATCGCCTGTTTTCATGCCGTACAGCCACATATGCCCGCCGGCAGCAATGACAACGTATTGCTTGCCATCGACTTCGTAGGTCATCGGGGTTGCCATTGCAGCTGTGGGCGTCATCGTCTCCCAGAGTTGTTCGCCGGTGTCGATGTCAAAAGCGCGGAAACGTTCATCGGCGGTTGCGCCGATGAAGACGAGTCCGCCGGCGGTCGAGATCGGCCCGCCCGAATTTGGTGTGCCCCAGTTCAATGGGATCGGCAGCGGGATCAGCTTGTCGAGCAGGCCGAGGGGCTGGCGCCAGCGCGTCTTGCCGGTACGCAGGTCGATCGCCGCGAGTTCGCCCCAGGGCGGAGCCGTGCAGGGGGACATCATCTTTGACAGCAAGGGGACGAGACTTTGCGCATAGTCCGAGCCCTTGAGGTGGCCGAGCGTACCCATCAGGCCGGCCATCGGCTGGTTTAGTAGCTCCGGTTCGATATCGTGAATCGACTTCAGGGTGCGCACGATGCCGGCGCGATTGATCGGTACGATCATCAGGTCGTTCGGCGTAATCGCGCCGCCGCCCCAGTTGTTGACGCTCATACCGGGAAAATTGGCCGTACCCTCGGGGGACGGTGGCGCATAGAAATGATCGGTCCGGCTGCGCTCAAGCCAGTCCCGGCAATAACCGTGGTCCAGGATTGTGAACCCCCATGCGTCGGCGGCGGATAATTCCATCGGCACCAGCGGCGGTGGGAACGTCGGATAGGGCTGGGTCGGTGACAGTTGGTCGCCCGGAATGCCGTTCTGTGGTACGAGCCGTTCCTCGATGTCAAAAATCGGTACGCCGGTTTCACGATGCAGAATGAAGGTCATGCCCTGCTTGGTCAGTTGCACGACAACCGGGATGTCGATGCCGTCCTTGCGCAGTTCGGTCAGGATCGGTTGTGCAGGTATGTCCAGATCCCAGACATCGTGGTGCACGATCTGATAATGCCAGGCGACTTCGCCGGTCGAACCATGCAGCGCGACAACCGAATTTGCATAGCGGTTGTCGCCGGGACGCTTCTCCCCATTGTAATCCGGTGATGCGCTTGCGGTTGGCAGGAACACGAGATCGCGTTGTTCATCGACCGACAGGATGCTCCAGGCATTTGCCGCACCGGTAAAACCCAGAGCCTCCGCGGTCCAGTTCTGTGCTTGTGGATCATCCGGATTACGGGGAACCGGGTCGAATGACCATACAAGTTCGCCGGTGCGTGCATCGAAACCCCGCACAACGCCGTTCGGCCCGTCGATACGTTTTGATTTCGTGTTATTCGAGTTGCCGACGACGACGACATCACCGACCACCGCCGGGGGAGCCGAGAACTGTATGTCGCCGGGACGCAGATCCGCCGGTCTGCCGGTTAATTTTGCCTTTTCCTCCGCTTCGGCCTCGACCAGGTGCCAGACATCGACCGCGCCGTTGGCGCCAAAATTCTCACAGGTCTTGCCGGTCTTTGTATCGACTGCGTAGACCTGCAGGTCGAAGGTGCTCATGAACAGACGATGTTTGCAGGCAATATCTGCCGCGCCTGTATCTTGCCAGTAAGCAATGCCGCGGCAATTAAAGCGGCTGCCGAAGGCGGGAAATTCGATATCGGGTGTAAATGTCCATCGTTCATCACCGTTGGTGGGGTCTAGCGCAATGATACGATTGAACGGAGTGCAGAATACCAGTGATTGACCGGCTTGCTCAGGCAGCAGGATCGGTGTGACATGGAAGCTCGCTGCGCCTTTGGGACTGATCTCGGGGTGCCGCTTCAGCGCCCCGGTGCGATAAGACCAGGCCAGTTCCAGGTCACCAACATTGTCGCGGCTGATCTGTTGCAGAGAAGAATGATGCGTGCCGCCCTGGGTGCCGCCATAGTACAGCCAGTCCGATGCATGTCCTGATGATCCGGAAAAAAGTGTGCTAACCAGCCACAACCAGATTGTGATTCGGTACGGCATAAAAGAACCGACCGCCTGTCGCCAAGAACTTTGCGTGCTCGGTTTGATGTCAGCGGGTTCGGTAGCTGTCAGATATGCCCGCGCTCAACAAAAGCAGATCAGAATCCGATCTGGACACCCATGTTCAGTGCCCACAGATCAGCATTATCAACATCATAGTATAAGGCTTCGGTGCGGATTCCGATGTTGCTGCTGATATTGAGTACGATGCCGACCCCGGCATATAAACCCGTCGAATGGCCTAATGAACTCGGTATCTGGGAATTGCCTTCCTGGAAGGTTCGGTCAATATCAAAATCATATAAACCAAGTTTGCCGAAAAGATCCAGGTCGTTCTCGGCATCTGGAAAGATCGGCAGAAACCCAACAGCAGCAATATTGAAGCCGGTTAATGAGATATCAACCGTCCCGTTATTACCGGGGTCTATGTCTCGTGTGAACTCACCGGTGCTGAAATAACCGCCTTCAATGGCAAACCAGGAATTGGCACGGGCCTGAGCATAAATCTGAATGCCGAGCCCGGAGTCATCGATGGGATAGCTGGGATCACCTTTATAGTCAGAAAAAGTCGCAGCTGTACCAACAAAAAATTTCGGCTCGTCTTCAGCCATGGCCACGCCAACCAGCAGCAGCAATGCTACTGTCGTTATCATTCGTTTCATCGAAGAGTCTCCTTCATATTCTCCGGTCTTTATTCGCCTGACTACAGGCGGAAGTCCGGACGGTCACCATAATTCTGGGGCGCAATTCTCGCCGCATATCCCTTGTCGCGGCCTGGCATTATTGTATTTCAATAGCCTAGGGCAGCACCATGCCCAGATCGGTGAAGCCCTTATACGTGTTGGAGTATACGACCACTACAATGGGGGTCAACTTCACCGGCCTGTCTGCGCAGCCCTTTCGGGCTTTATGTGGTGCAATGTCCAATCTTCGGTTAGTTGGTGTAATCGTTGCTGATGACTAAAAAAACCTTTTAAAACAAAGTATTTTCTGCTTTAGACTGGGTCCGCCAAGTAACAGATATAGTCGGGATTGGCGAATTTTGGTCGTTTTGCTACTGTTTGATCTGCTTTAATTGGGATCTGATGTTTATGTTTTGGTTAAATCGAGTTCTTTCGTTTCCGCTCGTTTATATTGTGCTGCTGCTTGCTGTTTCGAATGCGGTGGCACAAACCTGGATGCATTATGGTGGTGATGAGGGTGGCGGTCGCTTTTCTGCGCTGGATCAAATCAACCGCAATAATGTCGGTGACCTCGAGCTTGCCTGGACTTATCGCACCGGTGCGGTCGAAGAGAATCCGAAGCTTAAGATGTTTATCGATTTCCAGGCGACACCAATATTATTACCCGAGGAAGCGGGCGGTCATCTGATTGTCTGCACACCTTTTACCAAGGTTATTGCGCTGGAGCCACAAACCGGTGTGGAACGCTGGGTGTTCGAACCCAAGTTCAGGAAGGTGCCTTATGCAGGCCGGTTTAAATGCCGGGGGCTGAGTCAGTGGCGCGATCCCGAGGCTGCAGTGGATGCAAGTTGCGCGACCAGGCTGTTCCTGCCGCTCCCGGATCTGAGCCTGTTGGCGATCGATGCGCGTGACGGGAAGTTATGTCCCGGGTTCGGCGCCGGCGGAGTCGTCGACGTTCGCCCGTTCATTGAGGAGATGGAACCGGCAGAAGGCGTCATCGGTACGCAGTTACTGTCTCCGGCGGCCGTGATCAACGGCGTGGTCGTCGTTACGACGACCGCGAACAAATTCAAGAGCGCAAACTCGGTTAATGGTGCCATCCGCGGTTTTGATGCACGAAACGGGGAACTGCGTTGGACGTTTGATCCGCTTGTGCGCGTCGCCGCCAAGGGGCTCGATGCGACACCACAGAATGTTGGTGGCGCGAATGTCTGGACGATCATGTCGACCGACAGTGAGCGGGACTTGTTGTTCCTGCCGACGGCGAGTCCGGCGCCAAATTTCTGGGGCGTGCATCGTCCCGGTGACAATCGCTATGCTAATTCGATTGTCGCTCTGCGTGGTTCGACCGGCAAAGTGGTCTGGCATTTCCAGATCGTGCATCACGATGTTTGGGATCGTGACATGGCGTCGCCACCGATTGTTGCCGATATACGTCGTGACGGCGAATTGATTCCGGCCGTCATCCAACTGAGCAAATCCGCCATGGCGTTTACGTTTCATCGTGAAACGGGTGAACCGCTGTTTCCGATCGAGGAGCGGCCTGTATCGACCGACGGCATTCCCGGGGAGCAGTTGTCACCGACCCAGCCGTTTACGGTCAAGCCCCCGCCGCTCGTCCGGATGGGCATTACGCCGGACGATGCATGGGGATTCACGGCGTTTGATCGTTCTTTATGCCGCAAGAAGATCGAGGCGCTGCGCTGGGGGCCGATGTATGAACCCCCGACGACCCAGGGCACGATCATGTATCCGCAGGTCGGCGGCGGCAGCAACTGGGGTGGCGGCGCCTTTGATCCGCAACGCAACATGCTGATCACGCCGGTGTCGCAGATCCCTTATTTCTTCCGGTTGGTACCGAACGAGGAGGTCAATCCGGAAACAGCGAAGTTGCCACAGGCCGGTGCGCCGATGCAGGTGCCGGGCTATATCGGCGGTACGCCGTACGCGGTCGAACAGGGGCCGCTGATGTCGCCGTTTATTCCCTCGCCATGCACGGCACCGCCGTGGAACCAGCTCGTGGCGGTGGATATGTCGGTCGGCGAAATCAAATGGAAGGTTCCCTTCGGCGTGCTGGACAAGATGTTACCGATCCCCGTACCCATAATCCCTCCGCTGAATTGGGGCGTGCCGTCGGCCGGTGGTCCGATCGTCACCGCCGGTAGCCTGATCTTCATCGGTGCGACGGCTGACTCGCGGTTTCGTGCGTTCGATATCGACACCGGTGAGGAACTCTGGCAGGACATAATGCCGACCTCAGCGATGGCGACACCCATGACCTACGAGGCCGGCGGCAGGCAATTTGTCGTGATCGCGGCAGGTGGGCACAGCTGGTATTACGCTCACGGTGTGAATGATTACCTGTTGGCCTATGCCCTGCCTGAGGCGCAGTAACAGCCACATTCCGTTGTTAAGTCACAATTGTGGCTTTGCGGTAAGTTTTTCCGGGAAGTTTTTTTCCATCAGAGCAAGCAATTCACGCGGATAGTCTTCGACACGGTCAAGTTTTTTTGCCGGTCCGGTCCAGACGGTATGACCGGGGTGGTCGCGCATATTCATCCAACCCAACCAGGGTGCGATAAAGGTCGGGGCTGCCGTTGTGTAGACCTTTACCGTGTCCGGGTCATGCAGTTCTGCCAGTGACCCACGGATGAGTTGGTGTTCACCCATTGCAACACCTTCCGGATAGGCTCGTCGTGTCGTCATCCAGATATCGTCATTCATCTCCCGCCAGTGCAGTCGGTCGGCAATGCTGGCGGCAGCGTCAATCGGGCGTGGATCATCGGAGCGTTTATAGCCATTAATCGTATAGATATAGTGGGCTCTGACCGAGATCGTATTCGGACGTACTGTATTGCGTTCCCCGGTAATCGGGTTGTCAAACGTTTCGATCAGCTTGCCGGTTACGGTATCGCGGAAGAAGCTCGCTGTAGCGGCATAGCCATGGTAGGAGCCGTCCGCTTGCCGTTCGTAGTAGTCAATTTCGGAACCTTCAAAATTGACCATCGGCAGGGGCGCCTGACCCGGCAAAACCGCATAGATAGTGCCGTAATACCAGTGCGGCACGTCTTCGGCCAGCAGGCTGCCACGCATTTTGATCATCGCCGTCAGTGCATCCTTGGGCGCAGCAAGGTTCAGAGTACGGTGGACCCGGGCAGCCTCGCCAAGTGAGGGCAGCAATGGTAGCGCTGTCGTGGCTATGGCGTGGCAGAACCAACGTCTTGTTTTCATGGGGTTATTCATGGCTGTAGATTAACAGTAATCGACGGGCTTTTGAGTGCCATACGGCGGCACCTGTTAATGAGAGCGTATCCATTAATCGACGCAGGAGTTAAACGCTGTGCGCATCACGCGATGAACTAAAGCAGGCGCTACAACCTGGTGATAACGAACCGGAAGCAATACGCCAGGCTCGCAAGGGCGGCACTGCGGCAATGATCCGGAATCAGACCGCGCCCCGGTTGATCAATTTTTACCTGGCGGTTGACGCAAGTTATCAGCTGCGTTCACCATGAACACTATTGGGCGGTATTGTATTTGCAGCCAGATAATAAAATTAAGAGGTCATGGTTATGAAGCTGGGATTAATGGCCGGTTATTCGCCGGCACAGATCAAAATTCCCATGGAACAGATTCTTGAAGCCGAGCGCCTCGGCTTTGATTCGGTGTGGACTGCCGAAGCCTACGGTTCTGATGCGTTGACAACTGCGGCGTGGGTTCTTGCCAAAACTTCCCGGATCAAGGTCGGAACGGCAATTGTGCAAATGCCGGCACGTACACCGACCTGTACAGCAATGTCTGCGATGACCCTTAGCGAGATGTCAGGTGGGCGATTCATTCTCGGTATAGGCCCTTCGGGTCCCGGTGTGATAGAAGGCTGGCATGGTGTCGCTTATGGTCGGCCGCTGACCCGGACACGGGAATATGTCGATATTCTGCGCAAAATTTTTTCCCGCCGGGAAAAACTTGAACATGAAGGCTATCACTACCAGATTCCTTATCGTGGCAAGGATGCCAAGGGGGTCGGCCGGCCGATAAAAAGTATTTTGCATACCAGTCATCCGATTCCAATCTATACTGCTGCGATCACACCTGCCGGTCTGCGGTGCGCCGGTGAAGTGGCGAATGGTGTATTTCCTATCTGGATGAACCCGCAGCGTTTTGATTTGCTCGGGCCGTTTATCGAAGAAGGCCTGGCACTCGCGGGTGGTGAAAAGACCCTGGCCGATTTTGATGTCGCGCCGATGGTCAGCATCGTCATCGGTGACAACCTCGCTGAGTGCCGAACCGATGTTAAGGCTCATCTTGCACTCTACATCGGCGGCATGGGGCCACCCGGGCACAACTTCTACAATGACTATGCATCGCGCATGGGTTACGCAGCCGAGGCCCGGCAAATCCAGCAGCTTTATCTAACCGGGAAGAAGGTTGAGGCGGCGCAGGCGGTACCTGATCAGCTGGTCGACGATTGTGCGCTGGTTGGTCCGGCTGAACGGATTCGTGAACGTCTCAAGGTCTGGAAAGAAGCCGGCAGCCGCGGGCATGTCGGTTCGATGCTGGTTGGTGGTGCAACAATTGACGCATTGCGTCTGTTGGCCGAAGAACTGCTTTGATGCGAGTGGGCTGATATGCCGGCTGTTCCACTGACATTTGGTATCCCGATTCCACAGGTCTTTCTTGATGGCCGGGTCGATATGCAACTCGTGTGTACGGTATTGCGGCGCGCCGAGCAACTTGGTTTCGACAGTGCATGGGTGCAGGATCAGGTTGCCGGCGACGTTCCGTTGCTCGAATCTATCAGCCTGTTGAGTTATGCGGCGGCGGTGACTACAAAGTTGCGCCTCGGAGTGTCGGTTATTGTGCTGCCGATCCGTAATGCACCGCAACTTGCCAAGAATATCAGTACGCTCGACCATATGAGTAACGGTCGCATGATTCTCGGCGTCGGTCTCGGGCCGATATTCGCCGGAGACAACTATTTTCAGATCTTCGGTGCCAGGGCGGATGAAGCATTACGTCGCTTTAACGAGAACATCGCGATCATGAAGAGTCTGTGGACACAGGACAAGACAGATATTGCGGGTGAATTCTATACACTTGAGAACACCGGGATGGAACCCAAACCGATCCAGCAGCCACATCCGCCGTTGTGGTTTGGCGGCCAACACCCGAATGCGTTGCGCCGGGCTGTTCGGATGGCCGACGGCTACATGGGTGCCGGGCCGACGACGACCAGTCATTTCGGTCACCATGTCGAACAGATTCGCCGGTATCTCGACGAGGAGGGCAGAGATCCAAGCACGTTTCCGATATCCAAGCGTGTTTATCTCGGTATCGATAAAGATCAACAGCGTGCAAAAGCCGGCCTCGACCGGTTCTTTGCGGCGCGTTATCCGTGGATGATCAAGAGTAATCCGGACTTCGTCGCCGATATCTGTATCTGGGGCAGTCCGGAACGTGTGGCCGCGGGTCTCTGCGACGTGATCGACCGTGGTGCGCGCATGATCGTGCTGAACCCGCTGTGGGATTTTGTCGAGCAGATGGAAATTCTTGCAGCGGAAGTGATCCCCGAGGTGCAACGGCACGGATAAGTCGGTACGGGATCTGTCTCAATACCAACGTCCAATCAAACCATTAGAAACTATAGATATGGTTCCAGGCAATCCTAAGTAAATCTACCAAGGTACCACTGTGCCCGTTTCATCAAAAAAATAGCCTGATTGATCCGGGGTGTAACTGTCAATAACTTTGTCAACCAGATAAGCGCTTTCCTCAGGTTTAAGCATCCTGGGGTCTTTAAAACCTTCAACAATATCAGTGATAACCCATCCCGGTGAAATCAGACCAACAATAATTTTTCTGGATTTGAGGTCTTGCGATAAATTTTTGGTGATCATGTTTAAAGCGGCTTTGCTTGCTTTATAGAAGTATTGACCACCTCGAGTTCTGGCAATTGAGCCCTGAGTGCTGGTGATGTTGATTATTTTTTTTTGTCGGCTGGCTGCAACATGATCAAGAAATGCTTCGGCCATTCTGGCGGGGCCAAAAGTATTGACATCTATTACTCTTTCGAAAATTGAATAGTCAAAATTACCAAAAACCTGGTTTGTAAAGCCTCCTGAAATGCCAGCATTGTTGATTAGAACATCGATAGTACTGTCTTGGTATTTGTTGGCCACCTTGTTGATGGTCTCGATATTAGTTACATCTATCTCTTCTATCATTACCAACGGATGCTTGTCTGCGATAGTTTTTAATTTCACTGCTTGATTAGGTTTGCGACAGGTTGCAATGACTTTCCAACCTTCTTTTGCATAATGTTCAGCCAATGCCAAACCAATGCCTCGATTTGATCCTGTTATTAAAACGGTTGCAGGATCTTGTTTTAAAGAGTTGGCCAACAACGGGCTGTTGTTAATTGCAACAAGAATACATAGCAGATAGGCAAACTTTTTCATTTCACATTACTTAACCGCATTTATGGGGATCAATTTGTAATCTGTAAAACTAAATTCGTAGCGATGATTCTTTGAGCAGAGCAAAAGTATAGAATTGTATTCTCTCATTGAGCCTGACGATAAAGTGATTGGCAAAAATGACCTGTCAATTGTGTCTCCTTTTTTATTCAATACCTGTATTTTCATTTTTGCCCATATAGTCGATGCACTATTATTAAAAAGTTCAAACTGTATTCGGTTGGGAAGAACCGTTGAGCAACCCAGATTTTTGACAATGATCATGTCTATACCTGTGGCTATTGGGGTTTTTGTATTCAGGTATGATGTTTCTGCTGTAGAAACATGCAATATCCCTGAAAAAAGGACCGTCAAAAATATGAACTTAACCATTATCGATTTAGTGTTTTGAGGCTCTTGGAGATAAGGATTGGAATTATACTTTAAAAAAGCCAATCGCAAAGGGAGCGCCACGCTGGCGTTACTGGGATTGGTTCGGTGTCGCTGAGCAACACCACCTGGTCCGGGAATGCTTCTGATAATTATGATGCTGCTTTGAAAGATTTTGCCGGCTGGTTGTGAATTGCCGTCAACGGGCGTGCACGGTAAGACGCGTTGATCCGCTCTGCCGGTGGGGTGTTATACAGTGTTGTGCGCTGACGCGGGGTGCGCCCAAGGGTTTCGATCAGTGCATCCATGAGTGGTGGAGCGAGTTCCTGACCATGATCTGCACCCGCTGCGCGGGAAATTGATTCGTTCATCAGTGTTCCGCCGAGATCGTTCGCGCCGGCATTCAGGCAATCCGCTGCTACCTCCGTGCCGAGTTTTACCCACGAAGTCTGGATATTGTTGAGTACCGGGTTCAGCGCCAGGCGTGCGATTGCGTGCATCAGCAGTGTTTCGCGGTAGGTAGGTCCGCGTCGAGCATGGCCGCGATAATACATGGGCGATTCCATATGAATAAAAGGCAGGGGCACGAATTCGGTAATGCCACCGGTTTGTTCCTGTAGTGTGCGCAGCCTGAGCAGATGAACGGCCCAGTGACGCGGCGCTTCGATATGGCCGAACATGATGGTGCCGGTAGTTTGCAGGCCAATTTTGTGCGCGGTTGAGATGATGTTGAACCACCCGTCAGTGTCCAGTTTGTCCGGACAGATCACCCGGCGAATTTCATCATCGAGAATCTCGGCGGCAGTACCGGGCAGACTCTCCAGTCCGGCGGCCTTGAGTTCGGTCAAAAAGGCTTCGATTGATTTACCGAGTGTTTGTGCGCCATGCATGACCTCAAGCGGGGAAAAGGCATGGATATGCATATCCTGTGCAGCATCTTTGACGGCACGGCAAATATCCAGGTAGGCGTGACCGGTATAGGCCGGATGAATGCCGCCCTGCAGGCAAACTTCCGTAGCCCCGCGGGACCAGGCTTCTTCCGTCCGCCGGCTGATTTCATCCATGTCCAGCACATAAGGCGCACCGCGCAGGTTTTCGCTGGTCTTGCCTTTAGAGAATGCGCAGAACCTGCATTTGAAGACACACAGATTCGTATAGTTGATATTGCGGTTCACCGCATAGGTTACTTCGTTGCCACTGTGCTCGATACGTACGGCATCAGCGGCCAGACACACAGAGGCAAAGTCATCACCGCGTGCCGCAAACAGTGTTTCGATTTGCGCTGCCGTCAGGGTCAGGCCGTCCTCGGCGCGGGTCAGGATATCGGCAAGTTGCCGGCTTGCCGCCGGGGCAGGTATCTGTTGTATGCGCAACGGTGGTTTCATCGCGGTACCCGCAACCCACGCATCTTCACGTGAATAGCCTTCGCTGTCACTATGTTGCAGTACGCTGGCATGGAGTGCCGGGTGAATCCAGCGTTCGGCCTGCAGGGCAAATTGCGGATAAATGGTCAGTCGCTGGGTCAGACGTTTGCCTGCTGCAGCAGTTTGTTCGGCAAGCTGACCCAGGTGTGGCCAGGGTGATTCGGGGTTAACGTGATCGGGGGTGATCGGTGATACCCCACCCCAGTCATTGATGCCGGCGGCAATCAATGCCGGTAATAGATCGGCATTCAGATTCGGGGGTGCCTGCAGGTTCATGTCGGGGCCAAAAATGTGGCGGGCGACTGCAACCGTCCACAACAATTCTTCGTCGGCTGGTGCCGCGACCGCATGCATTTTTGTGCCCGCCTTTGGCACAAAATTCTGGATAATAATTTCCTGGATATGCCCGTATCGTTCGTGCAGTTCCAGCAGTGCAGTAAGACTGTCAATCCGCTCCTGGCGCGATTCGCCAATGCCGATCAGGATGCCGGTTGTCAGCGGGACGTCAGCGGCGCCGGCGGCAGCAATCGACATGAGTCTTGTTTGCGGGAGTTTGTCCGGTGAACCGAAATGCGGGCCATCGCGTAGCGTAAGGCGCTTAGCTGTTGACTCGAGCATGATACCCATGGATGCGGCGACTTCACGCAGTTCAACGTAATCTGTGCGTTGCAGGACCCCCGGGTTCAGGTGCGGCAACAGTCCCGTTTCATCACGAACAAGTTGCGCCATCTGCTTTACATAGTCGAGAGTTGTTTTGCACCCCAGTGATTTAAGTGCCTTGCGCGCCGTCTCGTAACGCAGTTCCGGTTTGTCGCCAAGCGTGAACAGGGCTTCGCGACAGTCGGCAGCCTTGCCGGCTTCAGCAATCTTTATCACCTCCTCGGGCAGCAGGTAAGCCTGCTTGAGCCGGCCGGGCGTTTTGGCGTAGGTGCAGTAATGGCATACGTTACGACACAGTTCAGTGAGCGGGATGAAGACCTTGCGTGAGTAGGTCACGATATCGCCCTTGCCGGTATCCCGTTGTCCGGCAGCGGCAGCCATCAGTTGATTGAGTGGCTGGTCTTCATAGTGAGCCGCAAGAGCCGTGGATCCGGTTATATGATCGCCGGTTTTCATGTTCTGGCGGCCAAAAGTAGCTGGCTAAATGCCCCGCGCAGCCCTGACCGATCGAGGTATCTGCCCGTGTGCCCGGTCGGGTTGATGTTGCACAGTTGTGCGAGGTCAGTCGGTCGATCGATATCACACTGGAAAGCGGCCGGGCAAATGATGCGATGATTGAGTCCTGCTGCTTGCGCTGCCTGAACATGCCGTTCGCAACTTTGTTCACCGAACAAAAACCCGATCCCCGTCGGTGGTGATATGACCAGCGCATTCGTGCCGCCGTCCCGGTCGGCCGGACAGATTGTCAGCCCTCCACTATGTTCCTTGAGCAAGGTATCAAGATCGGTAGTGGTAATGGTTGGCAGATCGCCCGGTATAATTAACAGCGTTTGGGCGCCGTTTGACTCCAGTTGACGTGCTGCATGATCCAGGTTGGCAGATAACCCGGCGCCTTCCAGTTCGGCAATAAATTCACAGCCATGTTCTGCGCTGAATGCCCTGATCAGCGGGTCTTCACCCAGGCACACGACGTGGCCGATCTTGGTGCAATTGCGCAGCGCAGTGGTTACGTCAGCAGCCATGCAGGTGGCCAGTTGCGCGCACTGCTCTGCGTTCAGAGCAGCACTAAGCCGGCTCTTTGCCCGGGTGAAATTCTTGATTGGTACGAGAGCCCAGGTTGTTGTGTTATCTGACAATAGTTTATTCCGTCCGGTTCCCGCCGATGGACTGGATGAAGTTTAGCGTGGTACGTGCCACCCTGATCTTATCATCGAGCGTATGCATGATGGTGTCATGAAATTGTAATGGCAAGTCCGGTTTATTCGCCCCGAAAACCGAATCACGATCGCGCTCATCAGCAATAAATCCGTTGAGTAGTTCACCATAATGTCGGGCAACCGCTGCTGCAGAGGGCTCGATGCCGAGTTCACTCATTATCTTGGCGGCCGGTCCCTTGAGCGCGGTGCCGCCGACGATGGGTGATACAGCGACAAGCGGTGCGGCGGCGGCTTGCAGCGCGGTGCGCATGCCCGGTACGGCGAGGATCGGGTCGATCGACAGGTAGGGGTTGGATGGTGCGATGACAATGCCTGCCAGGTGCGGGTCTTGCAGTGCGCTCAGGGCTGCGGCAGAGGGGGCGGCCTTGTCGATCCCCGTATACTCAAGTTGTTGGACTATCGGTTTAGCACGATCGCGCACAAAATAATGCTGGAAGTCGAGGCGACCGCGGTCGGTCAGGACCTGTGTCCTGACCGGTGTATCAGACATCGGCAAAATCCGGGTGCGAATCGACAGGTGCTCACACAGGGTTTGTGTAACCTGAGTCAACGTCGCCGGTTTAGCCAGTAACTGCGCACGGACCACATGAGTGGCGAGGTCGCGATCACCCATCTGGAACCAGGTTTCAGCCTGCAGTTGTTCTAGTGCCTGCATGAAATTCCAGGTTTCGTCACTACAGCCCCAGCCGGTTTCAGGGTTCACCACCCCGGCCAGTGTGTACATCAGCGTGTCGAGATCCGGGCTGATCGGCAAGCCGAGGTGGGTGAAATCATCACCTGTATTGACGATTGCGGTCAGTTGCTCTGCTTTGAGAATATGGCTTAGGCCGAGAACCAGTTTGGCTCCGCCGACCCCGCCGGTCAGCGCGACGATATTGCCGTGCATGGTGTTCACTCAAACAGGTTTTCGTTCGCAGAGCGCACGATGGTTTGCGCTGATTGTTCCGGCTTGCCAGCCTGAAGACCTCTCATCAGCACCACCGGGATGGCTTCCGCGCCTTCGCCCATGAGTAATGTTGCGGCGCCGGCGACGCAGTCAGCCGTCGCTACTTCAGCTACCTGTAAAACACGGCCAAACATATCGCTAAGCCCGCGCATGTCATGCATTGCTGCAAGACCCGCGCAGCCGATTGCAATGCCGGTTGTGCCGAGCCGCCATGGACGACCGACACTGTCAGTAATAACGATACCGAGGCGGACGCCAAAGTGTGCATCGAGCGTTGCCTTCAAACGCCGCGCCGATGCATCCGGGTCGACAGGCAGGAGCAGCACGGTGTCTTCATCATTGTTGACGTTGGATCGGTCGATACCGGCATTGGCAAGCACAATACCGAGGCGATGTTCAACGATCAGGACTTTGGGCGTGTCGCGTACGATGCGAGCCGACTCACGCAGTATCAGTTCGGCGAGCCGTGGGTCTTTCTCGCTGCTATAGGCCAGCTTGAGTGCTTCCGGTGAGGGTTTTATGTCTTGCAGGTCGACAAAACAGTCTTCGGCCTTGGAGACAATTTTTTGCGCAATTACCAGCACATCATCATTCTGGGGTATAAGCCCGGCCTTGCCGAGGTGCTCGATGAGCAGCGCGGCAAGATCGTTGCCCGGTTCGATCAGTGGCAGATCAGCGAGCGGGAAAAAAGTCAGCGCCGGTGTCGGCATCTTCGAACCCGGATCAGGGTGTTGCGATACCGGTCATGCGCACGCCCGCGTGGCTGCCGGGATAGCGTTTGTTAATGAAAATCAGCACCGACGTCAGCGCTTCCATGGCCGCCGAATTGGCGAGCGATCCGGCGTGCCAGGCTTTGAATTTTGCCTGCTCGGCAAGCTGGATGACGATTTCGCGAGCCGCGAACTTGTCACCGGCGACCAGTACATCGCAATCCATCTCGGCAGCGGATGCCATCAGGTCGGCTGCGACATTTTGAAATGCGGAAACCACCGTGACATTTTCACCGACGATTTGCTGTGCAATTACTGCGGCGCAGCCTTCGGCGGGCATTTGTACCCGTGCAACTTTGGGCGGAACCAGCGGTACGGTCGTATCGATGAGAATTTTTCCGGTCAGTTCGCTGCGGATATCCTCAAGGGTCGGGCGCTGGTATGCAAACGGCACGGTCATGATGACAATATCGCCCTTTGCCGCCGCCGCCCGATTCTGCAGGCCTGCAAAGGCTGCATCCGGCAAATCCTTATGCAGAGCGGCTGCGGAGTTGACGGCTTTATCGGTCTGCCGGGAACCGATGATGATTCGATAGCCGGCCCGGGCCCAGCGCCTGGCCAGCCCGGTGCCGAGTGCCCCGGTGCCACCGATGATACTGATAGTCTTGATGTTAGCGGTTTTTTCCATAATTTTTCAAAGGTCTTTGTGCAGCGAGTAGGCATGGTATCTTGCCTGTAATCGGTCGTCCAAATTCTACATTTTAGCCGGTATGGCCGTTGCCCGGTGGTCGCGACCCCCGTTACTGATGCAAAATATCACTTTTGGCTGTGACCGGACGATAACAACGACAGAAAAAGCGTCGGAGCCTATGGAGTAATCCTACCATTGAAGTTTGTGACGTGACTCCCGGTGAACGGATGGGGTTGGAGAGATGCATGGAAATATATAAAGAGTTTATGTTCGAGGCGGCACATCGGTTGCCGCGAGTTCCCCCGGGGCACAAGTGCGCCCGTTTGCATGGTCATTCGTGGAAGGGCGGGATTTATGTTGCCGGTGAGATCGATCCAGAGTTTGGCTGGATTATGGATTACGGGGAAATCAAGAAATTGTTTGCCGCTTTGTTCGACCAGCTTGATCATAACTATCTGAATGACATAGAGGGCCTGGAAAACCCGACCAGTGAAGTGCTGGCAAAATGGATTTGGGATCACCTCAAGCCCGATTTGCCGCAATTGTCGCGGGTGGTGATTAATGAAACCTGTACATCCGGATGCATCTACCGTGGCCCCGATGATTGATGTCGATACAACCGGAATTGCCAGCGACGCATCGCCGCATGATGTTTTCATGCGGGCAGCGCTTGAAGCGGCGCGGCGCGGCATGTTGGCCGGCGAGCCACCGGTTGGTGCGTGCCTGGTTGCCGATGGCGAAATTGTTGTAACGCGGAGTAACGCCGTAATCGGTGAACTTGATATCACCGCGCATGCTGAAATGCGGGTCATCCGCGAGGCATGTCGGCAGTTGCGCAAGCTCGACCTGAGCGGAAGTACATTGTACGTAACCGTTGAACCCTGCCTGATGTGCCTGACGGCCTGTCACTATGCCGGGATAGGCAAAGTAGTTTATGGCGCCGGGATTGCTGACATGAATGCTGTCACCGGCAACGAGTTGGCCGCAGCGCCCGCTAATGACCTGCCGTTGAAACTTGAAGGCGGTTGCCTTGCGGCGGAATGTCGTGGGCTAATCGTAACGTGGTCCGGCAGTCGTCAGGCAGGATCGGTTAGCTGATGCCAAGCGCAAGCCAGTACGATGCTATTGCCGAACAATATCGGCGCTCAAAATCATCGCCACTGCGGTCATACATCGAGGCCTACACCTTTTTAAATCTTATCGGTGATGTTCGCGGCAAGCGAATACTGGATCTGGCTTGCGGCGAAGGATTTTATTCGCGCCGCCTGAAGGCACTCGGGGCTGCACGCGTCACCGGCGTCGACATTTCCGTTGAGATGATTCGCCTGGCCGAACAACAGGAACGCAATGATCCGCTGGGTATTGATTTTGTCTGTGCAGATGTGCGCGAGCTTGGCGATCTCGGCGAGTTTGACCTTATTGTTGCAGCCTACCTGTTGCACTATGCGCCGAGCGACACTGATCTTGCGCGTATGTGCCGCAATATAAAGCGCCATTTGTCTGTGACCGGTCGTTTTGTAACGCTTAACGAAAATCCTGATCAGTCGGCCGAACAGTATGCCGGTTACGAGCAATACGGTTTCAACAAGACCATTGACAGTCCGGCCATCGACGGCGCACAGATTACCTACTTCATGGTTGCCGGACGCGAACTGTTCAAGTTTCATGCTCATTACTATGCACGGCAGACTTATGAGCAAGTGTTAACCGATGCCGGTTTTGGCCGCGTTGCATGGCATCCGCTCAGGCTCGATCCGGCCGGTATCGATGCTCACGGTGCCGATTACTGGCAGGAGTATCTGGATAATCCGCCGGTCATCGGTCTTGAGTGCCGGGTATAGGCATGTTGCTGCACGAGTCATTCGAGAGCCATGCTGCAACGCGGCCGTATGCGGTTGCCTTGACTGTTGGCGAGCGACATCTGACCTATGGTGATTTAAATACGCTGGCCAATCAGTTTGCGCATGCGTTGATCGGGGCGGGTGTTGTGGCTGAGGTCCGGGTGGGTTTGCATTTGCCGCCGGGCGTTGAACTGATTGCCGCGATGCTGGGCATTATGAAGGCCGGCGGCGCCTATGTTCCCCTGAGTCCGGATTTGCCGAGTAACCGGCTGGGGCAGATTCTCGAGTTGGCCGAGCCGGCAGTTATCGTTACGCAACGTACGGCTGTGGCCAACCTTCCCGGGCATGCGGCACAACTCATTTATGCGGACAGTGATTTGACCAGGGCTTTCTGTAGTGATGATCCGCATACGCCCGTAGCCTCTGATGATTTGTGTTACGTCATATTCACCTCCGGTTCGACCGGCACACCAAAAGGAGTCATGGTCACTTACGGTAACCTGGTCCCCTTGTTCGACGATATCGGTACCCGACTCGATATCGATGCCGGTGATGTTTGGACATTATTTCATTCGCTATCGTTTGGCTTTTCGGTTTGGGAAATCTGGGGCGCTTTGCGTCACGGTGGCCGGCTCGTCATTGTGCCGCCCGAATTGCGTACCGATCCCGCCCGGTTGTTTGCCTTGTTGTGCTCACAATGCGTGACAATGCTGAGTCAGACTCCGTCCGCATTTCGTCAGAACCTGTTGTCCGCTTCTTTCGCCGACGGTATTGCAGCTACCGCATTACGTTGTGTGGTGCTTAGCGGGGAGGCCGTCGACACCGAGGCATTGCACCGCTGGTTTCGTCAGCACGGCGACGTTGAGCCGCGCATCGTCAACACCTATGCGATTACCGAGACGGCCGGGCAATTGACCTTTGCGGTTTGTGAAAATGCAGACCGCAACGCGGGAATGACTGCTGTTGTCGGCAGGCCGTTGGCGCATGCCGAACTGGTCATCGTGAACGAAGCCGGTGCTGACCAGGCATGGCTGCCGGTGCCGACCGGCCAGGCCGGCGAACTGTTGGTTGGCGGGCCTTCAGTTGCCCGGGGCTATATCGGTGCGGCGGAGCAGACCAGTCGGCGATTCATCGCCATGGGTATCGATGGCTATCAGGCAACACGTTGGTACCGAACCGGCGACCGGGCACGGTTGACTTCGGAGGGTGAACTTGAATTTCTCGGTCGTAGCGACGAGCAGGTCAAATTACGCGGTTACCGGATTGAGCTGGGTGAGATTGCCGCCGTGTTGCGGCAACATCCTGCGATCGATGCTGCTGCCGTTGCCTTGCGCTCTGATCACGGTGGGCAACCCCGCCTGGTCGGCTATATCGTGCCGCGGGCAGGGTTGTCACCGGAGCCGGCCACCCGTCCCGAGTTCTGGCCGTCGGTCGGACCCTATCAGTTATATGATGAATTCCTTTACGATTTGATGAGTTCTGAAGCCGAGCGACTTGCGAGTTACCGGGAAGCTTTCGATCGTTCGGTGCGTGGTAAGGTGGTGCTGGATATCGGCACCGGTGAGCACGCGTTGTTGGCGCGTATGTGCATCGATGCCGGCGCTCGTAAAGTGTATGCCGTCGAGATACTTGAAGAGGCGTATCGTAAGGCGCGCACGCTGATCAATGATCAGGGCCTGGCGGACCGGATTATCGTCATGCAGGGCGATATGGTATCCATTGATTTGCCGGAACCGGTTGATGTCTGCACCCAGGGCATCATTGGTAACATCGGCAGCGCCGACGGCATTGTGCCGATCTGGAATGCTGCCCGGCGTCATTTTGCTCCCGACTGCATACCGGTGCCGGCGCGTTGCCGAACCCTGATTGCTGCCGTCGAATTGCCCGCAGCCCTTAGCGCAGATCCGGCATTCAGTGACGTCGCGGGTCGTTATGCAGAGCGGGTATTTGACCGGTTTGGGCGCCGTTTCGATATTCGGTTGTGCGTCAGTGACCTGCCTGAAACGGCGATCATTTCTGCTGCACATGTGTTCGAAGATCTTGATTTCACCAGCAAGTTAGCCGCCGCATCGCAAGGTAGCGCGCGGATGAAGATTGCTCGCGAGGCACGTCTTGACGGTTACCTCGTCTGGACCGTGGTGACAACCGGCGGTGACACAGATGTAGACTATCGGCGTACCCAGCAGGCCTGGTTACCGGTGTTTTTTCCATTGGGTGAAACTGGTGACTGCTTTGGTGTGCCGGTACACGAGGGAGACACGATTAAGGTCGAATGGTCGATCGGGGTTGCGGGCGACCATGCAACTACCGGGCAGGCTTCGATATATCCCGATTATCGGATTGTGACCTCGGTGGCGAGCGATGACGAACGGCGGACAAGCTATGAGTACCTGTCACGTGTAGAGGAAACGGCGCTTGACAGCACACCGCTGTACCGGGCGCTGTGGCAAGCGTCGGCCGACAACCCGGATAGTCGTGATTTGGCGCCTGCCGTCCTGCACCATTGGCTTGCTGCGCGGCTGCCTGAATATATGCTGCCGACAGCCTGGCTCGAACTCGAGCGGTTACCGCTGACGAGTAACCATAAACTTGATCGCCAGGCGCTGCCGGCACCTGAACCGGGGCGCGATTTCGCCGTACCGGGCGAGCCGGCTCGTGATGATCTGGAGCGGGACCTGGTGACGCTTTGGAAAAACATATTGCATGTCGACAATATCGGTATCCGGGATAATTTTTTTGACCTCGGTGGGGATTCTATTTCTGCAGTGCGTTTGACAAGTGCGCTGCAACGCCTGCTCGATGATGCCGTCATGTTGATTGCACTATTTGATGCGCCGACGGTTGCCGGTCTTGGTGAATACCTGCGTGAGCATCATGGTGCGGCGATTGCAGTTCGTTACTCGGTTGAAACGCCGGTTATTGACGGTGTCGAAACCGGCACCGTACCTGATGATGGCGATGCGCCGCTGTCTTTTCAGCAGCAGAGTTTCTGGGTGCTGAATCAGCTGTATCCGTCAATGACCGGTTCTAACGAGCAATTTGTGATCCCGCTGGACGGGCCGGTCGACATCGGGCGACTCGAGAAGGCCTGGAATGCTGTGCTTGAACGTCATGAAGTGTTGCGCACGGTATTTCGTGAAACCGATAGCGGTGTCAGGCAGGTTGTTTTGCCGCACAGGAACGTGTCGTTGCCGGTCAGTGTAATTGACAAGACCGACGTCGAGGATAAGGGTGCTGGCCGGTTCATGGCGGCAGCGCAAGCGGCAATCGGCACCAGTTATGACCTGACCGCCGGTCCGCTGATTAATGCCTGCCTGTATCGATTTTCTGCGCAGCATGCGAAGTTGCTCGTCAATGCACATCACATCATTGCAGATGGCCTGTCAATCCGGATTATTCGTGATGAACTGGTTCGGCGCTACGATTTGTCCGCTCAATCGGAAACCGGTCAGTCCCTGCCTCCTGCGATGCAATATAGCGATTACTCGATCCGCCAGCGGGCCGAGTCGCATGGCGACGGCTGGGAGCGGAATCTTGATTTCTGGCGAGTCGCACTTAAGGATGCCCCGGATCGCACGACCCTGCCGTCGCGTCCGGTTATCGTTAGCGATGACCAGTGGCAAGGCCATCAGGCCAGAATCGGTTTTGTTATCGATGCTGCGACGGCGGATAGTCTGCGTGCATTATCGCGCCGGTCGAGTGCAACTCTTTTCATGACCTTGCTGGCTGCATTCAGGGTTTTGTTGATTCGCTATTCCGGACAGAATGACATCGCGATCGGTTCTCCGGTGACCTCGCGCGATACTGCGATGACTCAAGACATGGTTGGCTGCCTGGTTAATAATGTCATGTTTCGTAATCGGGTGGCCGATGACGAGCCCTTTGCTGATGTGCTGGAGCGTGAGCGGATATCGGCACTGGCCGCTTTGCAACATGCCGGCATCCCTTTCGAGCGGGTCGTGGAAGCGTTGCATCCGCGGCGTCGCTTTGGTGAGCACCCGTTATTTCAGATCCTGTTTCTGTTTGAAGATGCATTCGTGCGTAGCCGGCAGGGTGGTGAACTGCGTTTCGGCCTGGAAACACTGAATACCTCACGCAGTTCTTACTGGGATATCGAATTTTCGGTTTCCGATTTCGGTGACGACGGCATCATTCGCGGTTATTTGGGCTATTCAACAGCTCGGTTTGACGATGCATTCGCCGAATCATTGCCGGGACACTATGCCAGGCTGTTAGGTGAAATTGTCAGCAATCCCGGGACACCTGTGGGCAGCCTTGGGTTACTTGAATCCGGGCAGCGCAGCAAGATACTCGTCGATTGGAATGCTACGCAACGTCATTATCCGGGCCCGGCCCGGCTGCATGAGCGATTTGCGCAACAGGTTAAGCGTAGCCCTGATGCCTTAGCCCTGATTGGCGATGATCAGTCGCTTAGCTATGGCGAACTGGCCTCACGTGTACAGCGGCTGGCCGGCAAACTGCACGGTCATGGTATTGGTCCGGGTGACCTGGTGGGTATCGGTGTTCGCCGCTCGGTTGAGCTTGTCGTAGGGATTATTGCGACGTTGAGAACCGGTGCAGCTTATGTGCCGCTTGACCCGAATTATCCGTCACTGCGCCTGCAGTTTATTGTTGCGCAAACGGGCCTGCAAATGATTCTCACAGACGGTTGTTTGCCGCGCTCTGTCAGCGGCACGCTCGATACTATTCGTCTCGATGAGATGGACTGGAGTCAAACCAATACCGATATCGTGTTACCCGACGTTGAGGGTGACGGCAAGAATGCCGCTTATATTTTATATACATCCGGATCGACCGGAACGCCTAAGGGAGCGATTGGTTTGCATGCTGGCGCCATTAACCGCTGTGAATGGATGTGGCATGAATACGGCTTCACGGTTGATGATGTTTTTTGTTTGCGGACCAGTCCCTGTTTTGTTGATTCAGTTTGGGAAATTTTCGGTCCGCTGATCCATGGTGCCGCGTTGCGGGTGATTGCCGATGCCGATATCAAGGATCCGTTAAGACTGGTCGAGCGACTTGCTGAGCAGGTCGCCGGCAAGACCGTCAGCCATATTGTGGTCGTGCCGTCTTTGCTGGTTGCATTATTGGATATTGATGCTCGCCTCGGTCGCCGGTTGCCGGGTCTGCATACGTGGATTACCAGCGGTGAACCACTGCGCCCTGAATTGTTACGACGGTTTCGCCGGGCCTGTCCGGGCATGACCTTACTGAATACCTATGGCATGTCGGAAATCTGGGATGTAACCTGTTTTGATACATCGTTATGGGACGAGGATGAAACCATCGTACCGATCGGCAAACCGATCGACAATGTGCGTACCTATGTGCTGGATACGTTGTTGCAGCCGGTTCCGATTGGTGTTGTCGGAGAGCTATATGTCGGTGGTGCCGGTCTTGGTGGCGGGTATCTGCAGCAACCTGAATTGAATGCAAAACAATTTGTGCCTGACCCGTTTTCGGTGGCGGGTAACGGCCCGGGCAACAGTGGGCAACTGTATCGAACCGGTGATCTGGCTCGCTATCGTGCCGATGGGTTTTTGGAATGTCTCGGCCGGGTGGATCGGCAAATCAAGTTACGGGGTTTTCGTATCGAGCCGGATGAGATCGCCGCTGTAATGCGCGATCATCCCGGGGTCAGCGATGCCTGTGTCGATCTTCGTCTGCGATGCGGCAGTGAGTCGCTACTGGTTGGTTACTGGCAATCGACTGATGCCGGCTTTGCAGATAACGGTATCACTCCGGCAGAGGCGTTACGCGGTTTCCTGAGAACACGTCTGCCTGATTACATGCTGCCCGGCATGTTGATCGAGGTCGGGCAAATGCCGTTGACGTCAAGTGGCAAGATCGATATGCAGGCATTGCCGAACCCGGAGTCGGCAGATACGGATGAGCAGCAGCAACCGGTTGCGTTTGTCTCGCCGGGTACTGAGACCGAGCATGCTGTGGCAGTTCTGTGGCGTGAGATCCTCGGTGTCAATCGGGTCGGTCTGCATGATGATTTTTTTGACAGCGGCGGACACTCTTTATCAGCTACCCGATTGTTGGCACGCATTCGGGCACATTTTGACATTGATCTGAATCTCGCCCAGTTTTTTGATGCGCCAACCACTGTTGGTGTAGCACGCTATATTGACGAACACCTTCAGCATCAGGCCGATCTGGCAAATGCTGATGGCGGTACAGAAGCGATAAAGCTTGGGCGGTTGGAGCGCGGTGACCGGTTGCCACTGTCATTTGCCCAGGAGCGGCTCTGGTTTCTGAACGAACTTGATCCTGATAGCCCGGTTTACAATATTGCCTTCACCCTTCGCTTGTCCGGTGACCTGGACCTTGATGTATTGCAATCGGCTGTTGATTTGCTGGTACAACGTCATGAGGTATTACGCACCCGGTTCCTGTCATCAGATGGCCGGCCTTATCAGGAAGTTCTGCCTGAGCGACCGGTACCGATTTGCAGCGAGGATCTTTCCGGTTGTGATGCACGGGGGTGGGAACAGCGCCTGACAGAGTTGTCAGCACAATCATTCGTCCTCGATCATGGGCCGTTGTTACGGCTGCATGTTTTGCAGGGCGACCCACAGAAGTTCCTGTTACTGGTCGTTATTCATCATATTGTCAGCGATGGTCTGTCGAACGCGATCTTTATTGATGAACTGGCAACCCTCTACGGCTGCGTGGCCGATGGCCGTGAGCCGGTATTACCCGCATTGCCAATCCAGTATGCAGATTTTTCCCTGTGGCAGCACCATGCTGTCAAGCGTCCCGAACTTGATGCCCAGCTGGACTATTGGATTGAGCAACTGCGCGATGTGCCGCCGGCACTTGAGTTGCCGACCGACCGACCACGACCGGCTGAACAAATGTTTCGTGGCGCCTGGTTATGGCGTGAATTGTCCGGCGAACGTGCCGAGATGCTGCGCGTATTCGGGCGTCGTCATCGGTGTACCCTGTTCATGGTTCTGCTGGGGACATTCGATGTCCTGTTAAGCCGTTATTCCGGGCAGACGGATATTGTGGTCGGTTCGCCGATTGCCGGCCGATCCTGGTATGAGCTCGATGGATTGATCGGTTTGTTCGTCAACACCGTCGCGTTGCGCACGGATCTGACCGACAATCCAACCTTTGGTACTTTACTGTCGCGTGTGCGACGCACGATTCTCGATTCACAGGCTAATCAGGACCTTCCTTTCGAGCGACTCGTGGAATCGCTGCGACCGGATAGGACCCTGAGTCATGCGCCGGTGTTCCAGGTCATGTTCAACATGACACCGATTCCTGACCGGACGCGAAACGTAGCCGGAGTTCGTATGCGCACCGGACGCTTGCAGGATCACGGCGTGTCGACTTTCGATCTGACCCTGAATGTTGGTGAGCGTACGGATGGGCTGGACTTCGTCTTTGAATACGATCGTGATCTGTTCGACCGGCAAACGATTGAACGAATCGCGACCTACTTTGATTACCTGTTAAAAGTGATTATCGATGCAGCGGACACACCGGTCTCGGCATTACCGTTGTGGCCGCCGGACGAGCACGCTGTGTTGCTCGATGTGTTGAATTCGCCCGCTGCCCGATTTTCTAATCTTCAGTCGGATGGTATGCAGACCGAACAAGTGCAATCGGTACTTGCGTTGTTCGAATCCTGGGTCGACCGGCAACCTGCGTTACTGGCTGTCGAATGTGGGCACGATCGACTGACTTACGCCGAGCTCGACCGGCAGGCAAATTGTGTGGCCGACCGGCTGTATGGTCTGGATATCGAGCCGGGCGCTTATGTTGCGGTTTGTCTCGATCGGTCGGTTAACCTGCTGGTTGCGGTACTCGGCGTTCTGAAAGCTGGTTGTGCGTATGTTCCGCTTGATGCGGACTATCCTGCGGCACGCCTGGCCGATATGTTCGCCGTAGTAGGGCCCCGGGCACTGATTGCCCAGGCGACGACGGCTTCGGCTTTGTCATTTGTCAGCGTGCCGACGATCCTGCTTGATGAGGATTATGGCGGCCTGGCAGGGGCTGGCTTAAGCCGTCAGGTTTATCAGCCACAGCTTGCCGATCCGGCTTATGCATTGTTTACCTCAGGGTCCACCGGAACACCGAAAGCGGTAGCCGTGACACACGGTAATCTCGCCGCAATCTGTTGCGCGTGGCAGGATGCCTACACCCTCTCGGCAGATGATCGGCATCTGCAAATGGCGAGTTTCTCCTTTGATGTTTTTACCGGTGACTGGATTCGTGCGCTGTGCTCCGGTGCTAGCCTCGTGTTGTGCCCGCGCTTTGATTTGCTCGAACCGGCACGGCTGTATGCCTTGTTGCGCGACCGGCATATAACTTGTGCCGAATTTGTACCGGCCGTGTTACGTGGCCTGCTTGCCTGGCTTGAAGAATCCGGCGCAGACCTTGCTTTCATGCGACTCCTCGCCGTCGGTTCAGACAGCTGGTATGGGTCAGAATTTGCTGCGCTCACAGCTGTCGTCGGTCCGCATACGCGGGTGGTCAATTCCTACGGTACGGCTGAAACAACCATTGACAGTACTTTCTTTGAAGCACTCGGTGACATGAAAAAATATGTCATGATTGAAGGCTGCATGCCAATCGGCCGGCCCTTTGCGGGAAGTCGGGTTTATGTTTGTGATCCCGAGTTGCGCCTGGTGCCGCCCGGCGTTCCCGGTGAGCTCTGCATCGGCGGTGCGGGTGTCGCAACCGGTTATGTGGGTGATCCGGTGCTCACGGCAGAACGGTTTGTCACTGATCCATTTGTGCCTGACGGCAGGTTATATCGTACCGGTGACCGCGTCCGCTATCACAGTGACGGCACATTGGTTCTCCTCGGTCGCATGGATCGGCAAGTCAAGTTACGCGGCTTTAGAATTGAGCTCGGTGATATCGAGGCTGCCTTGTCTTGTCAGCCTTCCATTGTCGCCGCCGCAGTTGTTATCGATAGCGTTGCAAGAGACCGGCGTCTTGTTGCTTACGTCGTGACGGCATCCGGGTCAATCAATGTTGATGCATTGCGCGTGGCATTACGTAGCCAGTTGCCTGATTACATGGTGCCGGTACAGTTTGTTGAACTCGATGCATTGCCGGTTACACCGAATGGTAAGGTTGATCGAAACAGGTTGCCGGTTCCGGAGCAGTACCTTCGACATGTGTCGACCCATGTCGAACCGACCGGACCGGTTGAGGCAGTGTTACTTGAGTTGTATCGGGATGTTCTCGGTATTACGGACATTGGCGTGCATGACAGTTTCTTTGACCGGGGCGGACATTCACTGCTTGCCACACAACTTGTTTCACGAATTCGTGATGTGCTTAACATCGAGTTGCCGCTACGCGCGTTATTTGAAGACCCGACGATTACGGGACTCGTCGCGGCCATAGGTCGTCAGCTTGGCCGCGCACCGCCACCGCTGCGCCCGGTTCAGCGCAATGCATCCGGTACTGCGCCGGTATCGCTCATGCAGCAGAGGCTCTGGTTTCTTGCCATGCTGGAGCCGGACAACCCGGCTTATCATCTGCATTGGTCGGTTCGTCTGACCGGTGCGCTGGATCGCCCGGCTTTATCACAAGCTGTTGATGCGCTGGTTGCCCGGCACGACAGCCTGCGCACAACAATTGCTGTTCCGGAGAGTTCCCCCGCAGCCGAGCCGCTGCAGCATATCGCTGCAAGCATGCCGGTAAGCGTTGAGTATTGCGGATCTTCCTGGCGGCTTGAGGATTTGATTGCGTTGCCATTTGATCTGAGGTCGGGGCCACTGCTGCGTGTACATTTAATCGAGTGTGGGCCGGACCAGCACATCCTGTTGCTGGTTATTCACCACATCATTGCCGACGGTTGGTCAATGTCGGTGTTATTTGATGAGTTGTCACAGGCCTATAACGCCGCTCGGCGCGGCGAGTTACCGGGCTGGGCAGCGCCAGGTGCTGCGGGGTTGCCGGTGCAATATGCCGATTACGCGGTCTGGCAGCGAGAACAGCTAACGGGCGCTGAACTTGCTCGCCAGAGCGATTACTGGTGTAACCAGTTGGCCGGGGCGCCGGAACTGCTTGAATTGCCGATCGATCGGCCCCGTCCGGCGCTGCAGACTCATGCGGGCGCCTGGTTTGAGCTCAGCGTGCCGGGCGGACTGACGGCAGCATTGCATGCTGTCGGGCGTAGTGAAAATTGCACCCTGTTTATGGTGTTAATGGCTGCATTTGATATTGCCCTGGCGCGTTTTGCCGGAGCCACTGATGTCGTCGTTGCTACGCCGATTGCCGGGCGCAGCCGAACGGAACTTGAAGGTCTGATTGGATTTTTCGTTAACACGCTCGTGATGCGTACTTCCGTTGACGGGAACCCGACATTTCGTGAATTGCTCGGGCGGGTTAAGCAAACGGCACTTGATGCTTATGCACATCAGGATCTGCCTTTCGAAAAACTGGTTGAAATACTACGCCCGCGGCGCAGCCGCAGTTATAACCCGATCGTGCAGGTATTGTTCGCTGTTCATAATCAACCGGTAAATCCTTTTACACCTGATGGTCTGGAGGTTGAATCGATCAATGTCAGTAGTAATACGACAAAGTTTGATCTCAGCGTGCATGTAGCCGAACGTGATGGAGAGTTGCAGTGTGGATTCGGTTACAACCCGGACTTATTCGATACCGCTACGGTTGCGGCATTTGCCCATTACTATGAGACGATACTGACGGCAGTATCCCGGGATGTGGGTATTCGCCTGAGCAGAGTTGGCACAATACCCGCATCGATTGCGCAACCCGACTGGACGGGGCATCTTGTTGAGCGATTTGCTGCCCAGGTGCAACGGGCTCCGCAGGCCATTGCCGTGCGTACAACTGATGCCATGCTGAGTTATGCAGCATTAAATGCACAGGCCAATGGTGTGGCGCAACAGCTGTTGTCAATATTACTGTCGCCTGATGCAGAGTCGCCGCGCATTGGTTTGTTATGTGGCTACGATCAAAGGCTGGTGGCCGGGTTGTTTGGCATTCTCAAGGCCGGCTGCATCTGGGTGCCACTCGATCCTGCCTGGCCCGCTGCGCGCCTGAAGAGTATTGCAGCCGATGCAGGCCTTGCAGCGGTTGTGACTGACCCGCTGCACAGGCAACAGGCAGAAGGGTTGTGTGGTTCCCTCGTTGATATAACTGAGTGCGCAGTGGCCAGCGACCCAGAGGTGAGTATCGCAGCGGATGCGCTGGCTTGCATTATCTACACTTCGGGTTCGACCGGTACACCCAAGGGGGTGATGCAAACCCACAGCGGTGTCGTGATCCAGGTCGGGCGTTACAGCAGGGCGTTACGCCTGGCCTCGTCAGACCGGTTAAGCGGGTTATCGGGGTACGCCTACGACGCAGCGATTCAGGATATTTTCGGCGCCTTGCTGAACGGGGCAACGCTATGCCCGCTGGCGGTACGCGGCAGTGACCAGCATCTGTTTGAACAGTCGGCCGTACTCGAGCAACTGGCAAGCGTATCGACTACTGTCATGCATGCGACGCCTTCTCTGTTTCGATACCTTTTCAGTGATCATGACAATGGTGAGAATACTCGTGATTTATCGTCGATACGTACTGTCGTACTGGGCGGTGAACCCGTGCGACGTTCAGACTTCGAGTTGTACCAACAGTATTTCGCCCGCGGAACCCAATTTGTGAATGGATTCGGGCTGACCGAATCGACTGTCGCGCTGCAGTTCATGGCGGATCATGACACGCCGTTGCATGGACAACAGATACCGCTTGGTATGCCGGTCGCCGGCCTTGAGGTTGACCTTATTGATGAGTCGGGCACATCGAGCTGGTATGGGGAGATTGTGCTGAGCGGTACGGGGTTATCACCGGGCTACTGGGGGCAGACGACGCTGAATACGCAGGGTTCCGGTTCCCGGTCGAGTTTTCTCACCGGTGATATTGCTTATCGCCGGCCTGATGGCCAGATGATATTTGCAGGCCGGCGTGATGCGCAGATTAATGTGCGTGGTTACCGTGTGGAACTGGCTGAAATAGAGGCAACCTTGTGTGCATTATCAGGGGTGGCTGACAGCGCGGCCAGGATCTGGCAGCGGGATGACGATACGTGGCTGGCCGCCTATATCGTGCCGGCGCCGGGGGTTGAACTGCAGGCGGGCAATTTGCGCGCCGCGCTGGCCGAACGATTGCCGGCATACATGTTGCCGCAGTCATTTGATTGCCTGGAAGTATTGCCGAGGCTAACCAGTGGTAAACTGGCAAGACATGAGTTACCCGCACCGCTGCGTACTCCTGTGGCGGAGTCCGCAGCCGCGCGTACTGCACTTGAAGTTGAACTGGTGTCGATCTGGGGTGACCTGCTGCAACGGGAGACTCTCGGCGTAAACGATGATTTCTTTGCGCTCGGTGGGCACTCGTTACTTGCAACCCGGGTTATTGCCCGGATTCGCGACCAGCTGGATCTTGAAATCCCGCTGGCCGGTCTTTTTGATGCGCCGACCGTGGCCGGGCTTGCGGAGCTCATCGAATCAATTCGGCAGGATCATCAGGAGCCCGCACTGACGCGCATTCCAAGACATAATCGGCGCAGTTCATGAGTACCGAGCGGTATGAATTTCCGTTGTCGTTTGCGCAACAGCGGCTGTGGTTTCTCGATCAACTTGAAGGACCCGGTACCGTCTATACGATCCGGTTACCGGTTAGTTTGACCGGTTCGCTCGATCGCTGCAGCTTGCAGGACGCCGTCAATCTGGTGGTTGACCGACATGAATCGCTGCGAACAACTTTTACGGATCGTGGTGGAGAGCCGTTGCAGGTGATTACCGCTGCCGCCCGGGTGCCGGTGCAATGGCACGAGCTAACCGGATCGGGCCGTGCTGTGTTACACGCACAGGTTGGTGAGTTGGCAGCTGAACCGTTTGATCTTGAGAAGGGCCCGCTGTTTCGAGTGCATGTGTTATGCATTTCTGCGACAGAACACCTGTTGTTGGTGCTTTGCCACCATATTGTGTCGGATGCCTGGTCATCGGGCGTTTTGTTCCGCGACCTGGCCAGTTGTTACGCTGCACTGGTCGCCGGTGAGCGACCACAATTAAGTGAACTGCCGGTGCAATATGCCGATTACACGGTCTGGCAACGTAACTGGCTGGCAGGTCCTGAACTGGAACGGCAACTCAAATTCTGGCGTGCCGCACTGGCTGATGCTCCGGCAGAGTTGTGGTTACCGGCGGATCGGCCGCGGCCGCCACAGCAGACCTACAATGGCAGTCGCCTGACCCGCGTTATGCCGGCCAGCCTGATGATGGCACTCAATAAACTGGCTCGTGACCAATCATGTACGCTGTTTATGGTTATGCTCGCGGCATTCAATGTGTTGCTGTCACGCTATACCGGTCAGGATGATATTTGTGTGGGGTCACCGATTGCCGGTCGGCGGCGCACCGAGCTTGAAGGACTGGTTGGCCTGTTCGTGAATACACTCGTACTGCGTACCGATTTATCCGGTCGGCCGGGGTTTCTGGAATTACTGGCGCGGGTGCGCAGTACGACGCTGGCCGCGTTTGCACATCAGGAATTGCCCTTTGAGAAACTTGTTGAAGCGTTGCAACCGGTTCGCGATCAGGCTCGCTCGCCATTATTCCAGACCATGTTTATTCTGCACAACACGCCATGGGAGGCGCAACCCATCCATGGTCTCGAAATAGAGCCGGGTGAGGCGGGCCCGGTCGAAACCGCAAAGTTCGACCTGACGGTATCGGCACATGAATATGAAGATGAGTTATGGGTAAATCTTGAGTACAACACGGATCTGTTTGACCAGCAAAGCATAGATCGCCTGGCTGAAAGTTATCAAATCTTATTGCAGGCAATCACCCAGGATCCGGAGCGGTCGATCGATAAGCTGGACTTATTGTCGGCGCAACAACGCCATGATCTATGCACAGTAACCACCGGGAACAAACGGGCAGTTGATGAGCGATTGACCGTGTACGGACTGATCAGTGCACAGACGCAGCGGATACCGGATGCGATCGCGCTTGAGTTTGCAGGTCAGCAATGGACTTACAGCAAGCTGGATGCGCGTGCGGCAGCGCTGGCAGAGTGCCTGGTCGAGTTGTTACCGCGGGTGACAAGCCCGTATATCGCGGTTTGCACCGAAAGAGCGCCGGTTATGATGACGGCGGTGCTCGGGGTGTTGCAATCCGGTGCCGGCTACCTGCCGCTGGACCTGACATACCCTGCTCAGCGCATCCGGTATATGCTCGATGATTCGGATGCCGGCATCCTGATAACGCAAGCAGCCGTCAGCGGATTCTTGCCGCCATTCAACGGTGCAATTGTATTGCTGACCGATGACGGTCGGATTGCTGAAATCCGGATGCCTGTTGTTGAATGCACTGGCAAAGCAGTTGCGCCCGATGCGTCGGTTGCCTACCTGATCTATACCTCGGGTTCTACGGGCAGACCAAAAGGTGTGCGCATCTCACAGCATGCGGTGGTGAACTTCCTGCTTAGCATGGCGACTGAGCCCGGCATCGAGGCGGCTGATCGGTTGCTTGCTGTTACTACCTTGAGTTTTGATATTGCCGTGCTCGAGTTGTTATTGCCGCTAACCGTTGGTGCCACCGTTATCATCGCACCTGCCGAGATCACCGGCGATGGCCCTGCACTCAGCGCGCTGCTGCAGGAAAGCCGAGCGACGATCATGCAGGCGACACCGGCGACCTGGCGCCTGCTGTGCAATACCGGTTGGAGCGGTTTGCCGGGTCTTCGCATCCTGTGTGGCGGCGAATCACTTGACCCGGGGCTCGCCAGGCAGTTACTCGATTCAGGCGGCGAATTGTGGAATATGTACGGTCCGACCGAGACGACAATCTGGTCAACCTGTGAGCGACTTCTTGATGCATCCGTGCCAATTAGCATCGGTCGGCCAATAGCCAATACAATCATCCGGGTTCTCGATGGCAGTATGGGGCCGGTACCGGTCGGGGTTGTCGGTGAACTTTATATCGGCGGCCAGGGGCTGGCAGACGGTTATCACGAACGTACGGAACTGAGCGCCGAACATTTTGTTGCCGATCCGGTGCGACCGGGTGACAGGCTTTATCGTACCGGGGACCTGGCGCGGATTCGCAGTGATGGCAAGCTTGAACTGCTGGGGCGAACTGATCGACAGGTCAAATTACGTGGTTTCCGGATTGAACTCGGTGAGATCGAGGCGGTGCTGGGTGATCTTGCCGGCATCCGTGCGGCGGTTGTGGCGCTCAGTAATGAGCGGCTGGTTGCCTATGTCGTACCGGTGGTTACACCGCTCGATGTTGATGCGCTGCGTGTTGCATTACGTGATCAATTGCCGGCTTACATGCTGCCGTCATTATTTGTCGAACTCGAAAGCTTGCCGCTGACGCCGAATGGCAAGATCGATCGTCGCCAGCTACCGGCACCTGATCCGGTTGTCATTGCAGGGCTCAATAGCACAGCTGCCCGGGGTGCACCCAATGGATCGTTGCAGGCGGCGCTGGCCAGTTTGTTTGCTGATCTGCTCGGCTTGCCCGAAGTTGGTGTCAACGATAACTTCTTCACTGTCGGGGGCCATTCATTGCTGGCAACCCAACTGGTAGCGCGTATCCGTGATGTGCTGGCCGTTGAACTGCCGTTGCGCACATTATTCGATGAGCCGACGGTGGCCGGTCTGGCGGGCTTAATTGAATCAGACGAGACGAATCGTTGTGCATTTGAGTTTAACGGTCGTGCTGGTCAGCTGTTGCCACGGGATATACATCTTCACACGCAGGCGCCTGCATCTCTGATGCAGCAGCGGCTCTGGTTTCTCGATCAACTGGAGCCGGGCAGCAGTGCCTATAACCTGGCCTGGTGTCAGCATCTGGCTGGTGAACTTGATCACAATGCACTTAAAGCCGCTGTGCAGGCGCTGGTGGCGCGGCACGAGATCTTGCGAACTACGTTTACCGATGACGGCGGTGTGCCACAGCAACGGATCGCCGATGAACTAATGGTGGATGTTGAATTCACGATGTTGCCGGCAGCGCCGGAGGGTGAATTGCAGGCTCAGTTGAATGGCCTGGCCAAGCATCCATTTGCGCTTGATAGCGGACCATTGATACGCGTGCATATCGTCACCACCGGCAGGCACGAGCAAGTGCTGCTGGTGGTTATTCATCACATCATCGCTGACGGCTGGTCGATGTCTGTCTTATTTAATGAGTTAGCTGCGGCTTACAATGCATTCAGGCATGCCGAGCTGCCGTCATGGGCACCATTGACCGTGCAGTATGCCGACTATGCGGTCTGGCAACGTGACCGGTTAACCGGTGCGGAGCTGTCGCGGCAGATCAACTATTGGCGGGCACAACTCGAAGGTGTACCGGCGGTGCTGGAACTGCCGACCGACCGGCCACGG
>PBZD01000012.1 GCA_002729875.1 Chromatiales bacterium | reverse complement strand
TTCACGAAGCATTGTCTTAACAGCCAGCTCAGCACCTGATTCTCCACCTTTCCCGGTTACCTGTGTATCATCCTGATAATACGTGAAAAGTAAATTGGGTATCTTTGCTGATGAAAACCCGCACCTTCCAGTTTGCCGAATATGGCCAGCCCACTGCAGTCTTACAATTAACCGGGCAGGATCTTCCCGACCCCGGCCCCGGACAGGCGCTGGTAAAGATTAAAACCGTGGGGCTGAATCGATCCGAGCTCAATTACACGCTGGGTCGCTATGTGCCGGCCCGCGAGTTTCCCAGTGGCGTAGGCCAGGAAGCCGTCGGCGAGATCGTCGCCCTCGGACCGCCGGCTGAACAGGGGCCTGCACCCCATCCGGCGACGCCGTTAACCGTTGGTGCACGGGTGGCGCTGTTGCCCGGTCGCGTCGATATTTGCGGCATGGGGGCATACCGCGAAGTGGGTCTGTACGACCAGGCTGCATTAGCACCAGTGCCCGATCACTTCAGCGATGAAGAAGGCGCGGCTTACTGGATGGCTATCCTGACGATGGGTGGCTGCCTGGAACTGGCGGGACTGAATCCCGGCAACACAAAGGGAAAGAAAGTACTGGTGACCGCCGCCACCAGCAGCATGGGCATCGTTGCTCTGCAGCTGGCCAAAGCCTGGGGTGCTGAAACCCTGGCCACCAGTCGCAGCGCCGACAAGGCAAAGAGGCTGGAAGCGGTGGCCGACCATGTCATCGTCTGCAACGACAGCGACTCGCTTAGTGCAGGCGTTAATGCCGCAACCGATAACCAGGGCGTCGATGTTTCGCTCGATCCGCTCGGCGCCGACTATTACGCCGGCCTGCTTGCGGTGACCGCCAACGGCGGCGAGATCGTCAGCTATGAAATGATCACCGGCCCGGTTGCCAACGTGTCGTTGCCGACACTGATGATCAACGACCTGTCGATACACGGCTTTACGATCTTTCGTGTCTACAAGAACCCCGCCCTGTTCGATGCCCTGATCCGTCAGGGCATGGAGTACAGTGACCAGGTGCGCCCGATTGTGTCGGCTACTTTCCCCCTTGAGCAGGCGCCGACTGCACTGGCAGAGCTGGGGACATCACAGCATATCGGGAAACTGGTTCTGCTGGTTAGCTGAAGAATCGGCGCAGGCATCAATGTATTTGCTGTTTCGCTGTAAGCAATAAATCCGGCCTGTTTATCTTTGTCATTTCAAGCCGGTGCCGGCCGGCGGACCACCGCGATGGCCAGCATTGCGCATGGCACCATGAGCAATGCGCCGATCATATAGGCTGACCCGCTGCCCAGTTGCGCAAACGCGACGCCGGCATAGGCCGGTCCGAGCACTCGCCCGAAACCGCCAACCCCCTGAAACACGCCGAGCAGGACGCCACGTTCCGTCGGCAGTGCATATTTCGATACCAGGCTGGTGCTGACCGGAGAGAACATACTGTGTGATATGGATAACAGTGTCATGGCGATCAGCGTAGCGGTTACGGTGGTCGCATCCGCCATGGCCCACAGGCCGAAGCCCATGGCGACCACGGTTAGCAGCAGCAGGGCCGGCTCGCCGAAGCGTTTGGTCAGCGGCCCGATCAGGGTGAGCTGACATAGCGCGCCGATAAATCCGGAGTACATGAAGATCAGGCCGATGTCCCGCGGGCCGAGCTCGAGCACGCGGTTGTTCCACAGCGCGAAGATCGACAACAGTGCCGACCAGGATATATACAGCAGTATGGCGATGACCGACAGTATTGCGAAGGTACGGTTTGCAAACGCCGTGCGTAATTGTGCGCCCAGTGTCGCAGCGGCGCTATCAGTTGTGTCACTGCGGTATTCCGCCTGCAGGCTTTCGGGCAGCAAAGCCAGCAGGCACAGCAGGGCAACGACGGTTAGCCCGGCCGCCGAGAATGCCGGCAGCATGAAGTTTGCGGTCTCGACATCGGCGCCGGCCAGCACGCCACCGATGACCGGGCCGAACATGAAACCCAGGCTGAACGCAGCGCCCAGGTAGCCCATGAACTTCGCCCGGTCGGCGCCGCTGGAGATGTCGGTGACATAGGCAAAGATCACGCCGACATTGCCGGCCGCGATGCCGCCGACCGAGCGGGCGAGGATTACCAGCCACAGGCTGTCGGCAAAACCAAGCAGCAGGTGCGACACAATCACGCCGACCGTCGTCCAGATCAGCACCGGTCGGCGCCCGTAACGGTCGCTTAGCCGCCCGATGGTCGGGGCGGTCAGGAACTGCAGCAGGGAATACAGCGCGATCACCAGCGTAATGATTTCCGGCCCGCCGCCAACCCGCTCGATATAAAACGGCAGCAGCGGAATGATCAGTCCGAAGCCGAGCAGGTTGACGAAGGTGATAAGAAAGAGGATACGCATAAGAAAACCAGATAATCTTTGCCAGACAGCAATATACTTTACCGATGCCCCTCGCAACCAGACGTGACCTGATCAAGGGTCTGGGCGGCCTTGCCGCCGCCAGCGCAAGCGCTCGCTTGCGTGCCGCACCGGAGCGTGCCGATGTGGTGATCATCGGCGGCGGGTTTGCAGGCTTGAATGCCGCAATCATACTCAGCGATGCCGGCGCCAACGTGACCGTGCTGGAAGCCGGCGGGCGGATCGGCGGGCGTGCGTACACGGCGGATCAATGGATAGATCGGCCGGAACTGGGTGCCTCACAGGTCGGGCCGCTGTATGGGCGGATCAGGAACGCGGCGGATCGGTTCGCAGTGGCGCTCGAGCCGTTTCCACAGCAAAGCGAACCGTTTGTATTTGCAGTCGACAATCAGTTGATCGCGGCGAGCGACTGGGCACAATCACCGGTTAACAAGACCGTTGGTGAAGAGCGCGGCGTGCCGCCGTCTTTTTTATTGCCCTTTTATATATCCCGGCACAATCCTTTTACCAGCATTGATGACTGGTTACAGCCGGGCGCCGCCGAGTTTGATGTTGCCGCCGCCGGCTGGCTGCGCGCTCATGGCGCATCAAATGAAGCGTTGCGACTGATGAACGCCGGCGTGGTGGCCGATGACCTCAGCCGGGTGTCGTTATTGACTATGTTGCAGGAATCAACGCGCCTGATGCTCTCTATTCGTGCGGCTGCCACGGCCAAATCGGCGCTGGCAAAAACCGCCCAGGTAGCCGGCGGCACGTCGCGGCTGACTGAAGCCATGGCCAGGCACCTGGGCGAACGGGTACGCCTGAACCAGGCCGTAACCGCTATCCGCATGGAGCAGAGCAGTGCCGAGGTGGTGACGTCGGATGGCACCCGTTATCGCAGTGATTTTATTGTCTCCGCCGTGCCGTTTGTCAGCCTGCGCGAACTGCACATCGAACCTGCATTGACCGGTGTGCAGGGTGAAGCAGTCGCGCGTATGCCGTATGCGAATACCAGCCAGGTATTTTTCACTCTCAAAGACGGTGAGGATTATTGGCAACAGGACGGGCTGGCGCCATCGCTGTGGACAGATGGCGAGGTGACGATGTTTCGCAAGATGACCGGTACTTCGCTGCTGGTGGCAGTGAATACCGGCTCCAAGGCCGATGCGATGGATCGCTTGCCGCCGGCTGAACGCGGTGCACGAGCGCTGGCCGAACTGGAACGGCTGCGACCGGCGACCAGGGGTCGCGTAGAGTTTGTCGGCGTACATTCGTGGCAACAACAACCATACATTCGCGGCTGTCGGCATTCATACGCACCCGGCGAGGTAAGCCGCTTTGTACCGGCGATGTTTCAACCACATGCACGGCTGCACTTTGCCGGTGAACATACCCGGCAGCTGGAGATGGGCATGGAGTCTGCCATGGAGTCGGGTGAACGTGCTGCCGTGGAGATCCTGACCGGTTAATTGATGTCGGGCGCCCCTGCCCAGGTGAGCATCTGCCGGACACACCGCTTTACGAAAAAGCCGGCGTACCGGTTTTACTATTACCCTTGCGGTATCGAGTCACAAATAAATTCGCTACCTGTGCTGGAGAAAGCTGTGATGCAATGGGAACGATTGCTGAAGGTCGCCCCCTGGGGCAAGCGCGCCATGCCACGCGGCGGGCAGATGGACGGTTATTTCTACATTATCAGTGGCCGTGTCGGGCCATTCAAAATCTATAGCGACACCTGGCGCAGTCCCGACGGGATTAACTGGGAATGCATGTCAAAAAAATCCGGTTGGGGCAAACGCTGCTATCCGGAAATCGATGTCGTGCAGGGCCACCTGGTGCTGAACGGCGGCCAGAGCCTGAATACCTTTTATAACGATGTCTGGCGTTCCGCAGACCAGGGCCGCAGCTGGGAACAGGTTTGTGCCGATGCGCCGTGGGGCGTGCGGGCCGGGCACCACAGCCATGTCATGGATGACGAGATCTACATGTTCGGTGGTGCACGCAATTCCAATGAGCGGATTTTCTACCCGCAACTCTGGGTCAGTGCCGACCTTGGCGAAACCTGGGAGTTGCGCTGTCAGATGCCCGAAGACATGGGCCGGGCCGGCATGCAGGTCTGTCACATTGACGGCACGCTTTATTTTATGGGTGGTGATCATGACCGGCCGGTATTCCTGCCCAATTGGGAAGGTCGTCGCAACGATGTCTGGAAATCAGAAGACAAGGGCGCGAGCTGGGAATTACTTGGGCATGCGCCGTGGATTCCGCGCACCGGGCACCAGATCGTTGCACACAATGGCAAGATCGTCATGATCGGTGGTCACATCCCGGGCCCTAAAGGACATGCATCGAAGATCCAGGCGCTCGCCCACGACCTGTGGCTCTGGGATCCCAAGGATGGCATCGACGGCTGGCAGCTCATCACTAAAAACGTCTGGGGCGTTGCAGACGATTCGTGGTCTGACGGCAAGAGTGATTTTCGCATTGAGGTGCGTGACGACAAGATCTGGACATTCGGTGGTGACCGCGAGCGGTTCATGCCATGGCCGATGGACAATGATGTCTGGGTTGCTGACTGGCCCGGCTAATAGGTGTCAGATACCAATGAATGAAAGATCTGCCCGGTAGACTATTTTTGGTGTCAGACACCAATTTTTTAAAGACAGGAATTACACCATGCGAGTTGACCTTATCATTCAACCTCACCTCCCGGCAGAGGAGTTCGCGGCGCTCGGTGCACTGGCCGAGAGTTACGGTATTTCCGGTGTATGGGTATCCAATCATCTCGATGGCCGCGATCCGTTCGTGAATTTTGTGCCGCTGGCCCAGCGTACGCAGCGGTTGCATATGGGGCCGACGGCGCTGAGTCCGTACGAAGAGCATCCGATGCAAATGGCCAAGTTGCTGATGACGCTGAATGAACAGGCCGGCGGACGAGCGCAGGTAGCGGTCGGTGGCGGCGGCGGTACGATCGATTCGATGGGGATCAAGGCGGTGCGCATGGTGCGTGCGGTGCGTGAGTGTCTTGAGATACTGCACCTGGCGGCTTCACGTGACCGGGTATTCTACGAGGGCGAGTTGTTTCAGATGCGCGGGCTTAATACGGGTTGGGCAAAAGCGCCGAAGCCGGCGATCTTTGCTGCGGCGAACGGTGAGCAGATGCTGCGTATGTCGGCGCGTTATGCCGATGGCATCATGACCAGCGACTTCACGCCGGAAAGGCTGCGCTGGGCACGGGAACATATGGACCCGGTACTTGAGGAAACGGGTCGCGACAAGAAAGCATTTCCGCTGATTAACTTCTGGGCCTGTCATATCAAGAAAACACATGAAGAAGCCATGGCTGAGGCACGTCTGTACCTGATGGCACGTGGCACGATCTGGGATCCCTATATTCTTGACGTCGTCAGCGCCGCGGAAGCTGCCGAAATTGCCAAACATTACCCGGCTTTCGTGCAGGCCTATCGTAAGACAGATGACATCCAGGGGCCGCCGCGCGACCTCGTCAACAAAATTGTCGAGCGCGGCGTTACGGCTTGTGCCGCCAGCGAGATCGACGGGCAGATCGAGCGCTTTCAGCAGATGCGTGCTGCGGGCGCGACGGGTATCGCGCTGTGCCTGTATAACGATCCGGCAGACGCCATCCGGGTGATCGGTGAACACGTTGTGCCGGCACTTAAAGAGTAGCCAGTCCACCCTGTTGTGAGCCATGCCGGAAGGACCTGAAATTCGCCGTTTGGCCGATCAGATTTCTGCGGTGCTCGTCGGCCAGCCGCTGGAGCAAGTATTTTTCGCCCGGGACTCATTTCCAGAACTTGCGCCTCGTTCTGCAGAGCTGGCGGGCCAACATGTTGTGCGCGTCGACACGCACGGCAAAGCCATGCTAACCCGCCTCGACCAGGGGCAAACCATCTACAGCCACAATCAGCTCTATGGTCGCTGGTGGGTATGTCGGCGTGGAACCCTGCCGGAAACGAAACGTTCGCTGCGTTTGGCGCTGCATACCGTCGAACACAGCGCCTTGCTCTACAGCGCGTCCGAGATTGAATTGCTGAGTGCTGATCAGCAGGCGCAGCATCCTTACTTGTCCGGGCTGGGGCCAGATGTGTTGTGCCGGAATCTTGACTGGACAACGCTGCGTGACCGCGCCCTGTCGCCCGAATTCAGACGTCGCAGCCTGGCCGCTTTATATGTTGACCAGCATTACCTGGCTGGACTCGGTGACTATTTGCGCTCGGAAATACTGTTTGCAGCCAGGCTGAATCCACGCCGCAGGCCTGGTGAATTGTCCACCCGGGCGCTGTCACGCCTTAGCCGGCAAACACTTGTGATCGCGCAACGGAGTTACCGGACCGGCGGACTGACCAATCCACCCGGGTTGATTGCCCGGCTGCGGGCAGAGTGGCTTGCTGCTCACCAGCGGAGCGGTTCTGAAAGCGCAGATCCAGCAGCGGCGCAACAGAAAAAACACGCAGCTAAAGAGGCCGTTCGCTTTGCGGTATTTCGCCGTGGCGGTGAGTCCTGTTACACCTGTGGCAGCACCATTGAACGGGTCAACGTAAGCGGGCGCGCGCTTTACTATTGTCCGGCCTGCCAGGATTAATTGCAGCAGAGTTACTGGCTGAGACAATTAATACATGTTCGCCGCTTCGATCAGGCAGGTCGTTTCTTCGCCATAGACGCTTACGACCATGTGCCGGTCCGGGTCGAGACGCTTAATCGTCGTGGCGATTTTTTCACGTTGTTGCCGGCGTGCCGCGCCTTGTTGCGGGGATAATAGTTCGGCATTTTCATACCTGTTCAGCCAGACCTCGAAATAGCGTTCTGCGTAGGTTTCAAGCGCCGGCAAGTGATTTTCCGGGGTGGCAAATACGAGCAGAAAAACCGGCGAGCTAAAGGCTCGCATGTGCACCATTCGTGACGGCTGGAGTACGAAGCGATCGTCCAGGCGCGCCGCTTCGTAAATTTCCGCAACCGGTGCGTACTGCTCCAGGTAGGTATCGATATTCGCCAATACATCGAAATCCGGGAACAGGTCCATCGATACCTGGCTGCCTTGTGTCGTGAGCATGCCCTCGAACAGGAAGCGCGGGATATCGTATTGAGGATCGGGAATGAGATGGAAATTGAAATATCGCATGCCCGGCATCATATCGATTGAAACGCTGGTGCCTTTTTCGAGTCGCGTGGCGGTAAATGCTTTCACATAGCCGGTACTCTCGCCGGCGAGATTTTTCAGGTCGAGCAATTGCGCGTGTTGCTCCATCGGCCGAGCCTGGAGTTCGGCCATCATGCGTTGTTCGAGTGCCCGGCCCAGGGTAGCGATGGGGCTGGTCGGCGTGTCGCTCATGGTTGGTTACCTCGGAATATCAAAGGGCCGATATCGCTACGGCTAAAGCTTTGCATACGGTTCAAGTTGTCGGTTCCGTTACCTGTTGCTGATCCGGTAACCGGCTGATCAGGATGGCGGCAATGAACAGCACCAGGTTGATGAATCCGACCAGTACAAACGGAGCGGCAGGACTGATCGAATCGAAAATGCGCCCGCCGACGCTGGTAATAAACATCACGCCGGCGGCGCCGAAAAATGAAAACATGCCGATGATCGAGCCGCGGTTTACCGCCGATGCCTGTTGCCCGATGAGTGTCTGGCTGGCCGTAATGGCACTCATCTGGCCGATCCCGAGCAGTATCGCGGCAGGATACATCCAGCCGCCGAGCGGGTCGGAGATCAGCCCCATTACCGAATAGCCGATTGCGCACAGCAACATGGCCAGCGCCATCGCCCGGGTGCGGTCGAGGCGGTCGTTGATAAAACCGGCGATCGGTGCCCAGATCAGTGCACTGCTCATGGCCAGGGCGAAGAAACCACCCGCGGCGCGCACCGCATCGTCGGGACTCATGCCGGCGGCAATCGCGGTCTGGTTAAGCCACAGGGTAAAAAAAGTGCCGACAACGACGAGGTCTGCGCGGGCGACAAACGCACTGCCGTACGCCAGGGCAATGCGTGCATTCTGCCGGCCGGCCCGCAGCCCATGTAGCATGCTGCGGGTAAAGGGAGTCGGTTGGTCGGGTTGCGGCGGTCGCCCCCCTTTTAACCCCAGGCGAATCAGGATAGCCAGCAACAGAGCAAGGCCGGCCATCGTCAACATCGTGTTACGGCCCGCAGCCAGTTCGTCCATGCCCGCATCTACATACCAGTAAGGCAGTCGCGAGAAGACAACGCCAATCAGAACCGCGCCGATACCGATGGCAAAACCGGTCAGGCCGACGAGTTTGCCGCGCGAATTTTCCGCCGGGTAGTCGGCCTGCACGGCCTGCACCAGGACATTGACGATGGCAATGCCAAAGGCCAGGAAGATGCGTGCCGCCGTCAGGGTGGTGACGCTGTCGACGTAGCCGAACAGGCTGTAGCCAATCCCCAGGATTAGTGCGCCGACAGCAAAGATACCGCGTCGGCCGAAGCGATCGGCCAGGGTGCCGACGGCAGCACTCAACAAAAGCACGACGATCTCACTGTAAAAGACCATGTCGCCGCTTACCTGCCCCTGCTTGTCTACCGCCAGGTCGATTTGAACGGTTAAAACATACGGTTGTATGACACTGATAAACGTCGTCAGGCTGATGCCGATAAATGCCGCAAACAAAAAACTTCCGGCATGCAGGGGCCGGACGCCGGGAGCCAGTTCAACGGGTCCCAGTCGACATGGATTATCGACCATGCTGCATTATCCTGCTTACTGCCATTCTGGCGATGGTAGCGGAGAAATGCTTGCAGACACCAAATTTATTACTGCTCTGTGCGATCATTGGTGACATCGACTGCGGGTTGGGGGAAGGGTTATGCCGGGATTTTTCGTCAGAACGCTGATTACGGCTATCGGGCTTTGGTTCGCCAATGCCATGGTGCCGGGTATTGATATTGCCATGCCGGGCACCCTGATACTGGCAGCATTGCTAATGGGCCTGATCAATGCCCTGGTGCGGCCCATTGCCATATTGATGACGCTGCCGCTCACAATTATGACGCTGGGGTTATTCCTGCTGGTTATCAATGCGGCGATGTTTGGCTTGGTGGCGGCGCTGCTGGGCGGTTTTCACGTCAGCGGTTTTTTTGCCGCATTACTGGGCTGGCTGATTGTTTCTGTTACCGCCATAGTGGCGTCATGGTTCATCGGGGCCAATGGACGCTATGAAGTGCTGATTGTCGACCGCCGCCGGTAAAGGGTGACCGACACCAATAGCGGAGTTTGTTATGACCACCATGGGTTTTATTCGCTACCGGAGTGACTATAAGTATCAGTTGGCCGAAGGTTATGAGATCAGCACGCTGATCAGGCCCGGGGTGGATATCAACACTGATTATATTAACCTGGATGTCGCCGGGAAGCTCCTGGTTAAAAAGTCTTACGCCTGGGATGGTCCATCGGGGCTGGTGAAAGATACGCAGAAAAATATGCGTGCTTCGCTGGTGCATGATGCCTTGTATCAACTGATGCGCAACAAACATCTCAGCGCAAGAACCTGGCGCAAGGCGGCGGATATTCAATTCATGGAGTTATGCAAACAGGATGGCGTGTCGAACCGTACGGCAAATCTCTGGTACCGGGGTTTGCGCCGGTATGGCAAACCAGCGGCAAGCCCGGAAAATAAAAAGAAGGTGGCGCGTGCGCCACCGGTTGATGAATAACTCTGGTTGAGCAGTTATTTTTTTTCTGCTCGTTTTTTTCTCCACACTTCCTTCTTGCGCTGTTGTGCGCCTTTGAAATATTCATCCCAGCCCGGCGCTACATCGCGTTCGAATAAATCTTCGATATAAACCATCGCCGTTTTCGGTGATTCGGCCCAGTGTATGTACCGCCAGCCCGCATCGGTTCTGCGCAGCACGGCACTGACACGGACATTTTCGCCGATTGGCTTAGACGCAATAATTTTCATCTCAAAGTGCATCTCCCAGACGGCAATGGCCAGGTTCGGTGCAATCAGTTTGACCTGAATGTTCGACATCTCCTCGCGAATCGCCTCAACAGCCGGATTGGGCTGCGCCGGGTCGAGATAACTGCGTAACCGCTCCCAGCCGATAAACCACTGCGTCTGTTCCTCGGCAAGATAGGTTGGGAACGGTTCGGCCGGATCCCACAATTCGAGCAGCGTGGAGAAATCCTGCGAATTCCAGCGGTTGGCAGTTTCATGAATGACGGCTTGAACTTCTGCCTCGATGAGCGGGTCAATATCGATCTGCGGCGGCGGGATGAAAACCTTGTGGCCGCCGGCCTGCAGTGGTGAAGAAATACCCAGCAGGGTGGTGATTAGCAAACCGGCCAGTGAGAATCCGACCATGTGTATGCGGGAAAATGCTTTCATGTTCATTGGCGTTGACCCCGTGGAAAGTTATTTGCGGCTGACCTGTCATTGTCATCAGTTGCTAATCATGGCAGACAATCATCGGCACTGATATATAATTTCGCAACTTATGCAAGACCAACTCTGGATTGTGGCACTGATTCTGGCCGGCTTTGTCTGCTATGTGGCGGGTAAGGTGATTGCGGCCATGAATAAGAGCAAACGACAGTGGCAGCAGGTTGATAAATCCAAGCTTAAAACCTGGGAAGATGATGACGGCTAAAAGAATCGGTATCAGGCGCCAATTTCTGTTGCTCCAATTGCTCATGGTCTTGTGCTTCATCCTGTTGCCGGGTGTCAATGCCTGTGCCTCGCCGGAACGCAAGGTCGGGGTTGTTTATGTTGTACATGGTGGTTTTACCCAGACTTCGCAGCAGGGTTTGTGGTCTGCAACGCTGCAGATTTTCGCCTATGACCCGCACAGTGCGGTGTATAAGAATGTTATCTGGAATCCGAAAATGTGGCCGCGGATTCTGAATTTTGGTAACGCGCCGAAAGAACGGGGCAAGTATGCCTTCGAGTTTGCGCGTATCGGCGGGACCGATCCGGCCAATACACACACTGGCGCTCGTCTTGGTCAGTTACGTGAGGCGCTTAAGGCTCGTGAATCTCAACTGGGTGTCAAATTTATCGTCGACTATGCGGCGTGGATTGCCAGTGACCCGGTTCATCATGCCAACCCACGTATGCTCTATGAGCCGGGGGTCGAGGGTGGCAGCCCGCTAACCTACTGCGGCAGCGTGGCCGACGGCGGGATCGGGCCGGACCGGACCTGGCCGGATTGTGATCCGCAACGCTTTAATATCGACGGCCCGATTGAGCGCATGCTGAAAGCCGGGGCCGATGAGATTGTGATGATCGACATGACGACCAGTGGTGTGCGTTTTTTCAAATCTTTTGATGTGGTAAGTGCTGCGCGTGCTGTCGTTGCGCAGCACAATGCAGTGTCCGGAACTGACATTAAGGTGCATTGGTTAAATGATCCTGAAGACCTGATGCGTGATTCATATCCTGATCAGCCTGCCGACTGGACGCGGACACTCGGTGAACCCGAACATGATCCACGCATCCCGCTGGCAGGGCGGCCTAACCCGGTTTCATCCGACCCGCGGCTGGCGGCATTTCATGTGGATGGTATAGAGCAGCGGTTGCGCCCGAAACTGGCACTCGCCAGGACGGGTGTATTGCTGGTCAACCATGCCACGCGTACTTATAACCAGTTATTCGACCCGAAGATTGATGATACGCTGGTGTTAAATGAGAACATCAAGCGCGAACTCATCGCACGCCACCCCGAAATCAAGACCGATAACATTGTCGGTGCGTGGATGGGGGTCAAGGAATACAACCCACAGATCAAGCCGCAGCGGCCAAACGGCAGCCGGTTTGAACGTACGCGCCGGATGCGGGGTGAAAATCTTGGCCATGCCTACCTGTACGAAACTGATGAACAATTACCGGGCGGCGAGTGGGGCTACCGCTACTGGGATGCACTGGAACGGCTTAAGAACCAGGGGGTCGAACACATCGTGGTGGCCTTTCCGCAGATTATGGTCGATTCCGTGCTCAATCTCGTCGAGCTACCCAACCAGATTGCCCGCGAGATCGGTTATCGCAGCTGGTTGTATGACGGCCAGCCCGACTATGCGACCTATCCCGGGACAGGTCATCCGTTTACCGACTACTGGGGCATCTGGGTCGACACCGAGTGCCGTGTTGCCGGGCAACCGGAGCAGACCCGGCCGTGCTGCTTTGACCTTGGCGGCTGTGGCGACGGCCGGTCTTATCCGCCACCACGTCAGACCCCGGTGGATGTGGCCCGTAACGATCTCGATCCATCGCTGGCCTGGGATATCCCGGCCTTCGGACACCTGGGCTATGATCCTGAAGACGGTCCGCCCACGGACGATCATCCGGTATCGGGTCAGTACCGGGGCAGCTGGGCGATCTGGCAGCCGCCCAACAGCCGACCGGAAGTGGCGGTTTTCCTGGCCGATCATGTGATTGAATTTTTACAGCACTAAAGCCCGAATCATGAGCAAACCTGCGCCGGAAAAAATCAGTATCTTTGTTGATGTGCAGAATGTTTACTACACTTGTCGGCAGGCTTACAAACGCAATTTTGATTACAACAAGTTTTGGGAAAAAGTGACTAAGGGTCGTGAGGTGGTCAGTGCGTTTGCTTATGCCACTGATCGTGGTGATGAAAAACAGGCGCAGTTCCAGAATATTCTGCGTGCGATTGGCTTTACGGTAAAGTTAAAGCCGGTGCTGAAACGTCTTGATGGAACCACCAAGGCCGATTGGGATGTGGGCATCGCGCTGGATGTTTATGAGGCGGCGCCCGATTGCGACAAAGTCGTGCTGGTTTCCGGTGATGGCGATTTCACCGTCCTGCTGGAACGGATCGAGCAACGTTTTAATACCAGTTCCGAGGTGTATGGTGTCGTGCGGTTAACCGCCAATACCCTGATCAACGCCGCCGGCGATTTTTTTCCGATCGGCGAACCCCTGCTGCTATAGCCTGTTTAAAGCCATGACAGTGGTCTATTGGTGTCTGACGGTATAACTGAAATATAAATATGTCCCATCAAACCGGTTTTGCTTTCAGTGAGCTGACCCTTAACTATCGGTCTGCTCCAGGGCACCCTGAAAGTCCCGAGCGGTTGCAGAAGCTGCTGGACAGGGCCACTGCGACAGGCATTCTTCAGGACACCGTGGACGTTTCTGCATACCATGATACAAAGCCGTTTCTTGCCAATATTCACAGTGAGGAACATATTCAATCGATTTGTAGTGAGCAGAACAACGCGAGGCAGGCGGCGCTGGAGGCACTGGGCCTGGCGCTGGGATCAGTGCGCGATGTTTGCAGTGGAAATATAAACAATGCATTTTGCGCGGTTCGCCCGCCGGGTCATCATGCGCATAACAATGGCGCGAACCATGATGCATTGGGCGCGGGAGAGGGGTTTTGTTTTTTTAATAACATCGCCATAGCAGCCCGTTATGCTCAGAGTTTGCCCGCTATTGCCAGGGTGTTAATTGTCGACTGGGATTATCATCATGGTAATGGCACGGAATGGGCTTTTTACCGCGACCCGTCGGTTTATTTTTTTTCCACGCATGAATGGCAGGCTTATCCCGGTACCGGTAGCCCGGAACGTTTGGGCGCCGGACCCGGAGCGGGTTACAACCTTAATGTTCCCCTGGCTGCAGGGGCCGGGGATGAAGAGGTGCTACGCGCCTTTGCGGAACATGCGGTTGCGGCTGCGGATAACTTCAACCCGGACCTGATTCTGATTTCGGCAGGATTCGACAGCAGGGTGGATGATCCCCTGGGTACTTTTAAGATTACCGATACCGGTTTTAGCCGGCTGACCAAACTGCTCATGGAGCTAGCCGACCACCATTGCGAGGGCCGGCTGGTGTCATTTCTTGAGGGCGGATATAACGAGGAAGGTCTTGCGCTGGCCGCCTGTGCGCATTTGGAAACGCTTAAATCAGGGTTGTAAGCACGGTGTCTGACGCCAATGCAATGAGTGGGGTAAGTCATGCAGGAAAACCTTAAGTTCTATATTAATGGTGAGTGGGTCGATCCGCTCAGGCCACACCCGTTTGAGGTAGAGAACCCGGCGACCGAGGCAGTGATCGGTCGGATTAGTCTTGGCAGTGCCGCCGATGTTGATCGTGCGGTGCTGGCCGCCCGGGCCGCTTTCACGACTTATGCCCTGACCTCCCGGCAGGAACGTATTGACCTGCTTGACAAGATACTCGCTGGCTACCAGGAACGTATGGGTGAGATCGCCGCGACCATTTCTGCGGAGATGGGCGCGCCGTTATGGCTGGCGAATGCCGCCCAGGCACCTACCGGATTCGGTCACCTTGCCACTACGATAAAAATTCTCAAGGACTTCGAGTTCGAGCAAGTGCGCGGCAACAGCACAATCATTAAAGAGCCTGCAGGTGTTTGCGGTTTCATCACGCCTTGGAACTGGCCGATGAACCAGATCATGTGCAAGGTTGCGCCGGCACTTGCTGCGGGTTGCACCATGCTACTCAAGCCGAGCGAGATGACACCGCTTTGTGCGCTAAT
>PBZD01000011.1 GCA_002729875.1 Chromatiales bacterium | reverse complement strand
GCCCAGCAGCACCGGCGACCCATATACATTGTCGAGTGGAATCGAGAAAAAGCCCTGAATCTGATCGGCATGCAGATCGACGGTCAACACCCGGTCAACACCGGCCGTCGCAATCATGCTGGCCACGAGGCGTGCCGAAATCGGCACCCGGGCCGCGCGCGGCCGGCGATCCTGGCGGGCATAACCAAAATACGGGATCACGGCCGTGATCCGAACTGCCGAGGCCCGACGCAGCGCATCAGCCATGACCAGCAATTCCAGCAGGTTGTCGTTAACCGGCGGGCAGGTGGATTGAACGATATAGACATCACGGCCGCGCACATTCTCCATGATCTCCAGCGCAATCTCGCCGTCACTGAACCGTCCGACCTGGATTTTGCTCAGCGGCAGTGTGAGATGCTTGGCTATGCTGGCAGCCAGCCCCGGGATTGCATTCCCGGTGAAGATCATCATGTTCGGAATAACGAAATTATTGTCGTTGTTCACTCGATCAACCCTGTTAACTATGTATAAAAAATGGCTGGGGCGGCAGGATTCGAACCTGCGGTACACGGGATCAAAACCCGATGCCTTACCACTTGGCTACGCCCCAACGTCGAGCCCATTATATCGCTGTGGAACTCTCCGCATCTGGGCGCGGCTATTGTGATTTGACACACTATGCGTGTCAAACAAACTTACCTCTAAAGGCGCCACTGATCGACAATTAATCTGACCCTGGCCCGCTCATGGCGCATGACAATTTTGTGCGGCATCCAGCGTCCTTGTTCGGTGACGAAGCGATCGTAGCTCACAACCCAGCCGTTTTGCGCAAGCGTAACAAGCCAACCGTCGGCATCGTATTCGACCCGACTTGTGAAACGGGGATCAGCGATACCGAGAATCCAGTAGCGCGTACTGCGGGCCGGGAACGACCAGCCGAACTGGTCCGTCATGAAACGCTCGACTGCATCGGATCCGGCGTACGACAACGTCACTGCACCGGCTTTACCGGTAACAACCAGGTCATCGTCGCCGTTCCAGTCTATCTGATAGGCGCCGACACCGAACGGTCCGTGCAGTCCAATGTGGACGTTAACACCATCCTGGATCCAACGGATATTGCCCTGCCCGCCTTGCTTGCCGGACTTGACGGCGATACGCCCGCTGGCTTCCCAGCCTGGCAGTTGCAGCAGATTTTCTGCACGTTGCACCCAGTCAGGTCCGGCGCCGGGGACGACGGGGCGACTCACACAACCGGCAAGTGAAACAAGGATGATCAGCCACCCGGCGCGCGCAACACTCATTGCGGCAACCTCGCACGGATTTCAAGCAGCAATTCATGCTCCGGATATATGTCGAGGGAACGATCGAGTAAGGCACGCGCATTATCCGCTTCACCGGTCACCCACAGCAGTTCACCCAGATGGGCAATGACCTCCGGATCATCCATCAATGCATGGGCCTGCTCAAGGTAGCTGAGCGCCTCTGCATTGCGGCCGAGCCGATACAGCACCCAACCCATGCTGTCGATAATGGCCGGTGAATCGGGCTCAAGTTCGAGCGCCTGGCGAATCAGCCGGTAGGCCTCATCGTGGCGCCGGGTTCGATTGGCCAACGTATAGCCAAGCGTGTTGAGAACACTCGCATCCATGGGTGCGAGTGCCACCGCACGGCGCATGACGGCGAGCGATTGATCCAGCTTGCCGGCCAGATCCAGCATCGTAGCGTAGGCCAGCAACAATTCTATTGAATCGGGCTGGTAGTCCAGCGGCTCAACAAACAGGGCCAATGCCTGCTGTATATCACCCAGTTCGTACAACAACTGCGCACGCGTCGGTAACACGGCTAATGCATGGCGCGGGTAGTCCCGGGCGAAAGCCTGCAGACCATCAAGCGCAGTTTGCCGCTCATCAAGCTGCGAGTAAACCTGAGCCCAGGCAACCTGAGCCGGCAGCAGGTAAGGCTCATCGCGCACCTGTGCAAAATAATCGATACTGTCACGATATGCGCCGCGGCTTGCAGCTATACGACCAAGATAATAAAAACACTCGTATACATTCTTGCCGGCCGACAACAACTGGGTAAAATCCTGGGCCGCCGCATCAAGGTTGCCGGCCGCCAGGTTGACCAGTGCATGCACGCGAACAAAATTCGCCTGGATACCATAGACATTGGCCAGATTCTCCAGCTGTTCGTTGGCCTGCTCCACCCGCCCGGTTGCCGACAACAGGCTCACATATTCCAGTTCGACCGTAATCGATCCCGGTTCCTCACGCAGATTCTCAATCCATAGCAGCGCGTCAGTCTCGCGACCCTGAACCATCAATGCCCTGGCAATCAGCAACTGTGCCTCAAGCGAACCCTGTTGCTCGCTGTCGGCCTGATGCGCCGCCAGCAACGCGAGTGCATAGTCACCCGAACGCATGGCCGTACGCGCCAACGCCAGTTGCAGCCCGGTCGAGTCCGGATAGTGCCGGGCCAGGCGTTTGAACACTGCTGTAACGCCCGAGCTATTGTCCTCTGCTGCCAATTCTGCTGCCAGCGCCAGGAACGCCTCGTCATCCGGCAGACCGCCAAGCACTGCAGCCAGATGCGGGTAGGCACGATTTGTGTCATAACGCCGCAAATAGAGTTGCCCGGCATGGGCATGTGCAACCAGGTTATCCGGTTCAAGTTCCAGCCAGCGCCGCGCGCTGCTCAGCGCAATGGTCTCGTACCCATAGCCGGTTGCAAAGTCGGTAGCCCGCCTGGCCAGTTCCGGATCAGGGCTTAGCATTGCGGCTTGCTGAAACTGCCTGGCGGCCGTCAGCCAGGCCTTCCTCTGCAGCGCAATTTCTGCCATCAGCAGGTAATAACTCGCGCCCGGGATATACCCGGATTCGGAAGGCGCATCACGCAGCGGGCCGGAACAGGCACCAAGCATGGCGGTCATCGTTAACCCACACAGCCAACGCGCTTGGCGGACAGAATGAAAGCTGCGGATCAAACAGGTCATATAGCGATATGATAAAGGAAAAGACCGATCAACCGATGCCCCCTGGCGGTTGAAAAAACAGGTATTGTCAGCAACCGGCCAGCAACGGACAATTACCCCTGAACAGGTAACGGATCGGTAATGAATGCGCCCATCCTGCTGATTCGGCCCGCCAGTCAAGAGCAACCAGCACGTGAAACAAAGCCTCATTAACAAACTGCAGCAACTCGTCGCCCGTTCCGAGGAACTGGGAGCCTTGCTGTCGGATCCGGACATCATCCAGGATCAGAATCGGTTTCGCGACCTGTCAAAGGAATATGCACAACTCGAGCCGGTCATTGCATTGTTCCGAGATTATGAGCAGGCACGGGCGGATCAGAACGCAGCCGAAGAGATGCTAAAGGATGCCGATGCCGAAATCCGCTCAATGGGCAAGGAGGAACTCGAGACCCTTAAGGGGTCGATGGACGAACTCGAGTTTGCTGTTCGTAAAGCGCTGATTCCGAAGGATCCGCATGATGACAGCAATATTTATCTTGAAATTCGTGCGGGGACCGGCGGTGATGAGGCCGCAATTTTTGTCGGCAACCTGTTTCGAATGTATTCCAAATATGCCGACGCACAAGGCTGGCAACTGGAAATCATAAATGCCAACGAAGGTGAACACGGCGGTTATAAAGAAATCATCAGCCGGATTATCGGCAAAGGCGCCTACTCGCGGCTGAAATTTGAATCCGGCGCACACCGCGTGCAACGTGTTCCGGAAACCGAGGCCCAGGGACGCATTCATACTTCAGCCTGTACCGTTGCTGTATTGCCCGAAGCCGATGAAATCGATGAAATCGATATCAACCCGGCTGACCTGCGCGTCGATACTTTTCGTGCCTCCGGCGCCGGTGGCCAGCACGTCAATAAAACAGACTCGGCCGTGCGCCTGACCCACCTGCCCACCGGTCTGGTGGTTGAATGCCAGGACGAACGCTCACAGCACAAGAATCGCGCCCATGCAATGTCATTACTCAAGGCCCGCCTTTTCGACGAGCAGCAGCAGCAACAGGACCGGGAGCGTGCGGCCGAACGCAAGAGCCTGGTCGGCTCCGGCGATCGCTCGGAACGCATCCGTACCTACAATTTCCCGCAGGGTCGTATTACCGATCACCGCATCAACCTGACACTGTATAAACTCGATGACGTGCTAACCGGCAACCTGTCACACCTGATCGAACCTTTGACCAACGAGCACCAGGCCGATCAACTGGCCGCGCTGGAAGCCTGAGACAATAAAGAATGACTGAACATTACCCATCGACGCTTGAGTACATTGGCAACACGCCGCTGATTCGACTTAACCACGCCTCTGCCACAACCGGCTGTGAGATTCTCGGCAAGGCCGAGTTCATGAACCCGGGCGGATCGATCAAAGACCGCGCGGCGCTCGGCATCGTCCGAGATGCTGAAAACAGCGGCCAATTGCGGCCCGGCGGAATTATCGTCGAAGGCACGGCAGGTAATACCGGTATTGGTCTTGCCGTCATCGGCAACGCACTCGGCTACGAAACCGTGATCGTCATGCCGGACAACCAGAGCAAGGACAAGATCGATACGCTCAAATCATATGGGGTCACACTGCATCTCGTCCCGGCAGTACCGCTCAAGAATCCCAATCATTTCACCAAAGTTTCCGAACGCATCGCCGGGGAACTGAACGAAACGCATGAACACGGCGCGATCTGGGCCAACCAGTTTAATAACCTTGCCAACCGCGAGTTCCACGAACAGACCACCGGCGTCGAAATCTGGGAACAAACCCGGGGTGAGATCAACGGCTTCATTTGCTCAGTCGGCACCGGCGGTACGCTCGCCGGTGTGGCACGCGCGCTGAAAGCACGCAGCGACAAGGTCAGAATCGGACTCGCCGACCCAACCGGTTCGGCGCTCTATAACTACTATGTACACGGCGAACTCAAAGCCGAGGGCAGTTCGATTTCCGAAGGCATCGGCAATAGCCGGATCACCGACAACCTGGCCGATACGCCGATCGATATGCCCTACCAGTTGCCGGATGACGAATCGATTCCGTTGGTTTATGAACTGATCAAAAAAGAAGGTTTGTCGGTCGGCGGTTCCAGTGGCGTTAATGTCGCCGGCGCAATTCGCATGGCCAGAGACCTCGGCCCCGGCCATGTCATCGTGACATTGCTGTGCGATTCGGCAATGCGCTACCGGGCGCGGCTGTTCAACCGCGCTTTCCTGGCGGAACAGGGACTGCAACTACCCGACTGGCTGAATCTAGACTGAACTTGCCAGGAAAGAATGCTTGCTCCAGGCAGGAATCGGGGCAACAGGAGATAATTTCACTCCGGCCCTGATTATCGCTAATTATCAGGGTTGCCGGCGGGCAGGCGAAATGTCAATGAAGCCCAGAAACTTTCCCATTCCGCACGCTTAACGTCCTGCCCGGTCCGGATCATGTGGACGGCCTTGATGAGCCACAGGCCGGAACGATCCAGCGGCAGCAACACCCGGCCATTGGCATCGGTTCTAAGCGCAATCTTTTCACTGGCTGCAGCCGCCTCGAAAGCGATGATCAGTATGCCTTCCAGCGGCTCCCCCAGGTACTGCAGGGTAACCGGCAGCAGTTCTCCGGGAGCCAGGGTATAGGGGTTGCGCTCGGGAATCAGTTCGAGTGTGTAGCCAAGTTGCCGACGGTAAACCTCATCCGGGATGCCGTCGCCGACGCGAACCAGTGACTTGGCGCATCTTGAATAAAGCTCCCTGGCCGGACGCTCGCTTTCACTCAGTGCGGCGCGGCGTTCGATAATGTTCTCCAGCCCCTCATTGCGCAAATAGCTGTCAAATTTCTCTGGCTGCAGTTCGACGAAATCACGAGAGCTGCGATAACCAATAAGGTACAGGCCGGCTTCGCCAGCGATGAAGCGGCCGGCCGGATCGTCACCGAGTAACGCGGCGATCGGCTCGGATCCGCTTGGCATCACGACCCGATAGTCGGAAAACCAGTCATTGATATACGGCACGGTGTCGCCGGCCAGGTCCTCACCGACCCGCAGAACAATGGGAATTTCCGTGCCGGGAGCAGCATCAAAAAACGTCGGTTCGATCCAGAAATCGTGTGCCGCCGCCGGAAAAACAAAAGTCGTGAGTCCGACTGCAACCAAATTCCGACAAAAAGCCGCAAATCTGTTTTTAGCATAAAATCGATACATCTGATGTTGTCGCGGCGACGAATGAAATGGCATGAACGATATTTTTACCGGAACCGTAATCAGACTGTCGATAATTTGCATGGTTTTCATCGTAATCTTGCTGTTACCCGTATCCGCGACCGCGCATCGCCTGCGGCCCGCAATTGTTACGATAACATTTCATCCCGAATTGACCTACGACGCCACACTCGTAGTGAACGCCGAGGCAATCCTGGCCGGCATCGGGCCACAACACGCGGATACCGATGACTCGCCAAATACCGCAGACTACGCTGCGCTGCGCGAGTTGCCCCCTGCTGAACTGCTGACACGTATTGACTCGTTCGGCGCAATCCTGCTGAACGGGGTTGGAATATCGATAGATGGCCAGCGTTCCTCGCCCGACATCGTGGATATCGAGGTTCCCGGCATCGGTAACACGGCACTCCAGCGCCTGACCACGATCCGGCTGGCGGGAGTTTACCCGGCAGATGCGCAACAATTTACCTGGTCGTATTCGGCCACATTCGGCGCAAGCGCCGTGCGCGTTGCTCGATCGGCAGAAGAAACCATGCAGTCGGCGTTTCTGAACCCGGGACAGAGCAGTGAACCCTTCCTGATTGGTGAACCACTAAAACCACTCACGACATGGCAGATCGCCGCCGACTACATCGCAATCGGCTTTACGCACATTGTGCCGAAGGGTCTCGACCACATCCTGTTCGTGCTCGGTATTTTCCTGCTGAGTACAGCCTGGCGGCCGCTGCTCTACCAGATAACGGCATTTACGATCGCGCACACTATTACACTGGGCATGTCGTTGTATGGGTTACTGTCATTACCCACCGACATTGTCGAGCCGCTGATCGCAGCATCCATCGTCTATGTCGGGATCGAGAATATTCTGACCCCGCAGCTCAAACCCTGGCGCGTGTTTGTCGTGTTCGGCTTCGGACTGCTGCACGGCCTGGGATTTGCCGGCGTACTAAGCGAAATCGGTCTGCCGCAGGACGAGTTCCTGAATGCACTAATCTCTTTCAATATTGGCGTGGAGTGTGGCCAACTCACCGTTATTGCCGCTGCGTACCTCGCAGTCGGGTACTGGTTCGGCAAGCAAAGTTGGTACCGCGCCAGGGTTGTTATCCCCGGTTCGGCTGCGATCGCGCTGGTCGGCACCTACTGGGCTGTGACACGCATTGTTGCCTGATAGCTAAGGGGCGTCATTTCTGCGCCGCACGGATCGCAAGCTATTACGTTTGGATGCCAACCCGCACCTCACGTATTACAGCGGCGATGTTGTGCCTGAGCATCGATAATATTAGCCGACTTCGCGTTAAACAGACTCGTCCAGCAGGATAAAATTTCCTATCCTTAAGCGTAGTGAGGCGCTGGGTGTGGGTTTAGATCGTGTTGTGTTAATACAGCGTTACTGACTGCAGGTGAGTGTACTGTGGTTTGGTTATGTGGCCGGGGCGGACTCAATATTTGCAGCATAAGAGGTTAAAAATTCGATCAGTTTTGGCTTGTTATAGATCGCGTCTTCATTGCCTCTGAAATCAAGAATACTGGCAGATGCAAGAGTATCGCCACTATGGTGCAAGAGCCAAAAATAGGGGTAACCAAATGCTTTCTGGAACCGGGAAAAGAATTCCTCATTTTCATTAAGTTCGCCAAAATATACTTTTAGCATTACAAATCTTGAGTCTATTAGCGCTTGTAAGTCAGGATTCTTTTTAATGTAGGCATCAAATTTTCTGCATTGGATACACCAGGGGCCCCCGGCTATGAGCAGGATATTCCTGTGACTGGTTTTGGCGACATTCTGTGCAATCAATAGTTCTTTTGTTGCATCAGAAAATGGGTCGTATCCAAAACTTTCCTGTATATCCGGTTGCGTTGCCGTTACCGCCATGGGCAATGAAAGGAGTATTAAAAGAAAAAGCGTTAATGCCATAGAAGCTGTAATTTTCCTGCACAAAATTATTTCCTGAAATATTGAATATATATAAAAACTTTTTCTATTACAGGCTCCGCACTTTCTTATAGCTTTGAAATTTGTTCCTCGGTAAGCGCGATGACATCGTGCGGGAAGATAGTCATATCGCCGCCTTTTCTTTCCTCATCCATTCTGATTTCCACCACCCTGAACCAGGTTTTGCCTGAGGGAACAATATAGACCACTCCGTCAAAGCAAAGGCACATAAAATGGATGCCCATATACCCCACACCTGGATCAGGTTGGTGCAAGGGGACGTGGAAATACATGGTTTCTGATGTTTTATTACTCATGACAAGTACCAGTTGATTGATCACACCAGGCATAAGCTCAAGTTTACCTTCGGCGATCTCGACACCGGCAGGAGTGCTGTCAACATTATCCCTCACCCCCATTTCCCACAGAGAGACTTTCGTATCATCCTTAAGGCGGTGCACTTGCATGGTTCCGGTAAAATCATTGAGATAGTTCCACGAAAGCTGCACATTGGCAGGTAGACGCGCTTCTGAAGCAATAGCCTGTGAATACAACCCTGAACCCAGCAAGACAAAAGTCATGCAAGAAAGAAAAATTTTCATGATGACCACCTTAGTTGGCTGCAGCATTGGGGGTGTTCAATTTGTACCCTTTTATCTGAGCCAGAGTTAAGCCATATACAGTGTGCTCAATGACAGAATCACCTAAAATCATTTTATCACCTGTCATCTTCAGATCCATGATGCGATACCAGTATTGCCCTGGAGGCACATAATACGGATCATTTCCGCAAAGACACTCAATAAAATTAAAACCTAATAGTCTGTTTTCTATGGGCTCTATTCTATCGGGCGTCACAAAAAAGTATTTCGGATCTGCTGATGGATTGTGATACACCACCACAATACGTTTTATTTCACCCGGAACCATTTCCAGTTTGCCATCGATAAATTCCTGAGTTACAGGAAGATTGGAAAGAGAATCGGTGAGGAATGTATCAGTCAGGTTCAGATTGGCCTCTGGATCGGCTTCATAAATAGAAAAATGGTCTTCAAACGCATCCATTTTCCATGTCAATAGAACCTTGTATTTTTGTGTGCTATTGCCGGTATCACTGAGTGTTTTATCGATATGCTTCTTTGTTTCATGATGAATAAACTGTAATACACTCGACATCTCATGATCGTCCAAATCCTGATCAGGCATGTGAAGCCCATATTCTTTGAATAATGCCTGCGCATAAGGATCGCCGCTGTCGATCACCTGTTTAGGGGCATTGATAAAGGCTGCAGTCCATTCATCATCGTGCATATGAGACAACATTTTAAGGTCAGGGCCTATTTTTCGGCCTTGTCCGATGCTGTGGCAAGCCACACATTTCTCTATAAATATTTTTT
>PBZD01000010.1 GCA_002729875.1 Chromatiales bacterium | reverse complement strand
GTATCAATCGATAAATCGGTAACCTGATCATTAAGAATCGTAGCGCTATATGGGCTACTGCCGACACTGCTCACGGCTGAGTAAAGCCCGGTCGATGTTAACGTGGTGCCGTCCCAGTCCCAGGCAGCCGTCGAGGCCGGTTGACCCTGGCTATGGCTGCCATCGGTAATGAGCGTACTGATGGCACCGCTGCTACTGGTCTGGTTATGCGCAACAAGCAACACCGTGACCGCATTGGCCACCGAAGCCAGTAAAATCAACGCCATTGCCAATACCGGCTTGAGGAACGACTGCGTGCCTTGTGGGAAGCGTCCCAACGGTATCCCGCTCATTATTATTCTTATCACTGGCACCAACCTCCAACGACCGGCAAAGTTAAAAAATTCATGATACAAACATACGCGAGGCATTAACCACTAGCAAGATTAGGGGCGCGGAAGATACTGGTATCTGTCCTAATCCAGCCCGAGAAAAGAGCAGATACAGAATACTTTTAATTAGTTAATTCAGAATGTTACCATTCTTACATCAGGAGTTTCTGATTCGCTGACAATACTTGCCCGAGCACCTTTTACCTGCCGTTCCTGCCTTGAATACAGCCCACTGGACACCAACCAATTCACTGCTCAGCATGAAGATTCAATCTTTCCAGGCAGGACATATCGGACCGGCACAGGCACTATTATTATTTGAGTATGTGACGCTCTGCCTTTCACAGATAAAACGGCAGAGCTAGCATCACACTACATTTACACCCGTAGGCCAATGAATCGATGCCAATAAAGAAGCGCTCACAGTTTGCGCGTTCAGCACTGGAGTTTGGCGGTTACCTGCTGGCCATTGGATTACTTGCCACCTCCATCTGGTACGCGATGCAAGGTCAACGCATTGAAGACTGGTGGATTTTGCTACGCGCCAAACTATGGCTAACCGCAGGGCTATTCGCCACGGTTACAATTTCAGGCGTCTTGCTTCCCGGAATTCTGTTCTGGCTGGCAACCCGCCCGTTTGCAACCACGCGCCCGCTGAGCCTGACCAGCATGCAGGCGCTTGCCGGTGGTGGAGCACTATTAAATTACACACCTTTCAAAGCGGGCCTGATCGGTCGTATTACTTACCTGAAAATTTTCCACGGGGTCGGCTACAAAGCAGCGGCACTGACTCATGCGGTAATCGCTGCCGTGTTCGGCGCAACCTGTTTGCTCACCATTCTAATCACTGTCTGGCGCGGCAGTTTCGACCTCCTTTGGTGGGTCGCAGCATTGACCGGGCTAGGCATCATGGCCGGCATCGCCGCACCCATTCTGCGCATTCTGATACCGGCCGAAATGCCAGTGGTCTCTCAGTTGCACAACTCCTTCACCAGTTCATTCATTTATCTGGCGTCCTGTTTTGCAATTCAATTGGTCGGGCTGTATTTCACTGCCGTACGCTGGTGGCTGGTTTTCCAGATCATGGAACAGCCTATTTCACTGGCCAATGCATGGATGGCCGGAATCATCCATATGGTCGCTATCATGGCCGGCCCGGCCAACGGCATCGGGCTACGTGAGTGGCTGATTGGAGTCGGCGGGCAACTGGGCGGGATAGGGTCCAGCCTGGAAATGGATATGCGCGTCAGTATGTCTGCCGCCCTGGTTGACCGGGCGGTCGAAGCCATTGTCCTTATTGTTCTCGGTCTACTGGGTCTCGCCTTCCTGCGCTATGTGGCTCGCCGCTCAACAACCAGCCCCAATGATGTTGAGCAGCCACAATGAGTAAAGCCTGACCGTTAACGAGCCAGGCGCTGCAATGCTGATCGAATCCCCGCACGGGTATTCTGAATGTCCTGACGAGACTGCAGCGCAGGGTCGTGAGCAATTAACGTAGTGACTTCCGCCAAAGCGGACTGATAATGCTGAACGGCCTGTTCCGGGTTACGCTGCAATTCGTAGCGCCGACCCAGATTGGCAAGGGCCGTAACCAACCCCCATCGAGCCTCAACGTGATACGAGTTCAGGCCGAGCGTCGCTGCAAAATAGGCAACTGCCCGGTTCAGTTTCGCAGCGACCTGATCCTCGCCGTCCCCTTCCTGCTCTATATTCCTGGCCTCATCGAGATAGATAACACCCAGACCGTGAAGCGCCTCGGGGTTATCATCTCTTTCTTCAAGGGCGGATAAATAAAATTCCTTTGCGCGTTGCGAGTCGTTTTGCAACTGGTATATGACGGCGATATTACGCTTCGCGTACGAACGCCCGGTTGCATTATTCTGAGCCGTAATAGCACGCTGAAAAGCTTGCAGCGCCTTTGCATACTTACGCTGCTCCAGGTATTCGATACCTAACAGGTTCCAGGGCTCTCCATGACTCGGAAGCTTATTGGTCGTATCGATCCAGAGTTTCTCATTACTAATCCAGACCATTCCCCGTTCGATGCCAGCGGCAACATAGACACCGATGAGCAGGATCACCAACCACCTGGCAGGCTTTACCCAGTTGCCGAGGAATGGAAGACAGCAAACGATTCCCAGCAGTAACGCAAGACCGACAGACGGCAGATACAGGTAACGTTCGGCAAGCGGCGTCCCGGAAATATGACGTACAGCAACCGCAATAGACGGCGCAACCGCAGCGCCAAACCATAACAATGCCAGCAGCAACACACCGTCCCGCTGCCGTCGCCAGACCATAAGGCTTAATACGAACAATCCGACAGCAACCAGGAAAACGCCGTTGGTTACGATGGATCCGGGCGCGGACTCCCACGCAGCATGATTGGACTGCGGCCACGGCACGAGAACCTTGACAAGATAATACGCCACAGATTTCTCGAACCGGGCGGCATACTCCAGCCATGGCACCTCCAGCGGTACGCCATAAGCAACACCTTCAACCTGGCGTAATACCAGGTAGAGCCCGGTAATCCCCAGCAACATAGCTGCTGTCGCCAGCCACATCCTGAGGTTGGCGCGGAATCCAAATCCGAACGACGGCGGTACCATCGGGTTCTGTCCCGGCATAAATTTGTCAGCAGCTATGCGCATGTTGGCGCGGGGCGGTGTCAGCGCCAACGCAGCAGGCACGATGACCAGCGCTGCGATAGCCACCTCTTTTGCCATCAGTGCGAGCATATAACACAAAGCCGCCAGCGCCAGCGCCCACTTGCCACCCGTATCGCGCCAGTTCAGTGTCAGCATGATACAGGGCACAAAGAACAGGGCTGCAAGTACGTCACTGCGGCCGGCAATCCAACTAACCGACTCTGTATGGATAGGGTGTACCGCAAAGATAGTGGCAGCCAAGACCGCACCCAGCCAACCATTCGGCAAATGCCGGAACAAACGACGAGCCAGTAACAAAACAAAAAAAGTTACCGCCAGGTGATAAAGCACATTGGAAATATGCAAGCCGGCAGTTTGCGCATTACCGTACAGGCTGATGTCCAACATATAACTCAGGATCACAACCGGTCGGTAATAGTGTTTCGACCACTGAAAGATATCGTCAGGTGGAAAAAAGGCGTCACCGATGCTCTTGAACGCGACCATCTGCTTGTCAAACACCAGCGGGTCATCCCAGACCAATTCGCCCCATGGGGCCGGCGCATAAACAACGAGCGCCAGCAATAACGGAACCAACCAAATCCAGCGCTTCATCAAATTGTGCTCAAGTATGCAGGCATATAAAGACAACCGGAGCCGGAGCCGAATACGCACAAATATGAAACATTTGCCCCATCAGAGATGCAGACTGTATCACCTTTTATTTTTTACCAAGAAACCTGTCCCGTGCCGAGCGTGCGGCCAGAAAATTACCCGAAAGCTGGCTTTGATCGGCATCCGCAAATGAGGTCGCCCGATGCAGGACGTTGCTGGTAGCATTGATGGCCTCTTTGATCATCCTAATCGTGACATCCGGTTGTTTGTTGACTTCAGAAGCAAGTTCGCATGCCAAACCAATGGCACCACCCACTGGTGCTATCCTATCCAGAAGGCCCCAGTCACAAGCCTGTTCAGCAGAATATTTTTCACACAATAAGCAAATCTGCTTGGCCCTGGCCGGCCCAACCAGTGACACCAGCCTTGGCACGGCCCCCCACTGCAGGTTAATACCCACTTTTACTTCCGGCACATATAAAAATGCGTCCTGCGCCGCAACCCGCCAGTCACAGGCAAGCGCCAAAGCCACCCCTGCGCCAACGGCCATGCCCTCTATTGCGGCGATGGTTACCTGCGGCAATCGCTCCCATGTCTCACACAATCTGACACCACTATAATATGTTTCCCGCCGCTCAAGGTCGGAAGCTGCAGGCATATCCCACATCTCATCATCGAGATCCATTCCCGAGGAAAAAGCCTTCTGGGTTCCGCTAAGCACAATGGACTGGATAACCCGATCCTGCTCAAACTCTCGCGCTGCCTGAGTCAATGCCTGAATCAACTGTTGGTTAAAGGCATTGAGCTTCTCACCGCGATCAAAATACACGACGGCTGTTTTTTCCTGCCGCTCAATCCTGATCATGTTCTTCCGCCCAGTATGCAAACAGCTACATAATAACTGTCACTGATCGGGTCGCCAATCCGTCCTAAGTATTTTTCGCAGATACGGCTCATGAACCACAGCAGGCAATCTCCTATTGATCAACCGGAACGGTTCTAATGGCAAAATCCTTTCCTCCCATGCAGAGCGCAACAATCGGCAGAACAGGTCATCATTATGGCACTCCTTATTTGCAGTATATAAAATCCTGATTGTTACAATTAATCGCTGCCGACCATCTAATAAAATTCACATTCAACGCGACCGTGTTAAATTATAACAATATATGGAAGCCCGGCAGAAATGAATCAAGACCACACAAGCGTAGATACAATCACGGCGCACTTGCGCAAAACCGAACCGTTCTTAACAGACAACCCCTTCACAACAACCGTCATGGCTCAATTGCCGTGCACCCGTAAACTACCGGGCCGGAAGAAAAACACACTCTTGCTGGCGGTAACAACACTGGGATCGGCAATCGCAGCCTCGCAAATTCCTGTAACGTTTGTACCTGACCTGCTGGATACGGCTGCTGCAGACTGGTCAACTCTACTGGGTACCGGAGTCATGCTAGCCTATAGCACTGCTATTGCTGCAATATGGGCGGCACGCAGGCAGTGAGTATTTCTTTTTAACGGGGCCAAACACTACGAGGCCGACACACAGTGAAAAAACAACGACGGGTCGACACTACCCTCACGCATGCTGGTCGCAACGCCCTGGCCTCACAGGGAGCAGTCAATATTCCGCCGTTCCGGGCCTCCACGGTACTGTTCGACACCATCAGCGGCCTCAGGACCTGGGATACCGATTTCAGGGCATTTCATTACGGACGGATCGGCACCCCCGGCTCCCAGGCGCTGGAAGAGGCTTATGCAGAACTAGAAGGAGCGGACCGCGCCATTGCCGTATCCTGTGGTCTGGCTGCCATTAATATTTCCATTAGCGCCTTCGTCCAGGCTGGCGACCATATCCTGGTCACTGCGGGAGCTTACGACCCGGCAATAACTTTCTGCCGCTCACATCTGGGTAGATTCGGCGTTGAAATTGAAACCTATCCACCTGAGATTGGTGCGAACATCGAGGCATTAATACGACCCAACACACGAGTCGTCTACCTTGAGTCACCGAGTTCAATGACTTTTGAGATCCAGGATATTCCGGCAATTGTATCTGCCGTAGCCAAGCAATCGGCAAAACCGGACAACCGTATCGTAACAATACTGGATAATACCTGGGCAACACCGCTGAATCTTCGTCCACTGGATCTCGGTGTCGATATCGTTGTACAGGCAGCCACCAAATACCTTGTCGGCCATGCAGATGCGATGCTGGGCATTATTGCCTGTAGTAACACAGACTTTCCGGCCATTAAAAGTGAGACTCTGTATCAGGGCGTCAATGCAGGTTCGGAAGAAGTCTACCTTGGCCTGCGGGGCTTACGGACACTGTCGGTGCGCATGGAACGACAATTCGCCAGCGCATTAAAGATTGCTCAGTGGCTGCAACAAAGGCCGGAGGTCGCCAGGGTTTTATTCCCTCCCCTGCCCGGTGCACCCGGTCACGATCTCTGGCAACGAGACTTCACCGGCGGAAGCAGCCTGATGGGCATCGTATTAAATACCGGTTATGCAGTAGAAGCCGTTAACGCCATGCTGGATGGCATGCAATTATTCGCTATGGGTTTCAGCTGGGGTGGTTATGAATCTTTACTGATCGGAGGTCGCCCGCAACGCGGCAGAACCCCGGATGTATATGCAGGATTCGGACCCGCAATGCGCCTGTATACCGGGCTTGAGGACGTTGATGAGTTGATCGCTGATCTCGAATCAGGATTCAACCGACTCAGTCAATTTGAGCCAGGCACAAATGCAGAAAAAGATAAATAACCTTGCAGGCACATTGTTATCTTGAACTCGCCTGATCAGGTTACAGACCAAAGGAAATAAAGGCCATGAATTTATTCAGCAAAACAAGTCTCATCATTATTGCCCTGCTAACAAGTCTGTGCGGTATTTCTACTGGAGTTGCAGAAGAAGGCGCCAAGGTCGCAAACCAGATTCTCATCCGTAATGTCAGTATCTGGGACGGAACCAGTGATGAGTCTGTTACCGGGCAAAGCGTGCTGATTGAGGGCAACCTGATCAAATCCATTGGCGACAATCTCCCGACCGGAACGACCACCACGGTCATTGACGGACATGGACGGTTGCTAATGCCCGGCATCATCGATGCCCATACCCACCTGGCATTACCGGTATCACCGAATGAACTTCGCACGGAAGATCAAAGTTACCTGGCAGCTTTGTCCATGCAAGCTGCAGAAAAAGTACTCATGCATGGCTGGACGACCGTACGGGATATGGGCGGCCCCTCACAAGGCCTGGCCCGGGCCATTGACGAGGGAATTGCGGTCGGTCCACGTGTCTATCCATCGGCGATGTTTATCTCACAAACCAGTGGTCACGGTGATTTTCGCAGTCTGAATGACCCACACCCGAATATGGGCGGCCCGGCAGATATCATCGGCCAGCGTTACACCCTGATTGCCGACGGACCGGCCGAGGTCAAACGGGCCGTGCGCGAAGCGCTGCGCCAGGGCGCGACAGCCATCAAAGTCATGGCCGGCGGCGGCATTTCATCGCAATATGATCCGATCGATACGACCCAGTACAGCGTGGAAGAATTACGTGCTGCAGTAGAGGCTGCCGCACAATGGAATACTTTTGTGGCTGTACATGCCTACACCGACGCAGCCGTGCGTAATGCCCTGGAGGCCGGCGTCAGGGTAATCGAACATGGCCACTTACTGTCAGAAGACACACTAAAGCTGCTCAAGAAAAAGGATGCTTACCTGTCGTCCCAGTCGTTCGGATTTGTTCGCCGTTACATCAAGCCAGGCGCTTCAGGACGGGCCGGCAAAGCCGCCCAGGTTATGGAAGGCACCGATAATTTAATGTTAACCGCACTCAAGCTCGACATTCCGGTAGCCTTTGGCACTGACTCCTTCGGCTCCATGCGCGCCTATGAAAGCGCGGTACATGAATTCGGCTACCGCCTGAGATGGTTCACATCACTGGAAATTCTCAAACAGGCAACCAGCCACAACGCCAGGCTATTGGCACTTACAGGGCCACGCAATCCATATCAGGACGGGCCACTGGGCGTAATCCAGGTGGGGGCATATGCTGATCTGCTTGTTGTGGCGGGCAATCCACTGGAGGATATCAAGGTACTGGAAGATTACGAGAATAATATCCAACTCATCATGAAAGATGGTGTCATCTATAAGAATACACTGGAATAGTGATAACCCGATTCAGAACTTAATCCACACTTTGCGCGAACTCCTTAGCGAAAACCTGCCGCAGAAACTCGAAGGCCAGCCGCCAGCCTTCTTCCCACTCAGGAGCCGGGTACCCATGCTTCGCCCCCTTTATCACATGAAAAGCAAAATCCTGCTTACCCGCTTCTTCCAGTGCCGCGACCAGCCATTGCGATTCCTGTAACAAAACAACGCCATCCTCATCACCATGCAAAATCAGCAACGGCTCATGAATCCGGTCAGCAAGATAACGCGGTGAACGTTCGCGATAGAGTTCCGGTGCTTCATCAATGTTCTTACCTACCATCTGAGCAAACAATTCACGATCACCTGGCTCGGTATTTGGATTCTCATCAGGCGTTGCAGTCAACCGCCAAAGCAGATCGGTAGGCCCAAAAAAATCTACAGCGGCAGAAAATTTACCCGGCGCGCGTATTAATGCCATCAGCGAGTTATAGCCGCCGTGACTCAAACCGAGGATCGCGATTCGTTCGGCATCCACTTGCGGCAGAGTAACAAGAAAATTCCGTGCAGCAAGCATGTCATCAATTTCCTTCCCACCATAATCCGCCGCTTCATAAAACTCCTGTGAATAACCAGAACTACTACGATAATCCGGTGCAAGCACAACATAGCCGCGCCGCACCAAGGCGATGACATGCCTCATCGAGCGGGGACGAAATCGGCCATGCTGACCACCATGCACATAGATAACTGCCGGAACTGCACTCGACGCAGGCTTTAGCGCCTTGAACAAGTAGGCCGGAATCATCAAACCATCAACGCTCTGATAAACCAGCTTCCTGTAATCAACCACCCCGATTGCCACCGTCTCGATGCGCAGATCATCAATCTGCCTGATCAGCCGACGTCGCTCCCAGACCGCATCATCCTCTAACCGATCCAGTTGCCGGGCAAGCTCATCCAACCGTTTCTCCAGCGCAACCGGCGGTTTCACCGGACTTGTCGATCCCTGATCCGCATAAACTACTGCATGACCAGCATTGCACAACAACACCACAAACACGCCAACCGGCACAATCAACCTGGCAAGCACTAATAACCCCTTCATTTACTTACGGGTGTGCGGGCACCTGACCCAGCGCGAGCGAACGCGCCAGCAAAAGGGCAGTTTCCTTGCCCTCTGCTTCCCCGGCATGGATATTGGCCTGGAAATACACGACATCCCTATCATCATCCCTTGTGTATATTGTGTCCGAACGATTATCACACTGACAATACCTGCCAAGCAGGCGACAATCCATGCTATCGCGCCACGCCCGTTACAATTTGTTACAAGCGGTTACGTTCCTGAAAGGATACCCGTCAAGTATCCTCTTAAACTACTGATTCCACTGTAATAGCAAACCCTTGGCACTGGCCCCGAAGCTGTTGAATCTCGCAACTTCGCAAACCGGGTCGATAGCAAGGGTGAATGGTTAAAGCTAGACTCTCACTCCGATATATCACCAGAACCTGATATATCGAATAAACTGGTATGACTGACAACCCGGATTGATTTCATGGACGTAAAAACACTGTGCCTGGGTCTGCTAAGCCTTAATGAAGCCTGCGGTTACGAACTGAAAAGGAATTTTGAATCACGGTTCAAGCATTTCTTCGCTGCCGGATACGGCTCAATTTACCCTGCCCTGGCAAACCTCGCTGCAGCAGGACTGGTGAACTGTCGGGAAGTGCCGCAAGATGGACGCCCGGCCCGTAAAGTATATGAAATTACCGAGGCTGGACGCGCGCATTTTCAGAATGCCCTTGGCAAAACACCCCCAATCCACAAACTACGCTCTGATTTTCTGGTTGCCATGTATTTCGCTGATCAAATCGATGAAAACAAGCTGCAACTCCTGCTGGATAAGCAAATCAGCGAATTTCATGGCGCAACTGTCCATATCGAACGCTTTGCCCAGCCCCAATCAACCAGTATCTCTGCCGGCGCCCAGTTCGTTGCGGGCTTCGGCAAGACAGTAGCCCAGGCCGCTGCCAGTTATATCGAGAAAAATCGTCACATACTCGAATGCAGACCTGCGGCCAAACTCACCGAAAATCATGACCAGATATACGAATCCACCACCAATGAGGAACGGTTATGAGCATCGGCAGAACTCTTGCTGCCAAACCCTGGCTTTCTGCGCTGGTGATCCTTGCGTTCGTCGCTGTGTGGATGTTTTCCGGAACGGTCGACAATGATCCAGGCGTTAAAATAAATACGGTTCGGGATATGCCTGCAGAAAAAACCGAACTACGCACAGTCCAGGTTCAGATTCTGCAGGCCGAACCCATCATCCGTTACATCCATGTTTACGGCCGTTCTGCTCCTGCACGAACCGTTGAAGTGAAAGCTGAAACCAATGGGCGGGTTGTAGCCACTGGCATTGATCGAGGCCAATCAGCAAGCAAAGGTAAGATCATCGCCAGACTTGACCTGCGTGATCGCCGGGCGCGACTCGCCCAGGCCAAAGCCAGCGTCAAGGAATATGAAACCAGTTATAACGCTCAACTCAAGCTACAGAGCAATGGCTATGTTTCAGAAACCGAAATTGCTGAAATCGTCGCTAAACTTGAGGGGGCAAGAACTGAACTGGTACGTGCAGAACTCGACCTTGAGTATATGACCATACGCACACCTTATGACGGCGCTCTGGCAACTCGTGAGGTAGAAGTTGGTGATTTTGTGCGGGCCGGTGATGTCATCGCAAATTTCATTGACAATACCAAGCTGATCGTATCAGCCAGCCTTGCCGAACAAGACGCTCAACACATCACTATTGGCGATAATGCAACAGCTATTCTTGTAACTGGTCAGGAGGTAGCAGGACAAATAAGATACATCTCCCCGGTAGCAGACTTGTCTACACGAACATTTGCCGTAGAACTTGAAGTGCCCAATCCTGACGGCACCCTGCCGGCCGGTGTAACAACCGAAATACAAATTGCCGGCGGTGTCGCGCTGGCGCACAAAATCTCACCATCACTGTTAACCCTGGAAACAGACGGCACGATAGGCGTCAAGACGCTGGATAATCAGGATCGGGTAGTTTTTAATCCGATTGAGATCACACGGTCTCAAACCGATGGAATCTGGGTAACCGGACTGCCTGAAACTGCTCGCATTATTATTGTTGGCCAGGGGTATGTATTGGCCGGGCAGCTAGTAGACCCCAGCAACAAACTTGTACCAACCGCTGTTGCCTCCGGAGTCGACAAATGATCCCGGCAATTAATGCTGCAATCGGCCGTAGCCGAACAGTAATGGTTGCCTTCCTGGTCATCATTGCTGCCGGCATAGTTTCTTACCGCGCTTTACCCAAGCAGGCCGAACCCGATGTTCAGTTCCCAATGATCTTTATCCAGATGTTCCTTGAAGGAGGTTCGCCTGAAGACGTAGAAAGATTATTAATTCGACCAATGGAACAGGAATTAAGGTCGCTTGATAACCTGAAGAAAATGGTTGCAACGGCAAGCGAAAGTAACGCATCAATCAATCTTGAATTTGAGCCGGACACCAATATTTCTGATGCTATTCAGGATGTGCGCGAAAAAGCTGATCTTGCCAGGGCCAAATTACCAACTGAAGCTGAAGAGCCCAGAATTCAGGAAGCAAAGATATCCCGTTTCGACCCAATGATGGTATTGAATCTCGGTGGATCAGTGCCGCAAAGAACGCTTTATACCATCAGTCGCTCACTGAAGGAGGAACTGGAAGGCATTGACGGCGTCCTTGAAGCAAATATTATCGGCATTCGCGAAGAATTACTCGAGATAACCATAAACCCGCTAGCGATGGAGAGCTACGGCTTATCCCCGGCTGATGTACTAGGTTTTGTAGACCGCAACAACCGACTGGTTGCAGCCGGAGCCATGCAATCCGAACAGGGACGGTTTGCAATCAAGGTACCGGGAATTATTGAATCTCCTGAAGACATTATGAACCTGCCGGTTAAAGTGGAGAATGGGCGCGTTGTCCTGTTCAGAGACATCGCATCGGTACGGCGCACTTACAAAGACACGGATAGTTATGCCCGGCTAAATGGAAACTCTGCTGTTGCCATTGAAATCGTGCAACGAGCCAACTCGAATATGCTAACCACCGTTGAGGTAATCAAGAAAAGCATTGCCAAAATATCAAAGACCTGGCCACCAAGTGTCAAACTTACCTACTCACGGGACAAATCCATATACGTCAAGCAAAGCATTTCCAACCTGGTCAATAATGTTAGCGCAGCTATTTTGCTGGTTTTCATCGTGTTACTCGCCATCCTTGGTATCCAGAATGCCTTCCTGGTAGGAATTGCAATCCCGGGATCTTTCTGTGCAGCATTTTTTCTGCTTAATTTGTTTGGCTTACCGATCAACACTGTTGTGTTATTCGGCCTGATTATGTCAGTAGGCCTGCTGGTTGACGGCGCTATCGTCGTGACCGAACTGGCTGACCGGAAAATGGCCGAAGGCGCGCGCCGCAATGCCGCCTACTCTGAAGCTGCTCAACGCATGGCATGGCCGATTATCGCGTCTACCGGCACCACCCTGGTTGCATTTTTACCCATGGTGTTCTGGCCCGGCTTGATGGGCAGCTTCATGAAATATATGCCAATAACTCTGATTTTCACCTTGACAGCATCACTATTGATGGCGCTATTGGTCGTCCCGACTTTTGGCACCATGATCGGCAGACCAGGGCATTTCAACGAGCGCCAGCGAAAAGATCTTGCCGCTTCCGAAACCGGTGATTTGGATACTATCCGTGGCCTGACCGGACGCTATATCCAACTGATGAACCGCGCGCTAAACCACCCCGGCGCAGTGCTTGCCGGCCTGTCGACCTTACTTATCAGCATCTATATAGGTTATAGCTTTTTCGGTAATGGTATCGAAATGTGGCCTGCAGTCGAACCCGACCATGGCAGCATCATGATCCACGCACGCGGTGATCTTTCGTCGCTTGAGAAAGATCGCCTGGTACAACAGGTTGAAGAACGCGTTATCGGTATAGAAGGCATAGAAAATATCTACGTCCGGTCCGGTGCCACTAATTTTGGTGCCTCCAATGACCAGATTGGATCTATTAGCCTGAATTACCTTAACTGGCGCACACGCCGGTCGACCAAAGAGATTATTTCTGAAATACGTCAACGAACTGCAGACATCGCAGGACTGGGTATCGAAGTAAGCCAGCCGGATCATGGCTTTGACATGGGCAAACCTATCAATATTGAAATATCGGGCCTGTCCCTGACCTCTATCAAAGATGCCATAGGAAAAATCCGGACAAAAATAAGCACAGTACCCGATATCCTGAATATCGAAGATACACGGCCACTACCGAGTATTGAATGGCGGCTGGAAGTTGATCGGGCCCAGGCTGCAAAATTTGGCGCAGATGTTTCGATTGTTGGCAGTATCATCCAATTGGTCACCAACGGCATCAAGCTGGGCAACTATCGGCCAGATGATGCGGATGATGAGATTGATATTCGCGTTCGCTTCCCGTCCGACCAACGCAGCCTGGACAGCCTGGGTGAACTAAGAATTCCGACCCAGGCCGGCAGCGTGCCGATCAGCACTTTTGTTACCCGCAGGGCCGCCGAATCAATCAAATCAATTATACGAACAGACCGGCGTCGCACCATGTCAATACAGGCCGACCTGGCTGATGGCTATGTTATCGGACCAACGCTGCAAAAACTGCAACATACCCTTGATGACCTGAATCTTCCCTCAGACATAAAATTCAGATTCAAAGGCAGCGCCGAACAACAGGCAGAATCAACATTCTACATGTTAAAAGGCTTCGGTTTAGCGCTGGCGATGATGGCCATGATTCTGCTGACCCAGTTCAACAGCATTTTTCAGTCCGGCCTGATTCTAACTGCGGTTATTTTTTCAACCGGTGGCGTGTTACTGGGACTGATGGTCACGGGCCTGCCATTTGGCTTGATGAGCAGCGGCATTGGTGGACTTGCTCTTGCTGGCATCGTTGTAAACAACAACATCGTACTGATCGATACCTACAATAAAATTCGTTTAACGGGTATAGACGCCAAAGAAGTTATCCTCAGAACCTGCGCACAGCGCATGCGTCCGGTCATGTTAACCACCATTACCACCGTACTCGGATTGTTGCCAATGGCCATGGCACTGAACCTTGACATCCTCAACAGGGATGCCTACTTCGGCGGGCCTTCAACCGCATGGTGGCAGCAAATGGCAACGGTAATTGCCGGTGGCCTGATTTTTGCCACTATGCTTACCCTGGTTCTTACGCCTGCATGCCTGATGATTAAGGTCAATGTCTCGGCGCGCCTAAAATCCAGACTAAATCGGAAAAAGACGGCACACAATGCACAGGCTGCCCAAGTCTGAACCATCCAGGAAAATAACCTGCGCATAATGCTGGAATGGCTTCGGTCGCCGATTCAACAATTTCCGTGGACGAACGTTATTAATCACTGAAAAGCGAACTACATAAATCACTGCTGAAAGCTGCTCGTGGCGCCAGAAATACCTGAATCACTGCGCTTGATTTTTTCCAGTAAAGGTGATGATTCCTCAATACTGAGAAGCAAATCCTCACCGTCCCGTACCGACAGATAGACCAACGGGCCGTGGGTCATCAGAAGAAAAGCCCGGGATCCGTTCGCCAAACGGAATCGACCGACCCGATAACCCGGCAGGCCAATACCGTTAACTCTCACCCGGGGCGTGAACTCCGGCATATGGGAAAGATCAATAATGTGGCTGTCAGCCCAAATGATGTCAGAACGATTAATGCTTCTTTGATAGAAAGCAGCTTTAACATTCAGCGTTTGAGCATCCAGCACAATCTCATTTCTTAATAGAAAATATACCAGGGCAGCAAAGAGGATAATACTCAACATGGTTACGCTAGTCGTAATGCCGATTATCGGTACCTTGTTTGAAAAACAGGCAGCCCCACCAGTAATTAACACGGGCAGAATGACCACCATGATAAATGCCCAAATGAAAGTTTTAACCGAGGGGGTAACAACAAGGTGGATAGCAACTTCACTCATCCTGTGTTCTCCACCCAACATTCAATCCTGCCACTTGCACATGCAAACATTTCAGACCAGGCCGGCAGCTCGGCAAGTCAGGCGCCCCACACCCTGCAGCACCGCTTCACGTATTGCTTTCTCAGCGGGCAGGTTGATGACGGCAAGACTTTCAGCGGCCTCAAGACAAGCCCGGGTCTCAGTAAAGATATAGTCTTTCAATGCATCTGTTTCCAATGACGGCCGCCCGGTCAATCGGGCCGCCCGGATGGTGAGTTCCAGGTTGTCACGCATCTTGGGCTCCAGACCAGCCAAAGCACCGAACTCAGTATGACAGTAATTACAGGCGCCGCCGCCGCCTCCTCCAGCACC
>PBZD01000009.1 GCA_002729875.1 Chromatiales bacterium | reverse complement strand
CCAGCCGATCGGCCAGCCAGTCATAGCGACGCCACTCATCAGCAAAGGTATCAAATCCGCTTCGCTCAAATTCTGTCAGCACAGCGTGCAATTCACTGATCAATCGTGCGGCCAGCAAATTGCGTGACAGGCCCGCACCCTCCGCAAGGTCGCGCAAACCGACCGGCGCCAACCCGCCGGCCTGTGCCACTTGTTCTGCAACGGCAGCAGATACGTCAAAATTCAAACCTACGCCGACCACAATAACAATCGGTCCATCGGCTTCACCGCGCACGTCGACGAGCAACCCACCGAGTTTACCGTTATCGGTGACAATATCGTTTGGCCATTTCAAACCGACAGAATGTGTTACCTGGTCGCGTAACACGCGGCAGACACCGATACCAGCCGCAAGGCTCAAAGCAGGCAAGGCAGCCGGTACAATTTCAAACCAGCGATTAACAGAAAAACACAAGCCACTGGCGAACGGTGACAACCACTGGCGCCCACGTCGCCCGCGACCATCGGCCTGGTATTCAGCCAGCACAGCATCGAAATGATCGCCCGCCGGTGCTGGTAACTCTCGCAACCGCTCGCTTGTCGAGCCAATCTCATCATGTAATTCCAGGCGGCCGAGTGCCGCTCTTGTGTGACTATCGAGTTCGCGCCGAATCAGTGCCTTATCCAGTAATTCCAATGGCTGCCTGAGTTGATAACCGATCCCGCGCCGTGCATCAATCTGCAGCCCGACAGACTTCAATTCGTTGAGATGCTTCCAGACAGCCGTCCGCGAACACGACAAGCGTTGCGCCAAATCGGCGCCCGAATGCACGCCACCATCGGCCAGTGCAATGATGAGCGCCGACCTAATTTTGCTCATGCTGCTGTCGACGGCCAAACAACATGACCTTATGCATGCGGTGCTCTTCACCGCGAATCATGCGGGCAATGTTTGCGCGATGCATATAAATAATAAAGAGAGCCAACAAAGACAGGATAATAACGGCAGGGGAGCTACCCGGCTCCCCTTTGAGCAACAGCACGATTGGTAATGCCGTCACCGCAGACATCGTCGCAAGACCAACGAAACCGGTCAATACAATTATGCCGGCAAACACCAGCAACCCGTACAACAGCAGCCACGGCGCAGCGGCAATCAGCATACCGATGAGCGTGGCCGCACCCTTGCCACCGCGAAAATTAAACCAGACCGGGTAACAATGCCCTACGACCGAAGCAGCTCCACAGGCAAACATCAACCAGCTTCGCGAAATTTCCGGATCAAGCGGCACCCCTGGCAGAACCAGTGTCGGCAACAGCCAGGCGGGCAAGAAGCCCTTGCCAATATCAATCAGCATAACGCCCATTGCAAACCGTGCGCCCTGGGTACGCAATGCGTTTGTACCGCCGGCATTACCACTACCAACCGAACGGATATCCACACCGATAAACTTGCCGATAATCAGGCTGCCGTTCAGCGATCCAAGCAAGTAGCTCAACAAGAGCTTGATTCCGAGCTCGAGCATAATTCAAGTACCCAACCAGTCACGCCTGCGGCGTGCAACATCCGCGCCCATATCACTTGTCAGGCTCAGGTAGCAGGTATCACGCGGCGATGCCGCCGCTGTGACGGTGAAACGCCTGAGTTCATCACGGCGAAAAACACAAATCTCAACCTGTTTACCTGCCCGAATTCGCTGCAGCAGTTTACGCCAGTTCATCCTCGTCACCCGGAACCCGTCCAGTGACACAAGTTCGTCATCCGCAGCCAGACCGGCAACAGCCGCGCCACCACTGCTGGTAACATATTTGATCAATAGCCGCTCACCATTTGCCCGGGTACGCAAGCCAAACCATGGCAACGGCTCACGACCGGGACTCCCCGCCGTGCCGCCAGCATCACTGTCCGACTCTGCTGCCCGCATCTGCAAACGAACACCGAACTGTGCCAGCAGAATTCCGACCGGCGGATCAATTGTCGTGCGCAGAGCCTGGTTAAAAAATTCACCCAGATCCAGACCCGACTGTTGCTCGACCAGTCGTTCAAAGGCACGGTCGGGCAATCCCTGTGATGTCTCTACGCCATATTTCTGCCAAAGCGCTCGCATGGCATCGTCAAGCGTAAAAGCGCCCTTGGTTTTCAGGCGCAATTCAAGATCGAGTGCCAACGCGACCATAGCACCCTTGTGGTAATAACTGATGATTGCATTCGGTGCATTCTCATCCTGACGGTAAAACTTGATCCATGCATCAAAGCTTGATTCTTCCAGCGTTTGTCGCCGCCGTCCGCCGGACCGGTAAACACCGGTCAAGGATCGACCCAGGTGTTCCAGATAGGTCGATGGCTTAATCAGTCCGGCCCGCAACAACCCAAGGTCATCGTAATACGACGTGATGCCCTCGAAGATCCAGAGTTGCCGGGTATATGCCTCCTGGTTCAGTGTGGCCGACACGAATTCTGCCGGCTGAATTCGTTTAACATGCCATAAATGAAAATACTCGTGACTGACAAGCCCGAGAAAACGGCGATATGCTTTACCGACCCGTTCATCATCGACACATGGTAAATCGGTACGTTTACAGATCAGTGCCGTCGAATTGGCATGTTCCAAACCACCATAGCCGTCATTCAGTGCCGTAATGAGAAACACATAACGGTCGAACGGCACACTACCTGCAAAGACTTCAATATGACTTGCACAAATACAGGCCAGATCGCGCTCGATGCGCTCCATGTCAACATTGCTGCAACCAACTATCGCGATCAGGTGCTCGGCGCCGGCCAACTCAAAACGCCCAAATAACAACGCTCCCATCAGAACTGGCCGGTCAATCAACTCCGCATAGCTATCCGCCTGAAAATCACCGAATTTATTTGCCTCACCGGTCAGGTGCAGCAAACCGGTGGCAAGTTTCCAATCCTTTGTGTGCTCCGGTGGCGTGATATGCACGATGCAACGCTCATTATCCAGGCCATGTATCCGGAAGAACAGGCAAATGCCATTCAGGAAGGCATGGTCATGATCAAAAAACGAGCCGCGGACCGACAGGTCGTTGGCATAAATCTCGCTATTAATTTGCAACGTACCCCTCCCCGGCCCGGCTCGCCAAGTGGATTTGTCAAGCTTCCTGATCGGCACGGTTTTACCGTCGATCGAGGCCGTTATGCTCAGCAGGTGTCGTGCATAATCACGAATCATGTAGCTACCGGGTATCCATGCCGGTAACGAGAATTCCTGTCCGTCAGGGTCCGGTTCTCTGACCCGACAGGTCACGACTAAAATATGTGCGCCGGGATGCTTCAATCGCACGTCATAAATGATTGCAGCGCTGTCCGTGTCGAGATTCATCAAATTATAAATGCTCTGTTTCTGAAAGCCGCAGCGTCAGGCATTTTGCCGAGCCTCCTGATTTTAAAAACTCCGATAATGGTTGTCGGTGTACTTTGTAACCCCGCCGGTTCAACTTGCCTTCGAGTTCCGCCGAACAATCATGCAGGAAAATATGTTCGCCGACATTAACCGCATTACAGGCAAAATTTTCTGCATCTCCAGCCGACACGATAACGCGCCGGTCCGGCGGTATTCGTCGTTCGATTGCACTGATTGATGCCGCATCAAAAGCCTTTGGATAGTACAGCAGACTACCATCGGACAGAGGACACAGGCAGGTGTCGATATGATAAAAACGTGCATCGGTCAATTGAATGGACACCACCTCAAGGGCAAACCAATCGGCGAGAAATGCATGCGCCTCGATTTCGGTACGGAATCCATAGCCGCTCCACAACCACGCTCCGCTACGATCTATCAGGCAATCGCCCGCCCCCTCGAAACCTACATCATCAGGCAACACGCGCAACTGAAATCCCCGTTCGGTCAGCCAGTGTTTGATATAAGTCTCCTCGGGACGTCGTTCATGCGGCATAAAATGGCTTGGCACAGCCATTGATCCGAGCACAAACCCGGCATTAGCCGTGAATACGAGATCCGGCAACCCTGGCTGTGGCTCAAGCAACTCAATATCGGCAGTCCTGGCCAGCGCAGCATAAAAACCATCCCACTGGTGACGCGCAAGATCAAAATCCAGCTGGCCCTCGTTTCCCGCCATCCATGGATTGATGACATTATCGACTGAAAAATAGTCGGGCGGACACATCAGGATTCGTTCCGTTTCATGCACCATGTCCACCACCCTGATTGAACTCCTGAGTCAGCGGCAAAAAAACCTCCGCCAACATACAGCGCGCACTTCCACCCCCTACCCGTTCTATTGTATCGATGTTAATGGGCAGCAATCTCCCGCATTGTTGCAGTATCGTCCGCTGCTCCGTTATCAGCACATCGTGAGCGGTTTTCGACAAGACGATGAATGGCTCACCGTCCTGTCCCTGTACCTCAAGCAGGTTACCGGCAAATGACCGCATCTGCTCCATCGTGATGTCGATGATTTTTCGTCCTGTGCTGGCCAGTCGCTTTATCACCGCTTCTCGTTGTCGGGATCCGGTGATCGCAGCAGCACAAATCACCGCAAACTGCGTGCCGATCGCCAGCATGACATTGGTGTGATAAATCGGTCGGTTGCTGCTATCCAGCGTATCGAAAGCGCACACCTCGTATCCGACCTGGTTGGCGAAGATCTGCAACAGTCCCCGGTGTGTCCGTGTCGACAAAGCCGCGTAGGCGACGCGATTCACACGATCCAGCACCATACTTCCGGTAGCTTCCAGAAACCGTCCCTGGCGCTCATAGGCTGACAGATCAAGGATTTTCCCAACGCTAAAACCGTACTCAGCAGACAGTGCAACAATAATATCCATGCGGCGCTCGGGGCGCCGGTTGAACGCCTCGAGCGGGAAAAGAACCACATCACCGTTTGCGTGGGTAGTGACCCAGTTATTTGGAAATACGGCATCCGGCTTGACCGGTTCATCGGTATCGTCAATGACCAGCACTTGCACACCGTTCGCTTGCAACTCATCTGCCATGCCATCAAATTCGTTCAGCGCCGCTGCCGCAAACGATGCCGCCGAACCGTTAACCGGCTGCTGCAATGCATTGGATGCTTCAGTCTGCCGATTCGGGCCAAAATGGGCTGGACGCACCATCAACAAAGTACGGGTTGTTTGCGCTACACCGTCCAATGCCCGCTCCCTGCTCTGCTACCCTTCTTTTTCGGCCTCGTCCGCCAGTTCACTGACACTTAAAGCAGTTTGATTGAAAAGCTTATTGCGACTTTCATCATCCAGTTGGCGCGAACCCCACCAGGCCGCACCGACATTGATCCCACGTTCAACAGCGGGACGACTGGCCACCTTGTCGAACCACTCTTCTACATACGGGAACTCGTCAAGCGGTTGCGCCAGGCGCTCATGTGAACGAACCCACGGCCAACAGGCAATATCAGCAATCGAATAATTGCCACAAATATAGTCGCGCCCATCAAGCTGATGATTCAGTACGCCGAGCAGCCTGTTGTATTCTTTATTATAGCGCTCGACGGCATACTCAATCCGGGTTTCGGAATAGTTCAAAAAATGTCCAAGCTGGCCAGCCATCGGACCGAGGCCGCCAACCTGCCAAAATAACCATTGCAACACATCGAAACGCCCGCGCGGATCTGCCGGCATCAGTCGACCGGTTTTTTCAGCCAGGTATACAAGAATCGCACCGGATTCGAATATATTAAGCGATTCGCCTTCAACCGTATGATCAACAAGTGCCGGAATCCGGTTATTTGGACTGATGGCAAGAAACTCAGGCTTAAACTGATCCCCGCGACCGATATGAACCGGGTGCACATCATAATCGAGCTCACACTCTTCTAACATGATCGAGGCTTTCCACCCATTCGGTGTCGGCCAGTAGTAAAAATCAAGCATAAATTGCTGCCGTCAACTTTCTGAACCTGAATGGTAGCGCGTTTTACACCTGAACGAGACGATCAGGTACCGACATTCTGCTAAACTGGATTGCTAAAATGGAACCACAGTACCAACCGTCTCAGGCAATAAATCAACCTACAGAACGCAGGTAACAGAAGCCGGTGAGCCAGAACAACATCCCGAAAAATGTTATGCCACCAAACACTCAAGCCGGTCTTGTTGCTGATCTGATCGCCAACCTGCTGATTGCAGCAATTGGCGTTACGGCGTTTTTGCTGTGGTCATTTGCACCGGATAGTTACTACATCCTTGTTCAGGAAGATGAAATACTCGAGTGGAGCACTTTCTGGGCATTCATCGGTGCCGGCGGTATCTACCTCTTTGTTGCTGCACGCCCCGGGTTCAGCCTTACAGCCAGCTGGTTTCCGATCGGCCTGTTGCTGTTTTGCCTGTTCGTTGCGCTGGAGGAAATTTCATGGGGGCAACGACTCTTCGGCTACCGGCCACCGGAGTACTTTCTGCAATTCAACTATCAACAGGAATTCAACCTGCATAACGTGATTGAGACCGGATTGCGCAAGCTCAGCGTTGTTGTGGTGATTTTCGGCTATGGCGTAGCTTTGCCCCTGCTCGGTCTCATTCCTGCGGTTCGCCGGCTGATCGGCCGGATTGGCATCCTGGCTCCGGCACCAATCCTGATACCTGCTTTCTTATTAACCGGCATCATGCAGCAAAGCTACCCGTTCAAGTTCACTGGCGAGTGGATCGAGATGATGCTTGGGGCCTGCTTCCTGTTTGCAGCACTTGCCGAGGCCCGTCTTCATAGTACAACCACAGCCGGCAGCGCAACTCCTTTTGTCACTCGCACCACGGGTGCGGCATTGGTTGTTTTACTGGCAGGATGGGGTTCAGCGTTAGCAACAAGCCATCTGCGTAGCGCAGATCCGGCCAACGTCACAGCCGCACAATTCGAACTGGAAGCGCTGCACAAGGATTTCACCAGCGGCAACGTAGGCGCACGACGCTGTGGATTTCATCGTCGTATCTTTACCTTCACTGAAAAAACCGGGCAGTCGTACCTGTACAACGGTGCCTTCGCGCATCTCGCGCAACAGGGTTTGTCAGAACAACGGGCTGAGTTTTTCCTTGACCCGTGGAACTATGCATACTGGATCCGCGATAATTGTGCCACCAACGGCAGATCGAACACGACCTACCTGTATTCCTTCGGGCCAAACAGGCGACGTGATTCAACCCGCTGGGAAATCCGGGGCGATGATATCGCCGTGGTTATGAAAGGCGCTATTGATGATTTCCGTATACCCGCCGACCCTCCGCCAACTAATCCAGCCAACGCGTCACACACTCCCGACTGACATTCCACAGGCGGGCAGCCACCTCCCTATCCCAGGATATCGGCACCGGCGTCATGCCGTTACCATGTGACTTGAGAAAAAATTTCCCATTGATGGTCGCAGCCTGCGGCTCAGTGGCAAGAAAAACCGGCGTGATGGCCCCCTCCCGTACACTGCGCATCATCAGTTTCAGGCGGGCATATTGAGCTTCACCAAAATCCTGGTTGTCTACCAGCAGATTCGTGTCAATCAAACCGGGGCAGAACGAATTTGAAACAACGCCGGTGCCGGCCAGTTTCTCGGCAAACAGATTGGCACACAGCATATTCGCCAGCTTGGTATTTGCGTATGCCGTCCACCCATCAAAGTGCCGTTCCATCTGCAGATCAGAAAAATCCAGCTGCGCAGCGCCCATTGCCGACGAAGAGTTAAATGCAATGCGCGCCGGCATATTCGCCTGTAACAGGTCAAGCACGAGGCTGGTCAATAAAAATGGCGCAAGGTGATTGACGGCAAATGTCCATTCATAACCATCGTGACTGACCTGACGTTGATCTGTTAGTACGCCGGCATTATTGATGAGCACATGCAGAATGCCGAACTGTGCCCGGAGTTGCACGGCCAGTGCACGAACCTCGGACAGGGAGGCAAAATCAGCCAGCAGAAAGTGAATGTTGTCATGATTCGTGCCAGTCTTAAGGTCGGCACACAGTTGCCTGATCTTACGCTCATCGCGACCATGCAAGATCAGGGTCGCACCAGTCTGCGCCAGAACCTCGGCGGTTGCCTTGCCTATCCCGCTGGTAGCCCCGGTTACGAGACATACCCGCCCTGCCATCGACACATTCTGCATTAATTTCTCCGGTTACACCCCCGCGAACTGGCAGATCAATGGAACTTAATATTCCAGAGGTAACACCTAAAAACGTGCCATTACTCTATTTTCAACTAAGATTAAATGACCTGAATTTGAAATATTTGTACAGCAAATCACCATCGGTCTATATGCAAGATCTCGTCAATCGGCTTGCGTAATGCTGGCTTGAACTCCTTACCAATCGAGTAGGCAGTCGCGATCAGGGCAACCTGAGAAATTTTATCGTACGGAATATCGAGTATCCCGGCGGCAGCTTCTTCAAACATCAGGTGACAGGTGGTCCAGGCTGTACCAAGACCACGCGCCCGGGCTGCGAGCATATAGCTCCAGGTCGCGGGCAATATCGACCCGTAAACACTGGCCAAACCAACGCTGGCAAAATCACCGCTGATGTGATCGACTCGCCCACCGATACACGGCACGACATGAACGGGCACACGGTGCAGGTGCTCGACAAGATAATCCGCTGACTCAGCCACCCGACCGAGTTGCTCCTTGCGGGCCCCTGCGGGTTCCCTGGCAAACAGGTCATACACGGAACCGGGTGCCTGCTTATAGATCTTCCAGGCCCGGCGGTACAATTCGGCGAGCGCCGCACGCTGACCGGCATCGGCAACCACAACGAAATGCCAACCCTGTGTGTTGCCACCGGTCGGCGACTGGGTTGCTACACCAATACACTCTTTGATGACGTCGATATCAATACCGCGCTCAAGATCGAGCCGCTTGCGCACGGCACGTGTCGTCGTCAGCAATTCGTCTGAGGTCAGGTCTGGTGAATGCATCTGAGGTACGTTCAGTTTCTCTTATTTAATTAGTTTGGGGTGGTGCCCGGGGCCGGACTCGAACCGGCACAGAGTTGCCTCCGAGGGATTTTCATACCAACTACAGCTTTCACTGCTGCGAGCCCCGCTGTCGATTGCAACCAGCGCGAACCGCATTTGTGGTCTGGACTTTCTCTTTACCCTATCGGGGCAGCAGAACTGCCCGCCAACTTAGGCAGGAGCCGTCAAGTCTCTACACTTTTCCGGACAGCAATATTGCCACGGCCCGGACTTAGCTCGGGATTGCCACTGCCTTGCGGCTTGAGGTTTCCCCGAATTTGACTCCATTCACACCAGCCGTTTCCTGACTGGGTGCTCAATTTTATTAAGTCCCTTGCGTCTACCAATTTCGCCACCCGGGCACGGTGGGTATTGTACCGATATCCGCAGCAGACTGCGCACCTAATCAGGCCAGGGCTGCGCGATCAACAACGGAGGCAATTATCATCGTCTGGTACTGGTTTTGCCGCCGGCTCCGGGGGTTGGTTCCCGGTGGGCTAAATTGGGGTCAGACGCCTGTTCCCATATCAGGCGGAATGGAGACCCAGCATAAATTCTTTGCGGGTGGCGGGATTGGTTTTAAAGCCCCCGCCCAGCGCGGTCGTGATAGTACTGCTGGTGGTGTCCATGACGCCGCGCGCCCTCACGCAATAATGAGTGGCGTTAATGCTGACGGCCACATTGTCAATTTCCAGCAGCGCCTGCAAGGCCAGCAGTACCTGCTCGGTGAGGCGCTCCTGGATCTGCGGTCGCTGGGCGAAAAAACGCACGATGCGATTGATTTTCGACAAACCAATAACGTTGTCTTTGGGTATATAGGCTACCGTAGCTTTGCCGTCTATCGCCACGAAATGATGTTCACAGGTTGAAAAAAACTGGATGGCACTAACCTTGATCATCTCATCCACGTTCATCTTGTTCCTGACCACCGAAATCCGGGGGAAATTACGATAGTCGAGCCCGGAAAAGATTTCGCGGCAATACATTTTTGCAACACGACACGGCGTATCGCTGAGGCTACCATCAGTCAGATCCAGATCCAGCAGGCGCATGATCGCGGCAAAGTGCTCCTCAATCCCGGTCTGACGCTCAACGACAGAAAGACCGCTGGGGACGAACGGCGTTTCCAGTCCCTGCTTGCGCAGCGCCTCACGCACCTTGAGTGCCTCAGGCCGGAGCGCATCGGCAAGAGGGATTCTCGGTGTATCAAGATCGCGGATCAGACTGTCTAATTCTCTCAAAATTGACCCCATACCTGACTGAATGTTTGCACAGCCATAGCTGCAGTTTCATTTAAAAAATTTATATATCGTCAATTTATACGTTGGCCAGTGCTGATTGGATTCGTCGCAAGCCGATTTTTTTCGACCCCGCTTCCTGCAGCTGCCAGCACAACCTGCAGCCGATCAATCGACAGCCAAATAAATCCAAACGTATCTGCCATGCGTATGAATCAAGGACAAAACGATAACCGTATACAAATCCCTCAAGATGGAGATTGAAACATGAAACATAAATTTACCGCTCTGTTCCTCTTTGTCGGCTTGTTCATATCCGGCCAGGCATTGGCCGGCGGCCATTCCCGACCAGTGCAAAAGGATATCGTCGATACCGCGATCTCCGCAGGCTCGTTTAACACCCTGACCACCGCCCTGCAAACCGCAGATCTGGTTGATGCACTAAAAGGTGACGGTCCTTTCACGGTTTTTGCGCCGACCGATGAGGCTTTCGCCGCATTACCCGAAGGTACCGTCGAAAATCTGCTGAAACCTGAGAACAAGAATCAATTAAAAGCGGTTCTTCTGTATCACGTGGTACCTGGAAAAATCAGATCAGCGGATATCGGCTCAGGCGCACAACCTGCCACCCTGCAGGGAGCAACAATCGACGTCATCGGCTCAACATCCGGTGTAACGGTAAACGGTGCCAATGTCGTTTCAGCTGATGTCTCCACCAGCAATGGCATCATTCATGTGATCGATGCCGTCATTCTGCCCCCCGAAACTACCGCAAGATTGCAGTAAATACGATGAGTGTCGGAAACTTCCTCCAGTAACCGACGTCATTCGTGCTTAGCCCGGGGAACCTTCAGGTTCTCCGGGTTCTTTTTGATTCCCCGTCACAGAGATGAATCAAATCCAGCCCAGGGTCCATATCCACAAGCAGTTCGCCTGCAGAACCGTTGGGGCAGGCCCCTAACATATTCAGCAGTTAATAAGTGAACAGCGCCAGCCCGGTTGCGACGGCGGGCAGACCGGTGACCTCTACCATGACTTCGTTGCGCCGCATGAACGGGAACGTATAAGGCGGATTGTAAAACGCAAACCGCACATTACCAATCGATGTAACCGACTCGGCCTCGATGGCCCCTAGCAGCAGTGACTTTTTATTAATGAAATTACGTTCAGTCCAGCGACCCGAATAGCGCAGTGCCGCCATCAAGCGGCCGGGCACTTCCCGCACCCGCACCCGGGGGTCGGTCGGCACCGGCACCGTATCCAGGCTGTATTGACTCGAGATCATGAAGGTGACGCACCAGCTGTCCATTAAATCATACTGCTGAACCGGTAGCGGCATGCTAATTTCTTTACTGCTGCTGTCATTGGTGGGAATCATTTCCGCCGGCGCGGCGGCAGGAATCCTGGTCTGGCTCTGGTTGCCGCCGGTAATGTAGCGTAACAGGCGATAAAAACCTTCTTTACCGGCCTCTCTTGGATTGGCGGCTTTCTCGATGACAGTTTCTGCAACCAGATAGGGCTCGTATTGGCGATACTCTATGTCGCCATGCCTGGATAAAACCGTGTATTCCGGTTTCTCGAGGCTTATGGCGTTCTCAGCGGGAAACAACAGACCAGCCAGCAACAAAGCCCGACCGATCGTGGTTATCCTGCAATGCGTTGACATCTGATTGGTTCCCTAAAGCGTCAGTTTCATTGTTGCAGGCTTATTGGCGCGGAGGCCGGGACAAGGATTGTTATTTTTCCGCTGGATTAATTACTGTCCAACATCAATTAGCTGGCCGCGGCTATAAACAAACCCAGGTTGCAGAAAAACCCTGCACCCCATATCAGTGAGCGCAACCCCCCCTGGTTGCGGATATAGGCAATACCGTGAAATACCCGCATTAAGACGAACAGGCCAGCCAGGGTATCTATGAGTAACTGGTTGGCACCGGCCAGATGGGCGATGATGACTGCGGCAGCAAAAGGTGGAAACGCTTCGTAGGCGTTTAACTGGGCCCAGTTGGCTCTCTGTCGCCAACCCTTCTGGCAAGCCAGGAAAATCCTTGGCTGTTGGTTGTTATAACCTTGCGCACCCACTTTTATCGCACCAACCCAGACTATCGGCAGCAACGCCGCAAGCAATACGCACCAATAGGCATTCGTCATGTCCGGGTTACCTCCGTGCACATTGCAGCGCATCGGACAGGCGCCGGGCAGCGTCAAGAAATACTGGCGTAACCAGTGCGTAGGTCACTGCAATGACGGCCAGAACGATCGGCATCGCAGAGCCAGTCGTCGCGGCGCCCAGTTTAATGCCGGCAAAATAGGAAACGGCTCCGCCTGAAGAACCCAGCAGAGCCGCAAAGATCAAATGCCGCTGCAACCATTGCAAGCAACCATTCATAATCAGTGCGAAATTGGCCCAGAGCACCACAACCCAAAGTGGGGCGAATTCGGAGGACGGCGCAGTGCCGACAAAATTCAGCACACCGGTACGCAGGAAAAGTGTTTCGATGATCAGACCGATCACCATCGCAAATACCGCCAGCAGGTAATCTGCTTTGGCTGTGTCTGAAAAAAAGTAATGCATGATGATGAATACCATCAGGCTGAACGGTCCCAGCCAATAGTTACCATTAGCCGCACCAATTACCGCCAGAAACCAGACGCATTGAAAAAACACCATGTTGACCAGGAGCGACTGCGTCAACCAGCCGGAAAAAAAACCGATCCCCCGGTTAAGCCCATCGTGGCGACGCTGGAACAAAGCGTCAGGGTGACCACGAGGATTGTTACCCGGGGGGATATCAGGGCTGTTTGCCGAGGGACCGGTATACATGAAAACCTGCACTTATTCGGGCAGTTCGTCTTGCCCCGCAACAAGTTGCCGGTCTTTCAATTTGGTATCTTTCAGGTCATTGAACAACAGTGTTACAAAGCAACTTGCGGCGACCACTGCGGCAAATGAACTAACAATAATTTCCATGATCAGAACTCTCCTTGGTTAAATATTTTGTGCCTTGTGTAGTTCTTCGTTAACCCGTCCCACTTGGATCATCGGCCTGATCAGCAGGTTAGTGACTGATCCACCGGCCCGACCCTGGCGTATATAAATTAATGATTATCTGGATTACCGGTGCCAGCAGCGGGCTGGGTAGAGAACTGGCTCGCCAGTATGCGCAGCAAGGCCACCAGGTATGTGCCAGCGCCCGCAGTATCGCAGCACTGAATTCTTTGCTTGAGAGCTGCCGGGATACCCAGGGCAAAATTCATGTGTTCGCCCTGGACGTGACGGACACGGCACGGGTCAGCGCCTGTTTCAAGCGCATTTGCTCCACCGTCGGAATGCCCGACCTGTGCGTACTCAATGCGGGCACGCACATCCCCAATTCGGCGCAACGCTTCGATCTGGCAGTTTTCAGGCACCTGATGGAGATTAATTACATGGGCGTGGTGAATTGTCTGCAAGCCATAGTTCCGGTGTTTATCCAATCCGGGCAGGGTGATATTGCCGTCGTCTCATCGGTCGCCGGCTATCGGGGTCTGCCCAACGCCAGTGCCTATGGCGCCAGCAAGGCGGCGCTGATCAATCTGTGTGAATCCCTGCAGCCCGAACTGGCTGCGGCCGGGGTACGTTTGCGCCTTATCAACCCCGGCTTCATCAGAACCCCGCTCACGGACCAGAACAAATTCCCGATGCCGTTTCTAATGGCGGTCGAAAAAGCCGCCGCACGGCTGATCAAAGGTCTTGACGGGCGCAGATTCGAGATCACCTTTCCGCGACGCTTCACCTGGCTGGTGAAAATTCTTAGCGTCCTCCCTTATGCCGTTTACCTTCGATTAACCAGCAGGCTATTGAAACATGACTGATGATGCCCTCAAGCGTTACGCGGAATTCTACCAGCAGGTGAGCCCCAATAATCTGCATCGATTATCCGACGTCATGACGGATGATATTCATTTTGTTGATCCGTTTAATGACATTCGTGGCCTGGAAAAAATGGAGATGGTTTTCCGGGACATGTTCGACCACCTGGATGATGCGAAATTTACCGTCACCCATACCGCCATGAGTGACGGTGCAGAGCCCATGGGATTACTCCGCTGGACATTGCACTCGACACTTAAAGGTCGCCCCTTGAATATCGTGGGCATGAGCGAAATCGGTTTTGCTGCGGATGGACGGATCAATCTGCATATCGATCACTGGGATTCAGCGCAACAATTCTATGCGCGTCTGCCGGTGATCGGCTGGTTGCTCAGGATGATTCGGCGGCAGCTTGAGGTATAGCCGGTTTGCTAAAAGACAGGAATACAGTACCCAATTTAATCCCCCAGCGGGTGACCGTGGCTGTATTAAGCAACACGCCGTTGGGCTGCAAAAACATCCAGTCATCAAAACGAACCTTCCAGACATCGTCACCAACCTGCAGGTTGAACTCGTAGTTCCAGTTGAAAGCATTGCCCTCACGGGTGCCGACAGCAGCACCGACAACATGTTCTGTCGTGCCCTGATAGGTCTTGT
>PBZD01000008.1 GCA_002729875.1 Chromatiales bacterium | reverse complement strand
TACCCAATGACAAATTGGCGCATAGACGAGTATTAGCCAAATGCCCATAAACCAGAGCATCGCGGAAAACTTCATGCGTTCGGCAAATGCTCCCACGATCAGCGCCGGGGTGATGATGGCGAAGGTCATCTGGAAAGTCATGAACACGGTCTCCGGGATCGTACCGGACATGGCATCTACGGTTACGCCCTTGAGAAAGGCTTTGTCCAGGCTACCCCAGAATGCACCATCACCGGTGAAGGCAATGCTGTAGCCGACGATGATCCAGATAATCGTGGCCAGGCCAGTAATGGCAAAACACTGCATGAGTACGGACAGGATATTCTTGCTGCGCACCATGCCGGCGTAAAACAGCGACAGCCCCGGAATCGTCATGAACAAGACAAGTGCGGTTGCGGTAAGCATCCAAGCCGTATCGCCGGAACTTAGTTCATCCGCGTTGGCACTGCTGGCCACCAGAAATAACCCGGGTAGCAGACAGATTTTCAACGCTCGGCCAGTCAGGCCAGTTTTCCTAGTTAATTTCATTCTCATTATCCTCCTGATCGGATAAATTGCTGTTCGATGCCCGCGTCAGACCGCTTCGCTGCCGGATTCACCGGTGCGGATGCGGATGACATCCTCGAGGTTGGTTACGAACACCTTGCCGTCGCCAATCTTGTCGGTTCGGGCCGTGTTAATGATTGCCTCGATAACCTGCTCGACAATGCTGTCGTCGACGGCCAGTTCGATCTTGGTCTTGGGCAGGAAATCGACGACATACTCGGCTCCCCGGTACAACTCGGTGTGGCCGCGTTGCCGCCCGAAGCCCTTGACCTCGGTGGCGGTAATACCCTGCACACCGATGTCGGCGACGGCCTGACGAACATCATCTAGCTTGAAAGGTTTGATAATCGCTGTAATGAGTTTCATAATATTTTTTCCATTTGCTGGCTCGTAAAGCGTTACTCGGTGCCGTTAAAAGCATCTGCAACCTGCTCGAAAGAGAAACTCTTGCTGACCTGAACGACCACGTTCGAGTCGCTGCCGGGAATCAGGTCGTCGTTGCTGTACACGTAGTAACTAGTCACATCTATGCCGGCGATCTCGGTGCCGTAACCCAGCTTGAGGTAATCGCCGTCAAAGTCGTCACCCCAACTGCCAAGCGTTACGAAGAAGCCATTGCGTTCAGCGGTTAGTTCGTAGTTGGTGTAGTCGTCGCCGTCCCATTCACCTATGGAAATATCCAGCGAGAGCCAACCAAAGCCGACACCCAGGTTAACTTCCTGGTATTCCTCATCGAAGTCGCCGGTATAGTCATACAGCGTGTAGCCGACGGAATAACTGAAACCACTATCGGTTTCGCCCCCCCAGCCACCGTAGTAATCGATTTCCAGACCATCACCAACATCTGCGGCCCAGGTACCCAGGTAGAAACCTGAATCGCCTTCCCAGTCGATGCCACCGCTGGCCGACGATTCACTCTGCGGTACGCCACGGAAAACGTAGTCACTATCCCAACCGATATTGCCAGTCACCTCGGCCTGCGCAATTACCGCCGCTGCCGCCAAAACAATTACCGCCGCTATACTCCAAATGTGTCGCATGTCATTCCCCTTCGCATAAATACTGGCCGTGGCTGACGCCAGGCATAATAATAGTTAGTAGAATGTACTAAGCAGGAACCGTGCCAGATTCTCTTAATTACTTGTAAATCATGTATTTAAGAAATATCAACCTGCGAAAAAGCTGTGTGAAGCACCATAAGAGGGCGCGCTGCTCCGGTCATGCATCAGTATGGGGCAGCTTATTAGATGCTGGCACTTTCGACCTGGTCGATAGGCCATCCCCTGACTCAGCAGAACACAGGCTTAACGAATGATCTGGGTGTCGTAAAGCAGGTCGCCGGTGGACATATCATAAGCGCGCACACCAGTGTCGATGCAATCGAGGAAGCATTGGGTAAGATCGTGGGGCGTAGTGGACACCTTTACTTTACGGTTGATCAAACTCCACGAACATCATCTGGGTTTCGTTTGCCGGCCAAAAGCAGATTTTGCCGTTCTCACCACCGGCAATATGCCGCTCATTATGTGCCGCTACTATCCGCGCTTATCCACAACCCGCTGTGCCTTACCCATCGACCGCGGAATAGCCAGCGGTGCCACCAGTTCTACATTAACCGTTACGCCAACAAATTCCTTAACCACCTCAACCAGATGTGCTGCGCATGCACTGTGGGCATCTTGACCCGCCTCATGGAAAACAGGTCGTGTCTCGACTTTTACCGTAAGGGCATCAAGCGGCCCGTCCTTCATGATCTCAAGCAGGTAGTGAGGCGACAGGCGCTCATCCTGTAACACCAGCTCCTCGATCTGAGATGGAAAAACATTGACGCCGCGAATAATCATCATGTCGTCATTGCGGCCGGTAATTTTTTCTATTCGTCGCATCGTGCGCGCTGTACCGGGCAACAAACGCGTTAGATCCCTGGTACGATAACGCACAATGGGCATCGCCTGCTTGGTCAGCGAAGTGAATACCAACTCTCCGACCTCACCGTCGGGCACCACTTCTCCAGTCTCCGGGTTGATGATTTCCGGGTAGAAATGGTCTTCCCAGATAGTTGGCCCATCCTTGGTTTCAATACATTCCTGGGCGACGCCGGGACCAATAACCTCGGACAGCCCGTAAAGGTCCAGCGCATCCAAATCGAACACACGCTCGATTTCGCCTCTCATCTTGTTGCTCCACGGCTCTGCGCCGTGCATGGCTATACGCAGAGAAGTATCCGCAGGGTCGATCCCCTGGCGCACAAACTCCTCGACCAGCGCCAGCATATAGGAAGGCGTAACCATAATGATATCCGGCTTGAAATCCTGGATCAGTTGCGCCTGTTTGGCGCCCTGTCCGCCACCCATAGGCACAACCGTGCAACCCAGCTTTTCCGCACCGTAATGAGCGCCAAGTCCACCGGTAAAAAGCCCGTAACCGAATGCGACATGCACGATATCGCCCTTGCGGCCACCGGCCGCCCGAATCGAGCGGGCCATCACGCCGGCCCACACATCAATATCTGCCCGGGTATAACCGACCACAGTAGGTTTTCCGGTTGTGCCGCTCGACGCATGGATCCGCACCACCTCTTCTCTGGGCACCGCAAACATGCCAAACGGATAATTTTCACGCAGATCCTGTTTACTCAGGAGCGGAAAATTACTCAGATCGGTCAACGCCTTGAGGTCAGCCGGGTGAACCCCTGCCGCATCAAAAGTCTTTCGATAATGGGGTACGTTCTGGTAGCAATGTGACAGACTTTTTTTCAGGCGGGACAACTGCAAGGCCTGCAATTCATCCCTGCTCGCTGTTTCAATGTGATCCAGGTCTTTTTTTTCAGCCGCCATCACGTTCATTATTTTTTTACTCAGCGTTGTTTACGCTGGAAATTCTATACCTTTTGCCAGATCGACTCCTGCCTCCAGTGCGTCGAGGTTCAGAGCGACGAATCGTGTCGGCATGCTATCTTCCACAATCTTTTGTAACGTAGCTGCCCGACAGAATCCCGACAGTTCCGCCAACACCGACAGTGCAATGATGTTTGCCGTACGAACATTACCAACAGCATAAGCCGCCTGCACCAGTTCCAGAGAAACCAGCTTACATTCAACTTGCGGGGCAACAGTCACTCGCTCACTGTCGATCAGTACCACGGTAGACGGACGAATCACATCGACAGAACTATCTACCGCCACCTGATCGAGAATCAGCAAACAATCAAGATCCGTTACCAGCGGGTATTCCACCGCCTCTTCACCAATGATCAGATCCGAGCGACTGAGCCCGCCGCGGGAAGTCGGCTCGTAACTGGTTGACTGGGCAACCCTTTTACCTTCTTTCAGTATGGCTCCACCAAGTATCTTGGCCGCCAGTTGCAAACCCTGACCACCACTACCGCTGAGACGAATCTGGAAGTCACTCATTGTTTCAGTTTTTCCGCATTATGCTGCTGATACGTAGCAGCATACTCCGGGCGCTCTGTCCGCAGCAGTACACCGGTTTGCATCCCGCGCGGTTTGAACGGCTCATCCACCACGGTGCCATAGGAATCCGACCGGTAACCCGCCTTCTGAGCCAGAACCATCTCCGCCGATTCGCCCAGATCGTTTTTGCGGCCGAAGACTTCTGTGCAATCCGAAAGCACCTCGACAAAAGAGAATCCCTGGTGGCTAATGGCTTCTTTAATCAGGTCACGGAGAGCCGGAGTCTGTAGCGTCATTTCCCGACCGATAAAACCGGCACCGGCCCCTTCGGCAAGTTTGCATGCATCAAATACCGGTTCGTAATTTCCGTACTGGGTTGTCGTCGTGAATCGATCCATCGAAGTCGTGGGCGAAACCTGTCCACCGGTCATTCCATAGACCTCGTTGTTGAGCATGAGACAAGTAAGATTCAGGTTACGCCGGCAGGCATGAATCATATGATTACCGCCGATCGCCAGACAGTCGCCATCCCCTGTAATGACTATGACTTCCAGGTCAGGCCTCGCGAGCTTAAGCCCGGTAGCAAAGGCGAGCGGTCGACCGTGAGTCGTATGAAAGGTATTCGCATCGATGTAGGCACCCACTCGCCCGGAACAGCCAATCCCGCTGACGACAGCCAGTTTGTTCTTGTCTATGTCAAGATCATGCACGGCATTAAGAAGTGCCCGCAGTGCAATTCCATGACCACAACCGGGGCACATGAAATGCGGAAACAGATCTTGCCGAATATACTCTTTGATATTGAACTGATTTTGCGCCACATCACTCATCATTTAATTCCACTTCGGCTTTTTCGACGATCTGTTGCGGGGTTATGGGATCACCGAAGAAAATATTGACCCCGGCCACCCTGGTTTTTTCAGAGACCAGCCGCTCCACTTCAAGAATCAGTTGCCCGGCGTTCATTTCAGGCACCAGAACCAGATCGGCATGCCCGGTCGCCGCTTTGAATGCAGCCTCGGGAAACGGCCACAATGTTAACGGTCGGAACAGACCTGCCCTGACACCCTGCTCACGCAGCATTCCGACCGCTCGATGTGCCGCCCTGGCAGTAATACCGTAGGCCACGATGACGACATCCGCGTCATCACAATGCCGCACATCGATATGCTCAACCTCATCCCGGTGTTTTTCAATTTTGCCCAGCAACCGCGACATAAACTGTGCCACCAGTTCGGCATCCTGCGTTGGAAAACCGTTCTCACCATGAGTCAATCCGGTGGTGTGGACCCGATGCCCATCTCCCGGTCGCGCCATCACGGGTATGCCGTCACCCGGATCCGCATATGGCTTGAACCCTTTAGTCTTGCTATCCGCCCATTTTCGATCAGTGATTTCCAGATCCAGAAAATGTGTCAGATCCACTGTTTCAACCAGGTGCCCAATCGTCTCATCGAACAGGATGATCACCGGCGTACGCAGCAACTCAGCCAGGTTGAAGGCGCGAATCGTCTCGGCATAGACCTCCTCCACCGACCATGGGGCAAGTACCAGTGTCGGGTGGTCCCCATGGGTTCCCCAGCGCGCTTGCATGATATCGCCCTGAGCCGGTCGTGTCGGCATACCGGTACTGGGACCGCCGCGCATGACATTGACAATAACGCAGGGAATTTCGGTTAACGCGGCATAGCCGAGATTTTCCTGTTTCAGGGAAAACCCCGGACCGCTGGTAGCGGTCATCGCCTTGACCCCACCCGCAGAAGCTCCGATCACCGCACCCATGGATGCGATTTCATCTTCCATCTGGACGAAGACACCTCCCACCTTCGGCAACTCCGCCGACATGCTTTCAGCTATTTCCGAGGAAGGAGTAATCGGATAGCCCGCATATAAACGACATCCCGCACGAATGGCCGCCAAGGCACAGGCGTGATTGCCCTGAAGATTCTGTAAATTCTGATTAGCGCTCATAAGTCAGGTTGAAATATTGTTTTTAGATGTGTGGACGGTAATCGCCAGATCGGGACAAAGCCATTCGCAGATCCGGCAACCAGTACAACGATCAGGATGAGTCAGAATTGCAATCTGCCGCGCATCCATAGCAAGACAGCGCTCGGGACAAAACTTGACACAGATATCACACCCCTTACACCACGCCTCAGTAATCTCCAGCGTGGAAACAACATCGGCAGACGAATCCGTGGTTTTCTCCGGATCTTGTTTGGTACGATCCGTCCAATCTTTGAGTTGAGTTTCACGATCGAAGGACAATGCCCATTCGCGACCGGCATCAAATGCCCGGGTATTGGCTTCAATGGTTTTTGACGGAACAAACTTGCTGATCACAGATTTCCAGGCGGCGACCGGGAACTCCAGCGCAGTGGACAGGGCGCCGAGCAGCACCGTATTGGAAGCCTTCGGCACGCCCAGTTCAGTTGCAATCTCTGCGGCATCGAGCGCAAAACTATTGGTGACGCTATCCATGACCTCGGGTACGGTTTCCCGGGTGTAGCCGGAAACCGCGCCCCTGCCCCTGTCACGACAGGCGAAGGGCGGAATTATATGCTGTGTATCCGTAATGAAAGTCCCGCTCTCCTGGTTGAGATAGGGCAACCAGCGCAGTCCTTCAGCCCACTCCAGCGCCACCAGGATATCGGCATCGCCCTCCAGTATGGTTGGTGAAAACACGCTGGAACCAAAGCGCACGTGACTGAATACCGCGCCACCGCGCTTGGCCATGCCATGAACTTCACTCTGTTTCACCTGGTAGCCAAGTTCCTGGCTCAGGGAAGCGAGTACCTTGGAAACCATAATCACGCCCTGCCCGCCAACACCAACAATCAACACATTAGTCGGCCGCTCCGCAGCGACGCTGGTGGCAGGTATATCCGCCTTTAACGATTCGCGATTATTCATTAAAGACTCGCCAACTGGATCGCATTGCTCGGACAAACCTGGGCGCACAAGCTGCATCCCATGCATTGTCCGGTGTCTATGCCTACCTTGCGATGACCGTCATACGTCTCGTCGATCCACGCAATCGCGGGACAACCAAGATTCATACAGGCCTGACAAGCAACACAGGACTCACTCTTGATCCGGTATGCCTCACCGCGGATTTTCACCGGGTCAAGCACACACGGGCGATCAGAAATCAGTACGGAAACTCCTTTGAACTCAGTCGCTTCCCTCAGGGTCTGGTACATGGAGGCAAGGTCATATGAGTCCACATAACGAACCCACTTCACCCCGACAGATCGCACCAGTTCTTCAAAATTAACCTTTTCGGTCGCTTCGCCGCGTAAGGTGACGCCCGTGCCGGCATGATCCTGCCCGCCGGTCATCGCAGTAGTATGGTTATCCAGTATCATCACGGTGATATTGGCCTGGTTATAAACCGCATCTATCAGCGGCGGGACACCGGCATGCAGGAACGTTGAATCGCCAATAGTCGCCACAATCGGCTTGCTTTCCGTTCCCGCCTTGGCCATACCCACTGCCATTCCGATACTGGAGCCCATGGCAACGCAAACATCGATCGCTCGCAACGGCTCTACTACCGCCAATGTGTAGCAACCGATATCACCGCACACCCGTGCATCAACCGTGCGCAATGCCATATAGCTGCTTGTATGAGGGCAGCCGGCGCAAAGCACCGGAGGTCGAACCAGCGGCTGCGAATTCAATCCGCGAGCGCCGACCTGAGCAGGCAGCAAACCGGCTTTAGCCAGGCCGTCGTGTACTATCCTGGGTGAAAACTCTCCTTCCCGAGAGAACAGAGTCTTGCCCTCTACCTCAAATCCCATGTCCCGTACCGCCTGTTCAACCACCGGTTCGAGTTCTTCAACAACCAGGATTCGCTTCACCGAAGCACAGAATGCACGCAACTTTTCGCTCCTGACGGGCCAGGTAATCCCCAGTTTCAAAACATGGGCATCCGGCGCCACCTCTTTCACATAGGAGTAGGAGATTCCTGTGGTAATAATCCCGTAATCAGCAGACCCCTCTTCCCAACGGTTCAAGGGCGAACTTATGCAGTACTCAGCCAGCGCCTGCTCACGCTCCAGAAGCATTGGATGACGCAGTCGCGCATGAGCAGGAATCATCACATTCTTGAGCGGGTTATCTTTGAAACCGAAAGCGGATACCGGCAATCTTTCTCCCACCTCTACTACACTTCGTGTATGTGAAAGACGGGTCGTGCTGCGCACGATGACCGGCGTATCAAAACGCTCACTGATCTCGAATGCAATGCGCACGAATTCGAGAGCCTCCTGTGCATCGCTTGGTTCCAGCACCGGAACCATTGCCAGCGCAGCAAGTAATCGTGTGTCTTGCTCATTCTGGGAACTGTGGATGCCGGGGTCGTCGCAAACTACCAGCACCAGTCCGCCATTCACACCAATATAGGTTTGCGACATCAACGAGTCGAGGGCAACGTTAAGCCCCACGTGTTTCATGGCGGCAAAGGCGCGTTCACCTGCAAATGAAGCACCAATAGCAACATCAAGTGCTACTTTTTCATTGGTGGCCCACTGTGCCTCAATATCTTCACAGGGGTATTTTCCTACGGCCTCCATGATCTCGGTACTAGGTGTACCGGGATAGGCTACCGCAACCCGCACACCGGATTCCCAAACCCCGCGAGCGAGCGCCTCATTCCCCATCATGGTATGGGTCTCGGGCGCAGACACTATCTCAACTTTTCCCACTTCAAGGTCCACGTATTATTGCTCCGGCATCAACGCAACCAGCATCGCACGGTGTTGATCGACTTCCATCAGCGGTTCCACTCGCAGCCTGCCTACTTCTTCTGCTGAATAGGGCTGAAACTCATCCGGCAACTCCCGGCGCGAAAACTTTACCAGCATCCAGTTAAGCAGTTCGGCCAGTTCTTCATTGCCAACTGCCGCATTTGCCGAACCGGGCACCTGCACTAAAAATTCCCTGCCACCGCCAACGCTTAGAAACCTGCCCATCTCACCTTTAAGGTTGGGCACCAGATTATAAGAACCCATTCCCTCCGGACCATGGCAACCACGACAATGAACAAAATAGTTGAATTCCGCCCTGTCAATACCCGGGTCGGCTACTACCCCACCACCAAGAAGCAAAAAAATTGTGAACAATAAAAAAGGTCTCATCATTCTATTCCCGTTTCTCAAGAGCCACACCAACCAGAATCGCGGTGGAGCAATTGTAAATCGTGCTTTTTGTGCCCAGACACCAATTGATGTCATTGGCCGCATCGGGTCGGTACATGGGTTTATCGCTCTCATTACGGGTACACAGACAATTCCCGCATGATGATTTGCCACAACAATCGTTGTAGGACACGATGTAGTTTTTTCCGTCTTCCGGGTTCTGACAGGTACCGATCCAGGTTATCGGTGACATCTCTGTACCTGGCGGGCAACTGTTGACAGTCCCGCCGCAACAACTGCATAAAAACCCATCAATACCGCAGTAACGCCAATAGTCACAACTGTTAGGGTCACCGCTTTCTGACACTGGTGCAGTATTGTCGGCAGCACGCGCTACGGGTAACAAGGGCACTGCGGAAGCACCAACCAAAACCGTACCCAGCTTTCTGATCATGCTCCGCCGGGAAGCATTTTGTGCCAGAGTGCGCGAAGAATTTTGTATCCAACGGTCTAACCAATTCATCATTGATCCCCTGCTATTTCATGTTGTCTGCCCGTGCGCTCAGTACGACCGAGGTACTCCTGGATAGAGGCCACATTCTGCTCTTTGGCTTCAAATAGACTATCCAGGTGTTCGCGTGAGTTAACGATCCCCATCGAGGCAATTTTCCCGTCAGCATCGATCAGTACCGCATAAGGTAATTTGGCTACCCCGTAAGCCATGCCCAGTGATCTGGAAACTACGTAAGGAAATGCTGTCAGGTCATGCTCGGCAACATATCCACTGTGGTCCGCATCATCACCATCACTGGACAAAACCAGATCCAGCCACGCCTGTTCGCTCTTTGCGCCAGAGCGAATAACCGGCAACAGCGAGTGGCAAACATGACAATCCGGTGACAGGAAAAAAAGCAATTGAGAGCGGCTCTTCACAGCCCCGGCGCCCACCGATATCGGTTTGCCGGTGATCGTTTCAAGGGTCAGATCAGGTGCGCTCATACCCACCTTGAGCTGACTGTTAATCATCAGAGCGCCCGCCGGTGCGACCCGCTCATAGAGCACGCCGATTTGCCGGGCAAGCGCAATTACGATAACGACCAGCACGATCAACGCAACCCACAGCAGCAGATTGGATATTGCCAGTGCTGTCATGTTCCCCGCCTCATTTCATTCAGCTTCAGCTGATTCTCAAGTAAAATCCCGCAACCTTGATAGATCACAATGGCCAGCAAGCTGGCACATATCGTCGTCAACCAGTCGATCCAGACCAGTGCCCGTAAAGGCATGGCAACCAGAGTTGCCCCCGCCAGTGTCACCAGGAAAATATTGCGCACAACAAGATGCCAGCTAATCGGCTGCTGACTCCCCGGACCCGAACAACCACAATCAATGTCGCTGCGACCACGCAGAAGATTGAACCCGATCGCCAGCGCATAGACTGTCAACACAACCATGCCCGCTACCACCGCGGTTGTCCGAACATTTCCAAGCAACAGGCCGATACCGATCGCCGCTTCCATGAGACCCACAATCCACGCATAAAAGGTATGCGCCGGGAATGGTAATAACTGATAGTTATCGAGGACGACTTTGAAACGATCCGGCTGGCGCAACTTGTGCCAGGCTGCCGAGATAAAAACCCAGCTTAGCAACAGGCTGATCACATGATTGTAGACAGGATCCATGTCAGTTTGCCTGATACACCACGAACGGTGTTTCCTGTGCATGGGGACCCAGGGTACGCAGGTACTCTCCCGTCGTGGCGCTATAAACATCCAGCGCCATTTCCGCATTGGTGACAACCATCAGTGGTTTCTGATCCGGAGTGACCATCACGGATACACCCCAGGTTTTCAATTTAATGCGTGCGCGCCGCTGACGGCTGTGCAGGTCAAATACCCAGACCTCAGGCCCGCCGTCCTTGTGACTACCGTTATAGCCCTCCGGGTGCATAAGTATATAAAGGTTCGATCCGTTAACCGCGTTGAGCTGCCAGCCACCGGGACGCCAGCCCTCATCTGCCTCGCCGACCAGAGACCATGCATCCCCGACAACCGGTCGGGTTGAACTCAAATCGACCGGGTATACAACCCCGGTAAAGGTCTGAAAATAGCCAACACCATCGACAATAACCGGCTTTTCAAACAACGGATCAACATTTGAATCGAAGAACGGCTCGCTGCGATATTTCTCAACCACCTCTCCGTCTTCATCCAATACCACACCGAAAAACCGGCCATTGCTGCACAACGAACTGAACCCGCGTTTACCCGTCGGGTATATCAGTACGCAACCGGGTGTCGGTATCTCATTCAGCACTTTGCGCGCCGCCACATCTACAACAGTTACAGATGTCGCAGGGGTCAGATTGAAGACCAGCAACATCCTTTCATTATCGATCAACTGTAGTGCGTATTTTTCCGGCATGCTGCTGGAACGCTTGCCACCGGGCAGAATGACCTCGGCAACCGGTGCCAGCGTTGCCTTATCGTAGATCGTGACTACGTCGGTACGTTCACCACGCACACCGCGACTATAAAAGGTTTCTGCAACATACATCTCCGACCGCGAGACCGACTGGGCAAACTGGCCAATGAAGGAACTGTTGACCATGCCCTTAAACTGCTGCGCAGCCGTTTCGGCATCAGCATCCAGCACCACCATCCTGCCTTCCAGCATATGGAAAAATGCGGCATCATGGGCGATCACCCAGTGATCCGGATAAGATGAAGGCAACTGCTCGACCCTGCCTAACGTTTCTGCAGTAAAAGCAGCCGTTACCGTTGTCCAGAACAAGCATGCCATAACCAGTATTCGTCCGGTATTCATTACACTCCACCTTTGGCGATATTCACCACCTGCACTGATGTATATTCCTCCAGCCCTTCCTGGCCGAACTCAACACCAAACCCGGACTGCTTTACGCCACCAAAAGGAACATCAGGCCTAATATCTCCATGGATATTTACCCAGGCGGTTCCACACTCAAGGCGCCCGGCAAGTTCTGCGGCCTTATCAAGATCACCGGACCAGATCGAGCCACCAAGACCATTTTCAGACCGGTTGGCCCGTTCGATTGCATCATCGATATCGCTGTACTTAATCACGGGCAAAGCCGGACCAAATTGTTCTTCGTCCACCAATCTGCATCCCTCGCTGACATCGCGAATAATTGTCAACGGGTAGAAATAGCCTGGGCCACCGGTCGGGCTGCCACCGCACAAAGCATGACCACCCATCGCCACAGCTTCATCCACCATCGAACAAACCTTGTCATACTGCATCTTGTTCTGAATGGGTCCCTGCAAGTTGTTCTCATCCAGCCCGTTGCCCATGGGAATCTGACTCGCAGCCGCGGCCAATGCCGCGCACATCTCATCATAAATCGACTCATGAACATAAAGCCGTTTCAAGGCGGCACAGGTTTGCCCATTATTGAGAAACGCTCCGCCAATGATTTTTTCGCTGACGGCAGGCGGATCAACATCCGGAAGAACAATACCAGCGTCATTGCCACCCAGTTCCAGGGTCAGGCGTTTCAATGTATCGGCCGCGCTACCCATCACCTTCCTGCCCGTGGCGCAAGAACCGGTAAAAACTATTTTCTGAATGCCCGGATGCTCGGTCATCGCCTGACCCAGTTCATCCTTGCCGGCAACTGCATTGATCACCCCAGCGGGTAGTACTTCGCTGATTAGTTCGACCAACCGCAACGTACTCAGCGGTGTATAGGGTGACGGTTTAATCACCACGGTATTGCCTGAGCGAATCGCGGGAATGACATGCCAGATAGCGATCATCAACGGCCAGTTCCAGGGTGTAATCGAACCGACCACGCCGATCGCTTTGCGATGCAATTCAACCCGAGCCTGGGAAGAATCATCCAGTACTTTGACCGGCAACTGCAGCGCCGCCGTGGCTCCGGTCCAGGCAATGCAGCCGCCCAACTCGAACTCCGAACCCATGCCCTTGAGTGGCTTGCCTTGCTCGCGGGTCAGCAATGCGGCCAGTTCACCTGCGTTTGCCTCGATCACGCCGGCAATTTTCTGCACGGCTTCAACCCGCTCTTGATCCGGCACCATGCTCCAGCTCTTGAAGGCCCGCGACGCTGCCGCCACAGCCTCATCAAGCCGGGCTCTGGTTGCTACAGGACATTGCCCCACCAGTTCACCAGTGGCAGGATTCCTGATATCCAGCCACTCATCAGCAGACCCTTTCCTGCCATCGATGATTAATCCGAATTCAGGCATTACATAACCTCCGCATCATAAGTAGTCCCGTTAAACTCGGTGCTGGCAATTCTTGTCATATATGTATTGGTATCCTGCAGACTGATCAGTCTGCTTGATGCCATCAGGTAATGTCCGGACAACTGCATCGAGGCTTTCTTCAATGGTTAGATCTGATGTATCCACGGTCACGTGAGCCTTGGCATAAAATGACTCGCGCTCGCTGAGTATCAGACGCAGATCGGACATGACATCGTCATGATCGAGCATCGGTCGCCGCTCGCCTTGGTCGACGACACGTTCCATGTGCTTCTCAGCCCTGGCCCGCAGCCAAACTATATGACAGGTAGTCAGCAGCATATTCAAAAGCCGCGGTTCGGCTACGATACTGCCACCCGCTTCGATCACACAACGATCATGACGTTTGAGTGTTTCGACCAGGGCCTGCTCTTCCAACCGCCGATAGCCCGCCTGCCCGGACAAGGCAAAAATTTCCGGGACATCCATCCCGGCCAAGGTCTCAATGGCTCCGACGAGGTGTATGAAGGGCAAACCCAGACGCTTGCCCAGCAGGGTTCCGATAGTGGTTTTACCCGCACCACGCAGACCAATCAACGCAACGCGACGTTGCGGATTGGTCGATAATGAAAACCGTTCGTAGAGCATCTGCAGCGCAAGTTTCTGCTCATCAGGTCCCAACTCCCCGAGCAACTCCGATACCAGCACTTGTTCAGCGGTCTGGTGGTCACGAATTTGCAGCAGTTCAGCGGCTTCGATCTTCAGGGCCGCAGCGACCCGGTCCAGCAATGCAATGGAAATGTTCCCGCGTCCCTGCTCCAGTTGCGCCAGGTATCGCTCGGAAACTTCAGAATGCATTGCCAGCATCTTGCGGGTCAGGCCCCGCAGAGCCCGCAAACTCCTGACCTTCTTGCCGACAAGAGTCAGCAACCCGGTATTTTCTACAGGGTTAGTATACGATAGTGCAGCCAATGAATTACTCGAATGAACAATAGTTCCTATTAGACGATACTTTTATAACACTATTTATCAAATTAGCACATTATTATGCATGTTGTCCGACAAGCGGTCATGGAATTCTCTTGTAATTACCCGGCAGTTCCGCAAGCGCTCAAAGCTCCGATGCAATATTTCCGCGCGATGCTCGTGAGCATAAATTCAACGGCCACCTGGCCCGCAGGACATCAGGCGCAAAAGCCCCTGCGGGTTCCCGACCAAAGTATTAGCGCACTGATTCAGGAACCGCTACGAGGCCAATCCCAGCTGGATATACCAGGATATAAACAGAATTAATGCAAGCGGTATCATAATCATCACCGCAACAGCCCAATTTGGAATCGACTTTGCATCTTTCCCGGCATTTCGCTCCTTGGTCGCAAATACAAAAAACACATAGCAAATTACTATGAGTGCGAGAAACTCAATGACAAGAATAAACATCAACCTTACCTTTGAATATCTTACATACAATGCCGTGTAGTGTAATTCGGATCGAGCAGCATAATGCTGCCGTTACTGCTAAATTTGCAAAAGTACTGACTCCCGGATCGTTGAGCCTCACCATCTGAGCGTTCCCCAACCCATGCGGAACCACAACCATCAAGATATCTCAACCTGGGTCCGGCATCATGCCGGGCGCCTGGCGCCATCATCCGACCTGCTTGATCTGGCGTGCGGCAAAGGCCGACATAGCCGTTATTTGGCCAATCTCGGACACCGGGTCACAGCAATCGATCTTAATCTGTCCGGAATCCTCGACCTCACCACGAACGACAAAGTTGAACTTATCGAGCACGACCTGGAGAACTCGCCATGGCCATTTGCAGGCCGTTATTTCGACGCTATTATTGTCACAGATTACCTGTATCGTCCGCTATTTCCCGATCTTCTCGCAGCTTTGTCCGCTGGCGGCACGCTGATCTATGACACTTTCGCGGTCGGCAACGAGCACCTGGGTCGACCAAAAAATCCGGCCTTCCTGCTGAACCCCGGCGAACTGCTCAAAGCCTTTGCGACGGATCTGCATGTCGCAGCATATGACCATGGACGTATCGATACGCCACGACCGGCGATTCGCCAACGCCTGTGCGCAATTCGGACCGATCCATAACGCCCGCACCTTGAGGAAAAGTCTTGCCGGTATGAGTAACTCCAGGCCAGCGGTAACCGCTCAGTGGTCAAAAATCTGAAGACCTGGGAACGATTGCTAACAACAATACCTGCATACCGTGTCTATTCCGTGCCCGGATATTTATACTTACGGAAATTAACAGCGAACCGACCTGACGGTCATTTATTATGCAAGAACAAATGACGAACAATCATACAACGCTCGAATTTACGCCTGAGGTCGAACAACTGACCCAGCCGATTTATGATCGAATCAAACATGTCATGCCGGATGTTGAGTGGCCGATCCACGCCCCGGTGATTGCGGCGATTAACGAGTTGAAGAAAACTCGTAATGCAATAATCATGGCTCATAACTACCAGACTCCTGAAGTTTTCTACGGGGTTGGTGATATCACCGGCGATTCACTTGCACTCGCACAGCAAGGAGCCAAGGTTGATGCCGACGTCATCGTTATGTGTGGCGTCAAATTCATGGCCGAAACCGCCAAAATCCTAAGCCCTGAGAAGACTGTTTTACTCCCGGATCTGTCGGCAGGCTGCTCTTTGGCAGAGTCCGTCAGTGGCGCAGATATTCGCAAGCTCAAAGAACAGTATCCCGGGGTTCCGGTGGTCACCTATGTCAACGCTTATGCTGATGTCCGCGCAGAAGCGGACATTTGTTGCACATCCGGTAATGCAGTGAAGATAGTCGAGTCACTGAATACCGAGCGGGTTATTTTCGTGCCGGATGGCTACCTTGGGCGTTATGTGGCACAGCAGACGGACGTTGAAGTCATTCTCTGGGAAGGCACCTGCGAAGTACATGAACGTTTTACCGCTGATGAATTATGCGGTTACCGCAAAACTTTCCCGGGCATACATATCGTGGCACATCCTGAATGTCCGCCCGATGTTCTCTCAGAAGCTGATTTCGTCGGTTCCACCGCCGGCATGATAGACCACATCGGTACGAAACGGCCCAAACAGGTCGTCATGGTTACGGAATGCTCAATGAGCGACAACGTTGCTATCGAGTATCCGGATGTTGATTTCATCCGCCCATGTAACCTCTGTCCGCATATGAAATACATCACCCTACCCAAAATTCTCATTGCATTACAAACACTGGCACCACAGATTGAGGTTGATGAAGATACCGCTGAGCGGGCACGCCGATCACTGGAAAGAATGCTGGCGGTCTAGCTGCAATTTCACCAGCACAACCTCCTCGATATACTACAATCACTGATTCCATAGGCAATCGCCTGACTTTGTGATGTCGAAACCGAACTGTGAAGTACTCATTATCGGTGCCGGTCTGGCCGGCATGTCGCTTGCATTGCGTTTGGCAATCACGGGGCGCAAGGTCACGATGGTCGCCAAGGGGCCTCTTACAGAGAGTTCAAGTCATTTTGCGCAGGGTGGAATTGCTGCCGCAATTGGCCCAAGCGACACAATTGCTGCCCACGCAGAAGACACGATCGAGGCCGGTGCCGGACTGTGCAACCGGGAAACTGTCGAATACGTTGTCGAGCGCGGACCGGAATGTATTCAGTGGCTCGTGGATCACGACGTTGCATTCACACATTCAGAAGAAGGCGGCGACACAGCCTTGCATCTGACTCGCGAGGGTGGCCACAGCAAACGCAGAGTTGTGCATGCCGCCGACGCTACGGGCAATGCAATCATGACCGCTTTGCAGAAGCAGGTCACGAGTCACCCGAATATTGAAGTATTGACCAACAAAATCATCATCGACCTGATCACAACCGAAAAAATCACCCCAACCGGGCACAATCGCTGCGTCGGTGCCTACGCGCTTGATCGCCAGACAAACCAGGTTGTAACGCTTGCCGCCAATGCAGTGGTACTTGCGACCGGTGGCGCATCAAAGGTATACCTGTATACCAGTAACATGGACACGGCCACCGGCGACGGCATCGCGATGGCCTGGCGCGCCGGCTGCCAGGTTGCGAATCTCGAGTTCGTTCAGTTTCACCCAACCTGCCTGTACCACCCGCAGGCCAAATCGGTCCTGATCTCCGAAGCGGTTCGCGGCGAAGGCGGTCACCTGTTGTTACCAGACGGCACACGCTTCATGCCGGCCCACGACAAACGCGGCGAACTTGCACCGCGCGATGTGGTTGCCAGGGCAATCGATTACGAGATGAAACGTGGCGGTTTAGACCATGTGTTCCTGGACATCAGCCACAAGCCGACTGAAGAAATTCTGCAATTATTCCCAAACATTGCACGCAGCTGCAGCAAGTTCGGCGTCGATATAACCTGCGACCCGATTCCGGTCGTACCGGCCGCACACTACACATGCGGTGGCGTTGTAACCGACAAAACAGCATCGACAGATGTTCCCGGTCTATACGCCATCGGCGAATGCACCTGTACCGGCCTGCACGGCGCCAACCGACTGGCCAGCAACTCACTACTCGAGTGCACTGTATTTGCCGCTGCCGCACACGATCAAATCCTTACCGATCTTGACGTTGCACAGTTTGCACCAATCAGCCTCCCCGACTGGGATGAAAGCAGGGTTACGGATCCGGACGAGCAAATTGTCGTCTCACATAACTGGCACGAACTGCGTCGTTTCATGTGGGATTATGTCGGTATCGTCAGGACCAACAAACGACTGCAACGCGCCCTGCACCGCGTCGAATTACTGCAGAGTGAAATCACTGAATACTATGGCAACTTCAAGGTCACCAACGACCTGATCGAATTGCGCAACCTCACCCTGATCGCCGAACTCACCATCCGCAGCGCGCTGATGCGCGGGGAAAGCCGAGGTTTGCACTACAACCTGGATTATCCCAATGCTTTCCCGGACGACGAGACCATGGACACCGTGCTGAATCCTGAGCTGTTTGAATAATTCATAAAAGCACGTGCCAATCAAACTTAAGAAGAAGTGGTTTTAGTCGCGGTTCTATGTTGTAGCGATTTCCCTGGGCGGTATTTTGTGTCCGTATACCCTTCCAAAACCTTTAAGTCGCTTTAGCGGCGTTTTGGAAGGGTATACGGACAAAAAATACCTTGGACAGCGGGGTACGATGCGGGAAATATCTGATCAGGGTAGTCGATTGGGTGGTACGTGCTCTTGGCCTCCGTCATCGTTCCACGAAGGTGTTGAGGTATTTTTCCGTCGGTTATCCTTCCGAAACCTTAAAGTCGCTTTAGCGGCGTTTCGGAAGGATAACCGACGGAAAAATACCGCCCAGGGAAAGACTAAAAACCAACAAAATCAGCGCGCAAGCAACCCTCTAATCACCCCTCTGCAAATACTCCCCCCCAATATCAGCAACCCTTGTCACCCCGGCAAACTTCATAATCCGCACCAACTCGGCACGCAATAATGACAAGACCCGACTAACGCCCTTCTCACCAAATGCCCCCAACCCCCAAACCTGCGGACGCCCGATGCAAACAGCCCTGGCACCCAACCCAAGCGCCTTAAAAATATCCGTACCACGCCGAAAGCCCCCGTCTATCAACACCTCAATCTCATTGTCAACACCGTCAATAACCTCAGTCAGACAATCAAGGGTCGCGCGATTGCTTTCCTCCTGCCGTCCGCCATGATTCGACACAATAATGCCGTCAACACCATACCTGCGGCACAAGCGAGCATCTTCCCGGGTCACAATGCCTTTCAGTACAATCTTCATACTCGTATTGGCGCGCAACCAGTCAACAATCTCCCAGGTCATGGACGGATCACCGATATTTTTCTTCCCTGCGTAGTTATCAAAGTTACCCATACTCAAACGCGGCCCCTTACCGTTACCAGCGGTACGAAACCAGCGCTCTGCTTCCCGGTTGCCAATCGTCGGCGCATCGATCGTCAACACCAGCGTCCGGCATCCGGCCTGTTCCGCGTTATCCAGCAAAGCCTTCATAAACGGTCGGTGCTTACTCGCATAAAGCTGGAACCACAGCGGTCCCGTTGCCTGGGCAGCAATGTCTTCAATAGAAAAGCTCGATGCTGTGGAACAGATCATCAGGTGTCGGCCTGCACCTCGCGCCGTGCCAATTTCACCTGTCTCATGGATTAACTGCTGGCTGCCGATCGGCGCCAGGATGATAGGCGAATGCAACGACTCACCCAGCACCTCAACGGACTGGTCTACCTGACTGATATCAATGAGACGCCTGACGCGAATCTGCCAGTCATCAAAAACCTGCCGATTTGCAGTCATTGTCTTGCCGTCATCGGCGCCGTTTACAATGAAGTGCCAGGCGCGCATATCCAGTTTTTTCCGTGCCGCTGCCTTCATCTGGAAGACATCAAGCGTACGGTTCACCGCATCCGGAACCGCGAGTTCAGGGCGAGCCATTCCGACCGCCGGCCATAATGAAGCAAGCGAGGCACCCGATGTAATCAATGGCGATTGCAGCATGAATCGCAGCAACTGACGCCGGGAATCCATACGCGCCCCGGTTGTTACAGGCTTCAGCTTATTGCCCATGCACAAATCCCTTGCCATCAAACCACCCGCCCAGCATATTTTGCCGACCCGGCCCGCCGTGCAACCAGGCAATAATCATGCATGGAAGGTTCTGTTTGCCACATAAAATAACAAGTAAATTCATATATATACTAATATTTACTTATGCATCTTGTTCACTGAGACCAACGGGTTAGGCTATACTTCGACAAGCAAAGTGTAAGCGCCTGTTCTCAGGCTACAACCTCGCCACGATCCTGTCGAGCCAAACCATCAGGCTAAACGGAAATAGCGAATAATTATAATTACGGAGTCAGCGCTCAATGGCGTCAAGGCGTAACGAAATAGAAGCTCAGGACATCGAACTACAGGAATGGCTGGAATCGATGGATTCGTTGCTGCGGGCAGAAGGCCCGGAGCGGGCCAAAATTATTTTTAAAGCGGTCAGGGATTTCCTTGCAGATGAAAATGTCATCATTCGCGATGCCACCCTGAATACGCCGTATCGCAACTCCATACCACTGGACCAGCAACCTGCTTACCCGGGTGATATTGCAATCGAACAGCGTATCGAAAATATTCTGCGCTGGAATGCCATGGCAATGGTTCTGCGCGGCTATGACAGCGGCACCGGGGTCGGTGGACATATCGGCACTTATGCATCCTCGGCCACCATGATGGAAGTCGGGCTAAACCACTTCTTTCGCAACAAAAGCGACGACTATGGCGGCGACCTGGTCGGTATCCAGGCGCACTCGGCACCGGGTGTTTATGCCCGTGCCTTTCTTGAGGGCCGACTGTCTTTGCAACAACTCCATAATTTTCGCCGCGAGTTACAAACCGGTGGTGGTCTGCCGTCCTACCCTCACCCCCGCAACCTGCCGGGGTTCTGGCAAATGCCATCGGCATCGATGGGACTGTCGACCCCGACTGCAATCTACCAGGCGCGCTTCGCAAAATACCTCGAACGCCGCGGCCTGAAGCCGAACAACGGCGGCAAGATCTGGCTATTCATCGGTGATGGCGAGTCTGACGAACCGGAAGTACTCGGTACAATCAACATTGCGGCGCGCGAGAAACTCGATAACCTCATTATGGTCGTCAACTGCAATCTGCAGCGACTTGATGGCCCGGTTCGCGGCAATGGGAAAATCATTCAGGAACTCGAACGCAGCTTCCGCGGCGCCGGCTGGAATGTGCTGAAAGTCATCTGGAGCGGCGAATGGGACAAGCTGTTCGCCATCGACTATGACGGTGAACTACAGGACCGCATGGAACAGGCAGTCGACGGTGATTACCAGATGTACTCGGTTTCCAGCGGGGAGGAAGTACGCACGCACTGGGTCGGTGACAACCAGAACCTTGCCAATATCATGCGCATACTATCGGACGAGGAAATCCGCTGTATCCGGCGTGGCGGGCATGACCATAAGAAAATCTACGCCACCTTCGAGCAAGCCACACGCACCCAGGACGGTCCGACCGTCATCCTGATCAAGACGATCAAGGGCTACGGCATGCAAGGCTACGAAGGCTCCAATGCCGTACATCAGAAAAAAAATCTAAGCGCCAACGAACGGGTCGATACTGCCCGCAGGCTTGGTATCCCGATCAGCGATGATGCCGCAAAGCGAGCTGAATTCTACCTGCCACCGACCGACAGCGAAGAACTGGCCTACCTGAATGCACACCGCGCCGCTCTGGGCGGACCATGGCCCAATCGCAGTATCGATTGCGCAACCCTGAAAGCACCGGACCTTGACCTGTTCAAGGACCAGGTCTCGGGCTCCGGGGAACGCGAGCAGTCGACCACGATGGCATTTGTGCGCATGCTGGCCAAACTCCTCGACCATCCGGAACTCGGCCGCTACATCGTACCGATCGTCCCGGATGAAGCACGCACATTCGGCATGGAGGCATTGTTCCGTAAGGTCGGCATCTATTCCGCCGAAGAACAGAAGTACCGACCGGTCGACAGCACAACGCTAATGCCATACCGCGAGGTTCAGGACGGACAGATACTGCAGGAAGGCATTTGTGAAGCCGGCGCAATGGCATCATTTCTGGCCGCCGGAACAGCCTACGCCATACACGGTATTCCAACCATTCCGTTCTATGTCTTCTACTCTATTTTTGGCTTCCAGCGTGTCGGCGACATGATCTGGAGTTGCGGCGACATGCTGTCGCGCGGCTTCCTGCTTGGCGGCACGTCCGGTCGCACGACACTGAACGGAGAAGGTCTGCAGCATGAAGACGGTCAGTCTCAGATTACCGCCAATACGGTACCGAATTTGCTGAGTTACGACCCGGCATTCGCTTATGAACTGGCCGTCATTATTCGTGATGGCATTCGGCGCATGTACGACCTGCAGGAAGAAATTTTTTACTACATTACGATTCACAATGAAAACTATGTTATGCCGCCCATGCCGGACAATAGCGAAGATGGCATTGTCAAAGGCATGTACTGTTTTGCCCGCTCGACAAACCAGGTCCAGGCCGGACGCAAAGCACATCTTTTCGGTAGTGGCGCAATCATGACGGAAATCCTGAAGGCCAGGGATCTGCTCGAAACTTACGGTATCTCAACAGATATATGGAGCGTGACGAGTTACAACGAACTCAGCCGTGAAGGACTTGCCACCGAGCGTGTCAATCTGCTGCAAACCGGCAATGAAACCAATCAACCCTATGTCAGCAAGTTACTCAACGAAGAACAAGGTGTCTTTATAGCAGCATCTGATTATCAAAAATCCTTACCACTTAGTATCGCCCGCTGGATACCCGGACCTTACGTCGTGCTCGGCACAGACGGCTTTGGTCTGAGTGAATCACGTCCCGACCTGCGCACTCACTTTGAAGTCAGTGCCGAATACATCGCCTACGCTGCACTTGCCGCCCTTGCCGAACAAAACGCAATCCCGGCTGCCGAACTTGAAGCTGCTGCGGCGTTTTTAAAAATAGATCAGACCAAGCCCAATGCAGCAACATCAGGACC
>PBZD01000007.1 GCA_002729875.1 Chromatiales bacterium | reverse complement strand
TCTAGATCTCGATGAAAACGCAAGGGACCCGCGATTGGGACCCCAAACCAGTAGGCGGTGGAATCAAGAAACGATCTATCAATTAGAAATTTGGATCGCGCGCCATGCGCGCTGCACAACGAACGACGCGCAACGCGCAACGCAACGAACAACCGAGAACGAAGACAAAAAAAAAAAAACGATCACGAGACGCAGGCGCGATGCGTCGGAACGCGCGATTTGCAGATGTGGACGGGGCAAGACATGCCATCTTACAACTGCCCAAAAAAATAATGAAGCGCGTCATCGCCATGAGATTTGAATAATCGACAAGCAGCGGCGCAAAAAGTATTTATCTAAGTAACAACACGCAACATCTGCGAGTTTGCTAAACAACAAGTTGCCACGCGATGCATGCTCGATGCAGTTGGAGACACTGTTCGAAATTGCGACAATGCGACGCATCCAGCCGTCGACGTCTCCAAAGCACTACAATCTTAGAACGTCCGCAGCGACAACATTCAACTAGCGTGAGGTGGATCAATGCACTGCGGACGGCGGAAACAGAAAATAGTAGACTTCGTTTGATGTACCAATACTTTAAAGATTATTTCTATAACAGCAACGCACCAGCGTTGCTTTTTTTTTTTTTTAATTCTCTCACGCAAGTAGCACGGGTCGCAACTTTCCGAAAACGTGCAAACTCGAAAACGTTGTGAAGTGACAAAAAAGCAGCTGCGATTTGTTTTTTTTTTGTTTTTTTCATTTTACCGCACCAATCAAACATTATTTTCAGCGGTTGCATGCGCGATGCAATGGAGCGTCCCCATGGTAGATGGCGCGATGTGACGCAGCGCGCTGTACCGATAGCTCCAAACATTACCATATCGAGATCGAACCGCTACATGTATACTTGATGCAGTACAATACGATATCGGCCAATGCAACAATGTAAAACATCCAGCCTCAAAAGTGTCGCAATTCATAGAAATGAACGTTGCATCTACATGATCGTGAAAGATATCGACACAGCAATCCACGCTCCACGCAAACATGATCTACAAGATATCTGATCGCTGTCAACATTTTTGACAGCGTCAACTAAGACGGGATGGTCCGTCAACGAGGATTTATGCTTACGTAAGGCTTCCATATCGCCCACACGATTCGACACATACCGCTACAAGCCGAGACAGCCACCGTCGTAGACGCTAGATGTCGACATATGCCACGTCATAAACATCATCTAGTGACACAAAGGATAAGGTCGGCATCACAGTCGGACGTTATGATGCATAAAGCAACATGTGCACACCTGCATATACGTGACAGTTTTAAGCAACATGTGTACATCAGTAGCGGCGGTATGACCGATATATAAAGACCACAGCTAACTTAAACGACGATAACAATCCAGCTGCGTCCGAATGGCCACTAGGATCCCACCCTAATCGACGTAATGCTGCGAAAAAATCGACAGCAATGCAGCCATACCATTGATAGCAGCAGATAAACCTGAATCGCAGCGATAAGAACAAACACCCCATCGAGCCCCACAGACTATACACGGAAAAGAACATAATAGCCCATCCCGTTTCTAGCGGAGTCGTCGTAGAGACGACACCTAAGTGTGACGCCGAGGGCCAAAGACTTTGCATCAAAAGCACACCCCGTTGAAATAGCAAACGCCGGCGAATCGACTAAGCAATCTAGATTCAGTAGCAAGCTATTAAACTTAAAAACTCGATTTTGGGGGGTATTTGAACTTAGAGCGAAACCGACGCGCGTGACATAAACCATAGAACATGGAATGTTGCGCGCGTGGGATACATTATCATGCTGTATGCTATCAACGACCGGACATACATGCAGCTGGAGTCGATATGTATAGTACAACGATGTTCTATTATTGACATGTACATCTACCAACACCGAGGATGCTGATTCCCCTATTATGCTACATTATGCTACACGACGAAGACGCTTTAGCTGCTTCCATAGGGTGACTAGGGCCCCAACCCAATCAAAGCAACGCTTCAATACATCGAAGACATCGCAACCCCTCACATTGCAAGCCGCAGATAAACCGGAATCGCAACGATACGAATAGACACCGCATCAAGTCGCACGAACCATATACGGCGCAGAGCATATGAACTCTGTCCGATTTTAGCGGGGGCTTCGTAAACGAAGCACCCGGGTGTGACGCCGAGGGCCGATGATTTTGCACCAACAGCACACCCCGTTGAAATAGCCAACGCTGATGAATCGACCGTAGATCAATCTAGATTCAGTAGCAGGCTACTTGACTTAACGACTCGATGTGCAATATCCAAACGTAGAGCGAAGCCGTCGCGATCGACGCACAGCACAAAACATGCGGTGTCAGTTGCGAGGGATACATTATCATGCTGTAAGCTATTATCAATGCACGGATTCAGCTCCAGCGTCGTTTTAATACACGTTTCTATCTGTTTGCTTCGGAGCAGATTTCTTGCTACTAAGACGATCGCGATCGCATACTCTTACAGTATCAGCAACATCAGGTTTGGCAGATGTACAGATTACGCATGAAAAATAGAACAATAACATATAGTGACATCGGAATATATCGCAAAAGCTGCTCAAGTCATTGATGAAATATACTATGATGTCGATGTAAAACACATTACAGCAGGTGTCCGTGACTGGAGTCATCGACGCGTGCAATCCCAGTCTTAACAGAACGTCAAATGCATCGACTGCCGCACAAGCAAACGCGTTAGCTTACACAACAGCGTGAGCCATCGTCGATGGGTACACTATTAGGATCGTGCAACTACTGTTCGCGATGGTACGACGCACTTAAGTTTTATCAAAATCCAGATCCCTCGCCCAAATCATTTAATTTCCCCAACCTGACGAGGAATCATATGAAGCACGCTACGATCGACGAATATGATTTCGTCTTCGTTGGGATGCGGTCTTGACAACAATGCAGCCGATAATTACATCAGTGGGCAGTCCTTACGCAAACTCTCGCGCGATATGGCTTCTATCAAAGACAAAATGTGTCGCAATCAGACTCGATCCCGATAGAAGCCTCGAGTTCGAATCTCAAGTCCGGCGGCTACCATTGGACCAATGCGACACTTAGAATCGAACAACGCTTATACGTAGGAACGTGCATCTGTTTTCGTTTTGCCTCTTTTAGTTTTTTCTTGTTTTACACCCAGTAGCCTAGGAGTCTACTAAAGAAGACGAGGTAAAAGATCAGCAGATGAATCGGGAATTGTAGATTTACGCGTCGCTGTCACGCGCGTGTCTTCCGCGCCCGCCCTTCACTATTTTATACATCCATGTCAATCACACGCGCGCGTCGAACGTCTGCGCCGCCACCAATCATCTACGCTACACTCAATCATCGGCTGCGACATCGCTACCACAGTTTTCAGAAGATGCATGCCGCGATGCAATGGGAGATATCGTCGAAGATTAAGGCGATGCGAGGCATTCAGCCGTATAAATCTCCCACAAAAAGAGCATGCAACAGGGCGTCAAAGAAGATAGTGATATGTTCAAACCGCCGAAGACGCATGAAGCATAAAGAACGTCGTAGAATTCACAGCTCTCGTCGATCAACTTTTCCCACCAATCCGATGAGCGTAGGAATATGGAAACGTTTGCAATCCAGAGCGCCGACCTTGCGCGTCTCTCTTCCATATTTCGGCATTTCGTCCAAGGTCGCAGCATGCGTTCAAGATGGCGTCAAGCCCCGCATAGGTGTCCTCAGCTGCCACATTCCATAAGAATAGACAGGACAGACATATCACACGGCGCTCCCAGCAATACACGGTTTGCACCAGCTCTATTCCATAGACGATGCTGGACATGTATATACGCGCACTGCACCGCTGGCGTACTCATCCCATATCACGGCCATACGCATCCTGCGACAATATCACGTCGTCTGCAACATCTAGCAAGGTTCCATCGCGACTGCACCCGCGTGAAGATCACTGACCACCACGACATCATGTTAAGACAACATCGACAACGTCGTCGCGTTGATATACGTGATCGAGGAAGACAACGACATCAAATGACATCATACGACATCAATCGTATAACATATCATCACACTACATCACCCCAGAGGAATGATGACAAAAGACCACCGTGACAAACAACAGAAAGAATCACACGCTCAATTACGACATCCACATGAAAGATCCTCATTCTCGCAAATTGACATTCTGGGACGACGCATGCAGTCTTATACAACCGCATTTACGGGCACACGCTTTTATTACACTCATGTTCAATACCTCGTCATCAAAACAAGCACCCGAAGATCCAGCAATTCTCGACATCAATACACATAAACGTCTTTCTCGCTTATGCGTCGATAGAGCATCTCGTTGCACGAAACAGTTGCGCACGCATGATGTAAGAAATGACATATACCATCGTGTTCATGCCGCGTCATAGCAATGGAAGCTGCTGCGCCGATGTAATGGAATCTTGTCGATGAAATCCTGCTCGCCGCTCGCCGATGACGCTTCGTGTATCAGCGCATGCTTCATCGGCCTCCGCCGCGTCCATTTTGAAAGAAGTACTCATTGTCAGTCATAATAATACACTACTAATGGCCCCTGCGAGGATTGGATGTCGGGAATTGATGAAAGTCGATCAAAGGCACGATGTCATTGTACGCTGTTTTTGTATCGTTTTTTGATCTTTGGAGTCAGGAAACAACAGTCGGCAGGATGGATCGGCTTTTTTTTTTTTTTGTTTGCCATCTGAATATTAGATCTACGTCAACGTGGCTACACCGTAGCAGCTGATGTCACCAATGGCGACAGAATCAAGGACTTTTTTCTCGCGAGATTACCATGTCAGTCAACAACGCACAATGTGCGAAATTTATCAGGATCGAAATTTATCAGGATTGTATCGCTCAGTTTGTAATTGAAAAATGGGGTCGGAGCAAGATCTACATGGGCGAACGTAGAAAATCGTTGTCTTCTTTTTCGACAAAATTAGGATCTTTTCGATAAATTTATCCACGGCATGGGCACACGACAGAGATGACGACGCGAGAGCAGATGCCATTTTATATGAACAATCAACGACATCATACATTTTTGTTTTCGAACTAGAAATTTTGGCTGCCAGGAAGCGTTGACGAACTGACGTGCAAATTCGAGAACGATCTCAGATACCGCAGAATCAAGAACATCCGGACCAGATGCAAATCTTACGACAAGAACTGAGGCAAATTTACGAAGGATTCAGATTTCTTGGGGGACGTCATCGCATATGAGGCAGATTTTTGACGCTCTCAACCATTGATGCAGATCACTAGACAATGATTTAGATTTTCAAATACTGTCTCGCGCAACGTTGCGTCATATTTTGCCACGACACGCGCGCAATGGTGTATTATTCACGCATCTTTATGCATAGTCTGCGGCTCGACACTCAAAACGGCCGATGAATTTCCCAAAACAATACAAGATATTGTGCCGATCACCTCCTAGATGCGCGTCGACGATCGGGATTTCATCGAAACCACTCCACTTTGTAGTAGGAGTTGGGACCTTTTGCGTTGCAATTTTGCATTAGCGATTTTGTGAGATTTGACTTTTCGACCCATTCCGCACACTCGAAACAGGTTCAAACAAGGAAAATATTTAAACGCCTGCATTATACGACGAAGTCTGCGCGTCACAATGTTGCCGCAAGTTTCGTTGAAGCATTAGAGTGAGATTCACCAGATGACGTGTCGATGCATCAGAGAGAGAAGTGTTATAGGCACAGAGGCGGGTCAATTTTAGAAAAATCACATGTCAAGTAATGCAACCACGTCGACTGCAGAACTTCGTCGACATTTATTGCGACAGTTTGTATGACGTGTTCTCAAGTGCATTTTATCCTTATCAGATTTCTAACAGCACATGATGATGTTGCATTTTTTCGATGCACAAGTAGTACATTGCGCACAGAACGCATACCTATCCCGAGACGATGAATTGCCAAACGAAGTCGCAGTGTCGCAACTTCGATCTAGATACAACATAAACGACAATCAGCAAATGGACAAAGGACATCTTGAGTGCGGATGCATCAGTTGACATTTTCGAAAGTGCAAAAATGGTCACTCCATTAACAGTTGACATTTTTACAGATCTGCCCCCTACATCAGTTTTCGTCGTAGTCAAGAGTAATCGTAGGCGAACTCGCACGCCATCGAAGAACCCAATATGCATCTGAACGCATTTGAAAATGCTACAGCTGCGAATCCTATGCGTCATGCTTAACGCGTAAAAATGCAACTCAAACGGCACGAATACAACTGTTTCGTTATGCACCACTACAGAAGTAGCATCAGACGGTACAACAACGCGGACACCTAAAGCAACATCTACGTAATTGAACGACGCAGCCAGCGGAATGTTTAATTTCGAATTACCGAAAACAACGAAATCTACGTTGGTGGACACGGTCCCAATCGTATCAAAATCAGATTTATAAAAGGGATGCATACGGAATTTTTTACACACCATTTTTTTTTTAGGACTGCAAACCAATTCAGTGCTGCGATAGTGCAAAATCTTGTTGTTGATTTTCGATGGAAGATAACTTCGATGAAGATATCTTCAATATAGAAAAAAAAAATATGACACCGGATCCGAAATTTCTAATAGATTGCAATTTTCACCCCGATCAAAAATTAGCGTCGTTCAATAATTACATTTCGAAATTTCACGCGTACATCTTCGATCAGAATCGACAATCCGCAATATAATATGGTCAATATAAAGAAATAGGACGCGGTTTCTGAAGTTGCTAATAGATTGCAATTTTCCACCCGATCGAAGATTAGCGTCGCACAACAATCTTATACTAAATTTCCACGCGTAAATCTTCGATCTCAATCGACAAACATATCACGCCAGCACCGCGCGCAAATGCCATGAAATGGCAGTCGCAAGTGTGACACCCGTGTACTTATCTTCATGTAGGCTATCGCAATAGCCTCGAGCGCTGACGTGAAAGCTGTCAATTCCGTCGTCGACGTTGCTAGATTTCTAAGAATTACACAAGAAAAATCCGCCGCAAACCGCAAGCATGCAGACGAACGATCATCCAATATTATTACATCGATTACCGATACATCTCCCTTCGCGGACGGGGAAATACTCGTGCGGCGACTTGCAGACTTCTGCTGCAGCAAGCGCCAACCGACGCAAGCGATCTTTAAAAAAAGAAAAAACTATACCGCCGGAAGCAGCCGCAGCAAGAAAGCGATATAATCTGTACGTCGAACACCAGCAAGTGCGTCGTCTCACGCCGAACAGTTATCCTCCGGCGTCTGCACTAACTCCGCTCCAGCTACCGCAAAGCGCGTGGCATCGAGCTGCACCATGGAACCCACGGTCGACGACGGACCCATCACACGACGCCACACACTGCACGTGAAAGGTACTTCATCCGACCACCATGTCGCCATCGCGGCTAACCGATGCGGCAATTGCCGATCGGCAAAGAAATAGAACATCAAGCTCAGCCAAAGGCTACGATCCTCAACTGTCAAAGCGTCGAAAAAGAAGACGTGCTGATCTGCGTTAATAGCCCAGAAAAACATCTCCTTCAACAACCGAAACTGCAGCATCGGGGATCCAGTATTTCAACATTACCCCAACTGATTGTGTAGATCGACAACAAATTAGCGTCGTCAAAATACATGTTCTCCCCGATCCATCGCTGTTTTCTTTGCTGCGCGCATCCGACCAAGCCAAGTCGCCAAACGCTGGGATGCAGCGATCGTCCTGTTGCGAGACTGCGAAGCAACATCCGCAAAAGATGCCGTTACTGCGATTGCAACACCATCGTCTAAATCTAACTCGTTTGGTTCAATCCCAGCCAGCGCCGCAGCGGCGCGCGGGTTAGCATGCGTTCGATCGCTTGCTTCATCGGAGACATGTGTCGACCCCGCACCATCGAGGAATTCCCCCATGTCCACGCCCAGGAGGTCATGGTCATGGAAATGCTGGCGCTGCGCTTCCTCGCTGGCCACCCCCTTAATGTTATTTGAAGCTCCCGCGTCGTGCCGCCGCGAAACATAGCGCGATTGAAGCGCGGCGGACGAGACGGCAAAAACGTCCTTTCCAAAGTAGTCGCTCAAATCGCAGCACATTAATTCGGTCACAAAATCCATCCAGTAGACTTCGGCGACTTGATCTTCGACTTTTTTCACATCGGCGAGCGCGGCAGTGTTCTTTCGAAATACGCAATAATGTGGCGAGAGAATCGATTTGGCGGGATCTAACTGCCGCCACCAAAATTCCCGATTTGGGAGCGTGATGGTTCGCAGCATCTTCCGACGCGGCTTACCAATGTCGACCGATACGTCCGCCTCAGCCGCGGGGAAGTCAAACGAGTTCGACGCAGTCACCGAATTCAACATCTTCACCTCGTACACAAGTAGTAGCGGCGGCGTAAGACTGCAGAATAAAGCGTATAACTTGCCCCAACGCCGTAAGAGCGCACGTAAGGGAACGGATAACAGAGATATCGCGGCAGCGGATAACAATATGCTATCGACTAAAAAATTTAAATGCTGCGGGTGAAGAGTTACGGACATATAACATCATCAGCGATGATATTTTTTAGTAATTAGTAATTGATCTGCATCAAATAGCGCAGGACGGTTTTGTTTTTTTCTGTCGTGGCTTTTTACAATCATGACACTTTCGTCTTTGACGCTGGTAGTTTGATTTTGTAGATCAATTTTTCGAATCAAACTTTTCGCACCAGCCGAGAGCGAACACTAGCGTGTAGGATAGCGTCGACGTGTACATCTTTTGATGCAGCGAGTGCTACGATTCGAGAGTTGGCTACGATGCAGTAGCTGCCGTATGCGCAACGATTGGACCAAGCGAAATCGCATAGACGACGTCCGAGTATTCTACCACTAACCCGTTGCGATACGTCTTTGCAACACCATTTTTCAACTCGCGAAACCCGAGCCATTTGCAGACGATCGTGGGCGACTTTTCCGAGTATCCATTCCGCAACCGCACATAAGAATACTGGCGCGGTGTCACGTTGTCCTTTTCAAACAAACGGGAGTGGATCCATTTTGAAACTCGGCGGTATTCTTCGGGTTTTTCGCCTGTCGCGATCAGATCAAACCACTTTCGCCGAATTGTCAACGTCAACGTTGTTGTAGACGAAGCACCGGGATCATCAACCATTGTTAAAAACTGCTACGGCAACCAAAAATTGTTAAAAACAGAACCACATAGCATTAAAGTGTCAAAATTCAACAGAATAACAATCGGAAGACTGTGAACCCAATGATACAACACTTCATTCTACGTTGTTTGCAAAAGAAATGTCGCTCGGTGACGTCACATGCTGCCACACATAATCAATATCAGCGATATGAATCCGACACGAAACTAAATCTCGTTATACGCTGATTATGCCGCGTAAACTATTAGACAAGGAGGCTGAAGTGTGATTGCATGCACGACGTTTTCGACGCGATCAACACATGTCAAGACTTGAACTAAATTGATTTATCGCGGAAAGATGCACGGCAGTTTAGACCATTTTAGAGGTAAAGCATTGAGAACACCCTACGATCGGAATGTGCACGATCGTTGTTGAAGGAGGAGTTTAGCACATGTCGCCCGAGGTGAGTATGGATACACATGACACAATCGACGATTTTGACGCAGCGTTATGAAGCATCTGCTTGACTCGCAATGTAGTCATTGCACTGCATTCACCGAGAGGATTGCGACCCATTCACACACTTCGCAAATGTACAAAGGAGATGTAAGCATGCCGACGACGTGACGTGATTCGTTCTATATTCGTCAACAACGTCGCGTTTGCAGCATGCGACAAACATGCCGTAGGCGCGACGTGATTCGTTCTATATTCGTCGACAACATCGCGTTCCCAGCACGCGACAGTGCTGGATCTAAGGATCACGATATGGGAAAAAAATCTTCATTTCCGACCCCGTCTATGTCGTCTGCCCCGTTGAAGCGTGACGCGGTCCGTTATAATCGAGCCAGCTATATAAGACATCCGTCGAAATCTTTAAACTATCACACGCGGTAGACAACACAATCGCCGTGGGATTTATTTTATACCATCAAGAAGCTAGCGCGTCTTGTCTGCATCTGAATCAGTATACGGATGCGTCGCACCGCGCAACGCTTTTGTCATCAATCGTATATCATGATCAGAATAGGCAGCGTGCGCCATACTACTACGCCAATCTGCACAGATCGACTCCACAGACATCCACCGCAAACTACTAAGACTAGCCTCCGACGGACGTAAAGAGACATCCGATATGGCGGAGAACAAAGGATCATCTAACCAAACTAAAAAATATTGTACCCACCACTCGATTTCAGATCCCAATGGCGTGAAGCTGTAAGACGTCATTTCCACACAACGATCGACAAGGCGGTCGACCGTTTCAATCTGCAAGCGGGTGTCTTCGCTGAAAACAAGTTCTTCGCGCACTTCCCTGCGTAGCGTCTGCAATAGCGAATCGTCGTCGGCATCTTCTTCTTTGCCGCCGGGGAAATCCCAGCGGCCGCCATGTTTTATATTTCGAAAAGCTAGAATTTCTGACCGCGATGGATGCAACATTAACAACTTCGCAGCACGTTTCGGTGGCGTCGGAAAAACAAGCTTTGACATAATGATGTGCCACAAAATTAGCAATCTGCTGCAAAAAATTAAGCGTGATCACATATAACAGTACATCCACTGCATAAACTGCGAGCGAAAAGCATCACGGTATATCGTATTTACAGAAAGCACCGCAGGATCTCCGTCGAATGACTACAGTGGAGCTTACGGATGACATTTTGAACATTTTGAGCAATAGAGGTCGAACACCAAAGCATTTCTTAGCGCAATTTTTGCTGCTACGGCTGAACATAGCGTATTATTGTCTGCGGACGCTGACGACACCGCGGCGTCGAGATATATAAAAGCGACAACGTTGCATCCAGTGCGTTATTGCTGGCATGGGTCGATCGCCGTTTTCGTTGCTGAACGCATCCGATCGAGCCAAGACGCCAAACACTGCGATGCAGCGAGCGTTAGTTTGCGATACTCCGAAGCAACATTGGCGCGCCAATGCGAAATTCTGCAGACTACGTTGACCAAAGTTTCGATTACGCTCTAGTCATACGATATTATGGAGCACAAGTCGCTACGACATCGGTGGCAAACAACATATGAAAACATGCATACGTCAGGCATCGCGACGATTTAATGGCGTGCGTAGTTATTTGAGTCTGTGCATTCTATTACAACCGCTGTGCTCGCTTCGATACCGTTCTCCGCGTTCGACGTGATCAATGGCCGCAATCTACAAAGCGACAGCTCCAACAGTTCACGATTAATCGGCAGCGCGTCGGCGACTGCGGCCAAAATGTCCAAGCAGATGCGGCGGATCGTATGTCTAAATTGGGTGCTCACTCAAAAGTGTCTAATTCGCATTTGCTACACCAGGCCCCAAGGAATATTTTCAACAAAACACTATGAAGCGTATACTTTTCGATTCTCGCGTTACTCGTATTAGTTCGAGCTCTTGCCACCGCCCGTGAGCTTCTCGAGCTGGCCGATCTTACCAGTGACGGAGTCAACAGCTTTGTCGAGCGTGCTGGTGATGTTGCCGACAGTGAGCTCGCACTGAAACATCGAGGCGTTGAGCTTCCCGACGTCGATGCCGACCATTCTGAGACCGGCGTCCATCTCTTGGCGACCTTGAGCGATGAGCTGCGTAGTGGAGTGTTGAGCGGAACTGATGAGGTCGTGCACGTTGCCCATGAGCTCCGTGTGGGACTTGCGGAAGGAAGTCTTCGTCATCGCGAGCTCGTTGATGAAGGTCGTCATCTTGTCTTCGAGCAGCTTGAGTTTGTACGCCACCGGTTCATTCTTGAGCGTCTCGACGTCGGATCTGAGCGCTTTGAGATCGGCATTTCGGACTTCCGTCATGAGCCAATGGCAATCAGGCTGCGCGTAGATGAAAGCTTCGTGGCGCGCGATCGTGCCCTTGAGCTCGTGCAGCGTCGCCCTGAGCAGTTTGTTTTCTTCTTTAAGGTCGGCCGCGTCGCACGTCAGCGCCTGAATGCTATCCTGCAGCTCTTCGTTGTGCTCGACGCGATTGAGCAGCTCGTTGGTAAGGGCGATCTTGTCTCGGTCGCAACGCTGATTGAGTCTGGCCATGAGCTCCGCGCCGGTTTCCTTGTGCTTGAGCGTCATTTGGTCGTAGAAGTCGATGAGCTTCGCGTGCAGTTCTTCGTACGTGAGATTGAAATCTTTCCAGGTCACGTAGTTCGCCAATTTCTCCTCCTGAAGCTGCTTGGGCGATTTCTTCTCTTCCATGGACGGAGTCATCTCCGTGTTCAACTTGAGGGCATCGCGCTGTTCTTGCTTCTGCGCCGTTGGAATGGAATCTTGTCGACGAAATCCGGCTCGCCGCTCGCCGATGGCTCGATGCCCCGCAGGTCCCACCCCGTGACCGGCCCGATGTC
>PBZD01000006.1 GCA_002729875.1 Chromatiales bacterium | reverse complement strand
TTCGCACCATCCGGTGAAATCCATGCGCCAGGTATCGATGCTCGTGACAAGATGCGGTGTGGGCAGGACGAAACGACAGTCCATGGCAGGATTCAGGCCCAGACGGGCAGTAATAATGCCGCTGTCAGCCCGGCGCAAATACAGGTTAACGTTAACGCCTCGCAAAGGCAGTCAGATTCTTTTCAGTAGCAACCGCCGGAACTACCTGTGGGGTTAGCGTCTGCCGGGGCATTAAACCTGATGGGTGGCCTCAGAGAATGGGTTCTATTTATCAATCACTTTGCAATCATTCATTCGTTACGGGAAGTGATCCCTGCGTTCGGCGAACCCCAATGGATCGGCATGGATAAGAATTTCGCAGCCCGGATACTGTTTTTCTATTTCTGCTTCGACTTCATCGAGTATCAAATGGGTTCGCAGCAGGCTTATCTCCGGTGTCATTTCCAGGTGAAACTGGACTATGAAGTGATTGCCGCTAAAACGGGTTTTCATGTCATGGAAACCGCAGACATCCGCATGGGCGAGTGATATCGCTTCTATAGCTTGACGAGCCTCGAGCGGGATTTCATGATCCAGCAAAATCTTGAGTGAATGTTTAGTTATCCCGATGGCGCTGTTCAATACGTAAATAGCGATAATTATGCCGACCATTGGGTCGATGATGGTGTAACCGGTCCAACTGGTCAGAATGATCGAAAGGCCAACGCCCAGATTAATCAGCATGTCAGACTGGTAGTGTATGGCATCGGCAGTAATCGCTACCGAGCCGGTTTTTTTACCAACATAGCGTTGCAGGCCGACCAGAAACACTGTAGCTGCAGTTGCAATAATAATAACCCCGAGTCCAATTTCAGGTTCGGTTATTTGCTTGGGTAAAAAAATTCGCTTGATGGCTTCGTAACAAACATAAAGGCCTGAAGCGGTGATAATCAGGGCCTGGATTAGGGCGGCCAGGCCCTCGGATTTGCCATGCCCGAAGCGGTGGTCGGAATCTGCCGGCAATAGTGAATAGCGGACCGCCCAGAAGGTAATTGCCGAGGCGAATACATCGAGTATCGAATCGGCCAGCGAACTTAACATGGATACCGAGGCGGTTTCCTGCCAACCCCAGGCCTTGAGTACCACGAGCGAGAGCGCGATGCCGAGAGATGCGTAGCTGGCTGACTTGATCAACAGTGTGCGTTGCTCAGTGCTCAACTTTTTGTGCGGTTCGTTATTCACCGAATCTTCCCTCATTGATCATTCCGTCAGTAATGGGGTGGTTTTTCATCATCAGGGTTTGTTGGAGACAGTGTGCCGGTATTTTTCTTGAGTTGTTCGATGAGAAAGTTGCAGGTTGTTTCGAGATGATCAAGTTTTTTTTGTTGCCGATACACTTCTTCGCCCAGAGTGTGTATCGCATGGTCCTGGTGGGCAATTCTCGATTCAAGCTCGATCAGGTGTTCTTCCTGGCTCATCAGATATTCTCCGCTGGTAGTCTCAATGCAGAATTTCGGTTATCTTGTCGTAATTCCAGCCGTTTCAATAGCCCGGATGACCCGGGCACGTTGATAATGTACGGCTTTTACCAATATAAGAAAACTATATCGCGGAGATAAATATGAGCAATAGTCAATGGGATTCAGCGCCGGAGATGGGCATTGATGCGGATGGGAACTATGCTGTGAGCCTTGAAACGAGTCGCGGCACAATCGAGTTGGAGCTTGCTGCGCAGCATGCCCCGCAGACTGTTAATAATTTTGTTTTCCTGGCCGGAGAGGGGTTTTATGACGACGTGTCATTTCACCGCGTTATCCCTGATTTCATGATCCAGGGTGGCGATCCGACTGGTTCCGGTTCCGGTGGTCCGGGGTACAGCTTTAACTGTGAAACTGCCGGCAATCCATTAATTCATGAGCGTGGGGTGATTTCGATGGCTAATGCAGGGCCAAATACGAACGGCAGCCAGTTCTTTATCACCCACGTAGCATGCCCGCACCTCGATGGTCGGCATACGGTATTTGGCATGGTTACAGCCGGGTTGGATGTTGTCGATACGATCGAGCAGGGTGACAAAATGATCAAGGTGACGGTCAAGCAATAGCTGCTGCCTGAACCGGCGCGGGTAACTGCGTCGGTTCAGGCATTTGTGCTGGGTCGTGCCGAAATATTTTGGTGCCATGCGTCCAGTGCCGGTCGTCCTGCTGCTGCATCGAGGTCGACCCAGGTGGAAAAATCGACAAGCGCCAATAGCGTGATATCGGCAACCGAAAAGCTTTCTCCGGCCAGAAATTCGCTGCTCGACAATTGAGCTTCGATGCGTGCAAAAAACTGCTCGGCACGACATCGGCCGCGTTCGACCAGCGCCGGTATTTGTGCAAAATCGGTGGGACCCGGAAATGCTCTTTGATGAAACCCGGGTGACAGGTTTCTGAGAATTTCTGCGACGGCAGGGTAGCCTTCATTTTCGCAAATATTGTTCCACATCAGGACCAGCGCCGCTGATCTTGCTTCGGTGCCGAACAGCGCTGGCTCAGGATACAGGGACTCCAGGTATCGACAGATTGCGATGCTCTCAGAGATGTAGATGCCATCGTCGGTTTCAAGTACCGGCACCGTTCCACCCGGATTAATGGCGAGAAACTCCGGCGCAAGCTGCTCCATGGCAAACAAATCAATGGCAACCCTGGGTATGTCGAGATTTTTTTCAGCAATAAATATTCGCACCCGGCGAGGATTTGGTGCCCGCTCGAAATCAAATAAGCGCACTGGTTTTGGCCTATTCCTCCAGCGCCGGCAGTGGCTCGTTCTCTTGCGCGTAGACACTGAAGCTTGAGTCATTTTCAGTGCCCCAGGTTTCCGGCGGCGGGGCAACAAAAAATTCGGGCAGGCGTTCCTCGGTAATCGCCTTCAGATCGGCCGGGATTTGTTCAATTGAGCGCAGTTTGGTCATAAAAGTTCTGAACAGCAGGTTGCCGGGTGTCTGGCCCTGGCGCATCCATGGCAGCCACGGGCCGACCCGCGTCCAGCAGCCGGAGTAATCGGCGCTGGTCAGATCCGGGTTCTCGACTTCAGCCAGACTTACCACGCGCTGAAAAATTTCCGCCATTCGCAGTACTTTGCCAGCCGATTCGCGCGGCCAGTCTTCGGGCTTTAGCAAATTCGGGAACGCCGTGTGGACTTCAAAAGTCGAAAACAGCTTGTCGTCAAAATTTTGCCAGCCCAGAGGCAGGGGGACTTCCATGACGTTACCGTCAAAATCCATTTCGATTGCCGTGCCGACCTTTTTACTGACGATCAGGTGCGCATTAACCGTCATGTTGTGAATCGGTTTAACGTCACAGATCTCCTTGGTGTACGCATTTTTCCACTGGTCAATGAACTTGCCCGTTTTCAGATCTGTGTAGAATGCGCATTCGCGGTTAAAGATGCGAAACGAGCCATCGGCTTCCTGTTCCGTGCGCAGGACACCAAAGCCCTGTACGCCGAACAGCGGCTTCAGCGCGCGGTCACGCCGCGCGTCGCCGAACACTGTGCCACCAAACCAGCTGGGTGTTTCCACCGTCGGGTCGAGATCGCCGGTTAACTTGATGAATGCGCGCAGACTCTGCGTGGGATCGCTGAAATCGACAGGTTCTCGTTTTGCTCCGGCAGGTTGTGGATCAGAAGCCGGTGCACAGGCGCTGGCCAGCATGCCGCCGGCCGCCAGGCTGCCTATGCCAAGTGCTGATTGCAGAGTCTCGCGACGGCTGCGGGGTTTGGTCATCCAGTTGTTATTCATGAGTTATCTCCATTTTGGCGCTTGTTTTCCAGCGCCGATATGATCCGGCACCTTATGCATACAGTAACGGCAAGATAACCGCTTTTAGTCATCAGTTCCAATGTGCCTGTTGCTGGAACGGTTCCTTCAAGGTTTGAGAAAAATTTCTTAATTTATCAATATGGGGGCAGGGGACATGTGTTTGCCGTGACCGCAAAATCAAATAATTCATTGGCATAGGCCGTAAAGGTATCTGTGCAGCCAGTAACGGATTGCATCAATACGTGTCATGATTAACAGTCAGTTACCCGGATAATAAAAAACCCGGCAAAAAGCCGGGTTTTATCTGGTGGAGGCGGCGGGAATCGAACCCGCGTCCGCAAGCCCTCTGCCCCGAGGTCTACATGCTTATACCGTCTTTAATCTCGCTGTCAGCTACCCGACGGGCAGGGAAAACCGACAGCCAGTTTAGTGAAGTTTAACGTTCGGACCCCAAACATGCCCTGGCGCGATCTTGCGATGATTACCCCCGGGGTCGGACGCACAAGCACGAACCGGTCGGAGGGCTATAGACTGGTTTTTAAGCAGCTAAAGCGTAGTTGTCGTCGTTGGCAACTATATGGTTTGCAGCTGTATTTACGAGGTATTCTGCGCCTCGGCATGCACCCAGGGTTTCGTAACCCACGTCGAAGCCATGTCGCCCCCGATCAGAGTGTATGTGTAAGTGTATGGCGGGTTACGGAAAGTTCAAGGACCAGGCCGATTTTTTTTGGTGCGAATAATCGCCATTTGACGAAAAAACGGCTTTATTAACCTGTGTCAGGCCTTTTTCATGATTCTGGCTCGCTGCCGTTGCCAATCCCGGTTCTTGTTGTCAGCGCGTTTATCGTGCTGTTTTTTACCTTTTGCGAGGCCCAGATCGAGTTTGACGCGGCCTCGTTGCCAATAAAGTGAGAGCGGCACGAGCGTATAGCCCTTGCGTTCGACAGCACCGACGAGCCGATCAATTTCGCGTCGGTTCATGAGCATTTTCCGGGTTCGCGTCGGATCGGCCTTTACATGCGTGGAGGCCGACGGCAGCGGGGAAAAATGTGCGCCGAACAGAAAAACCTCACCGCTATTGATTATTGCATAGCTTTCCGTCAGATTGCCGCGACCGGCGCGCAGACTCTTGACCTCCCAACCTTCCAGCGCCAGCCCGGCCTCGATATTTTCCTCGATAAAGTAATTGTGACGGGCCTTGCGATTCACCGCGATGGTTCGATCATTGTGCTGCTTGCTGGTCTTTTTTGCGGACATATTGGAATCAGGCCTGATTGTTGTTTGTGCGAATATTTTGCTTCACACTCGGCAATTTTCGCACAGTGACCAAACGAATGGCGAACTCAGGGGTAACTAATTCGCAACGATCTTCCTTGCATGGGAACTGGTCGTCGAAACTGGCATTTATCCTGGCTGTGACCGGTGCGGCTGTCGGCCTCGGCAATATCTGGAAATTTCCTTATATGGTTGGCATGAACGGCGGTGGCGCTTTCGTGGTGATTTATCTTGTCTGCGTCTTTGTGATCGGGCTGCCGATCATGATGTCGGAGATCATGCTTGGCCGCCGCGGGCGGCGCAACCCGATTGCCACCATGCGGATTCTCGGTAAAGAAGAGGTGGGGCATGAAAAGTGGGTACTGGCGGGTATTATCGGCGTATTCGCCGGTTTTCTTATCCTGTCCTTTTACAGCGTCATTGCCGGCTGGACGCTAGCCTATGTCTTTAAAGCGGCTGCCAATGCGTTTGCCAATACCGATGCTACGGGCATTAGCAATATGTTCGATGCTTTTGTCGGTAATCCGTTCGTCATCGGGTTTTGGCATACGGTATTTATGACCGTAACGGTCTTTGTGGTCGCCCTCGGTGTCGAACAGGGCCTGGAGAAAGCCGTGCAAATCATGGTGCCGGCTTTGTTGCTACTGTTGCTGTTGCTGCTTGGCTATGCGATCAATTCGGGTGGCTTCATGGACGGGCTCAGGTTTTTATTTCAGCCCGATTTCAGCAAGCTCAACGGCGAGATTGTGCTGTCTGCGATGGGTCATGCTTTTTTTACACTTAGTGTCGGCATGGGGTCGGTCATGGCTTACGGCGCCTATCTGCCGCAAGATGCCTCGATTGTGCGGATTTCTGCGGCGGTTGTTGTTGCAGACACCTTGATAGCTTTGCTGGCCGGCCTGGTTATTTTTCCGATTGTATTTGCCAATCAACTTGACCCTGCTGAAGGGCCGGGCCTGGTTTTCCAGATTCTGCCGCTCGCATTCGGTCAACTGGCCGGTGGTGGTTTGTTCGGTACGCTATTTTTTCTGTTGTTGAGTTTTGCCGCTCTGACTTCGGCTATTAGCTTGATGGAGCCTACGGTTGCCTGGGTAATCGAAAGTTTTCGGCTGTCACGCAAGACGGCGGCTATTGTAGTCGGGTTCATTATCTGGTTGCTTGGGATTCTGACTGTCCTGTCCTTCAGCACACTAAAGGATATGAAATTGTTCAAAGGCACGCCCTTTGACAATTTTGATTACCTGGCCAGTAACATCCTGTTACCGTTGGGTGGATTGATGGTCGCGGTGTTTGCCGGCTGGATCATGTGCAGCGATTCGAGCTCCGATGAACTTGACCCTGCCGAAGGTTACATCTACAGGGCCTGGCGCCTGCTGACGCGCTTTGTCGCACCTGCAGCAGTTTTAATTGTGTTTCTGCATGCAATAGGCGTATTTGAGTAGCGATGCGCGAGGTTTATCGCAGCGCGATCACGCCGCACTCTGCCGAATCAATGTTCGATCTGATTGCAGATATCGAGTCTTACAGCGAGTTTCTGCCCTGGTGCGATAAGTCGACGATCCATTCCACGCATGTAACCGAGCAGGGGCAGGAAGTCATCGCCACACTGGACCTGGTTCAGGGTGCGCTGAAGGCAAAGTTTACGACGCGTAGCCGTTTCCTGCGCCCGACCAGTGTTAGGTTGTCACTCGTTGACGGACCGTTTAGCGAACTGGAAGGCGAGTGGAAAATTCAGACGCTCGGAGAGGGTGGCAGTAAACTCGAACTCTCAATGCGTTTCGGATTTTCCAATCCATTGAAGGACATGTTGTTAGGTGCGGTATTTGAGCAAACGTGCAATAAATTAGTTGATGCATTTATCGCTCGCGCAGAGGAGATTTCTTCCTAGGTCGGTTCGACCGGCACGTCACGCTGTATTTCCCGTACGCGATCACCGTCAAAGAAAACGATGAGCCATGCACGTTCGATTATTTGCTTGCGGCCCTGACGAAAATAATAAATATAGTCCCAGCGATCATGATGAAAAGAATCCGTGACAGCTGGAGTGCCGAGCAAAAATCGTACCTGGCTGCGTGTCATGCCAATCTTGACAGCTTCAATCTCCTTGTCTTCAAGCAGGTTGCCCTGCTGGATATCGACACGATAGACACAGCCATTGATGCTGGCAGCCAGCAGAATTACAGCCAGCAACAGCAGGAGTATACGCGGGGTATGATCAGGGGTATTTCGCATCAATCAATAATTTTTTGCTGTGCCGGGCTCTGTAAGTGATAATCAAAACGGAATGATAACGTATTGTTCGAAGTTGTTCATGCATGGGTGATATCAGGAAAGACGTTGCAGTGGAAACTCGGAATCTGAAAAAAGCCGGACTTAAGGTTACGGCGCCGCGACGAAAAATTCTTCATCTGCTCGAAAAGAGCCCGGAGCAACATTTTGGTGCGGAGGAAATTTACCACCAGTTGAAAGAAATAGGTGAGGACATCGGTCTGGCAACGGTATATCGGGTTTTGGCGCAATTCGAGATGGTCGGTCTTGTGACCAGGCATAATTTTGAAGGTGGTCATTCGGTTTATGAGCTTGATCAGGGCGTGCATCATGATCATATGGTTTGCATCGAAACCGGCAAAGTTACTGAATTTTACAGTAAGGATATCGAGGAACTGCAGCAGGTAATTGCTGACCAGCATGGCTATGAGTTGGTCGAGCACCGGTTTGTGCTGTATGTACAACCAAAACGCGATTCTTAATGCAACTCTCTTTTAATGTTGCTTCAGCGGCGATAGCGTATTAGCCGAGCATTTCCTCGGCATGCGCACGGGTACGTTTGGTAATTCTTACGCCGCCGAGCATACGGGCTATTTCTTCGATACGTTCGGTTGCCGTTAATGGTTTGACCGCGGTGCGCGTGGATTGGCCGTCGGTAATTTTTGTGACGCGCAGATGGGTGCCGGCCTGACTTGCAACCTGCGGCAGGTGGGTGACACACAAAACCTGTCGGGAGTCGGCAAGTTCATGCAGGCGGGTACCGACGATTTCAGCTACGCCACCGCTGACACCGGAGTCCACTTCATCAAAAATCAATGTGGGTGTGGCATTTTTTTGCATTGCTACGACCTGCAAAGCGAGACTGATACGCGATAACTCGCCTCCTGAAGCGATTCTGGCCATGGCTCCGGCAGCCTGACCCGGGTTGGTAGTAACAGTGAATTCAATGTTATTGCTGCCGGTTCGGCCAATCCTGTCGGCGGGTAAAGTCTTCACCTGCACATGGAAGCGACCGCCGGTCATGCCCAGTTCCTGCATGTGATTGGTGACCTGAGTGTCGATCATGCGGGCAGTCTTGTGGCGGGCTTTGCTCAGGTCGTTCGCCATGGCATGCATGGCCTGTTCCGCATCAGCCAGTTCCGCAGCCAACCCGTCGAGGCGTTCGTCACTTCCCTTAAGTGTTTCCAGTTCGCTGGTAAGTTTTAGTGTAAGGTCCGGCAATTCACTGACCGTGACACGATGCTTGCGTGCCAGTTCATGCATGTCGCCAAGTCGCTGTTCGAGCAGTTGCAGAGAGGCCGGATCGTGCTGCAGTTGTTCACTGTGTCGGCGCAACGATTCGGTGGTTTCTGTGAGCAGAATTTCTGCTTCGCCCAGCATGTCTGTTATCGGGGATAACTGGTCGTCAAACGACGCCAGTTCAGAGAGTTCCTGACGAGTCACGGCAATGGCCTCATGGGCTGACCCGTCATCGGTCTCGTACAATCGTGCGACAGCAAGCCCGATAGCGGTTGCGATACGATCCGCATTTGCGGCACATAAATGGTCGCGTTCAAGTTCGGCAAACTCTCCGTCACTTATGTCCAGGGTTTTCAGTTCTGAAACCTGATAGCTCAGCAGATCAAGGCGTGCGGCACGGTCTTCGCGGGCGATATTCAAGGTCTTGAATTCTTCGCCTAGTGCCTGCCACCGGTCGAAACTGGCCGCCATCTGAGCAAGCTGTTTTTCATGTTCACCGAATTCGTCGAGTATCTGGCGCTGGATGTTCGGATGGCGCAGCGATTGATGAGCCTGCTGTCCGCAAATGTCGACAAGTTGTTCACCGATCTCGCGTAGAGTCAGCATCGGCACACTGTTGCCGTTGACATAGCCACGAGATCGCCCGTCAGACGCGACGATTCGACGCAGAATGCATTCATCGTCAGCATCGAGATCATGCGCGATGAGCCATGCCGTGATGTCAGCGCGGGCGCCAAGATCAAATGTCGCAGTCACGGTGCAGCGTTTGGTGTTGGTACGTACGGCCCGACTGTCGGCACGTTCTCCAAGCGCCAGTGCGAGTGCATCAACGAGTATCGACTTGCCCGCTCCGGTTTCGCCGGTCAGTGTAGTCATGCCGGGCGTGAACTCGAGCTCAAGTTCGTCAATAACGGCGAGGTTGCTGATATGAAGTCGGGCGAGCACAGGTCAGGTTAACGGTTGGTCGTTCGGTTGCCGCGGCCCCAATGTAGCTTGCTGCGCAGGATACCGAAATAGTCGTAGCCAATCGGATGGATTAATTCAACCCGCATGTCGGAGACGGCTACCCGCAAACGGTCACCGGATCCGACTCGACCGGTTACTTCACCGTCACAGCTAACGATGGCGTTGTCTTCATCGTCGTCGCCAAGCTGGATGACGGTAATACCCGTAGCGGGTATGACAATGGGTCGGTCGCTAAGGGTATGCGGGCAAATCGGTGCGAGAACCAGAGCATCGAGTCCCGGAGCAACAATCGGCCCGCCGCAACTTAGTGCATAAGCAGTTGATCCGGTCGGTGTGGCAACGATGAAACCATCTCCACCATGCGTATTAACATAGCGTTCATCGACGTAACTTTTGAATTCGAGCAAGCGACCGGTGTCCTGCCTTTTGACCACCACATCATTCAGCGCGATGCCACAGTTGAGTATGCCGTCAGCAGTTTGAACTTCTGCTTTGAGCAGCATCCGTTTTTCGCTTTCATATTGCCCGGCGATGACTTTGTCCAGTGGGCTGAAGTCATCGCTGGGGCTGACATCAGCCAGGAAGCCAAGACGCCCGCGGTTAATTCCCAGCAGCGGTTTGCTTGCCTCGACCGCGATCCGCGCGGCATGCAGCATCGACCCATCACCGCCCACGGCAATGATCAGGTCGGCACACTCAGCCAATCGGGTGTCGGTTACTTGTTCCACGCCATCAGGCAGGTCGTTTAAAAATTGCTCGGTACTGGTGTATACCGTCAGCCCGCACTCCAGCAGGTGTAGCGCCAGCGCACGGATTGTTTCGAGAACCCGGCTGTCGGCGTAGTTTCCCACCAGTGCAATCGTTGAGAAATTCTTCTTCACAGGTATTACATTAACGTTCCAGAGAATGCCGGGGCAAGTCGCCAGAGCAGAAATTTTGCGAAACCGTGCAGGAGACGCTGTTGCTTAGACCCGGTCGGGACAAATTCCGGTTGTGCGAAAGGAATCGCGGTTACAGTCGCAGCCCCTTCCCTCAAGGGTCAAAATCCCTGAATTCCCGGTGGAGCAGCCCGTTTGGGCGTAATTACCGCTCTTTATCGTGGTTGCCGGCCTCTGGTTTGCGGGCCGGTTTATGTTGCAGTGACACCGCTTTTAATTCATTTTTTTGCGTGGCCTGTTCAACTCGATTGAGTTGCGCTTTGCTTACCCGGCGTTGTGGATTGTCCTGCCAGCGCCGACTGGGAATTCGATGAGTCATGTTGCCATCTCCTCGAGTTTCGTAAATGCAAATAATCGGCAGTAATGGTCATCAGTGTCAGATCATGACCGGTCAGTAGGTAATCTTTACTCCTTGCGAGCCTATCAGCGGCAAATTTAACAAAATATACGAATTAATGCACTTTTCAACGGCAGGGGCCGTTCGGTCTTTGTTGCTTGACAGCGTTAAAGTCTCATTGCTAGCTTCACCAATTGTCGTCGATGTTGAGTATAGTTAGCACATGAATTCTGATCCTGTCGAAAATGAGCCATCAGAACGCTCTCGTCAGATACTGCGGGTCCTGGTCAATCAATATATAAGGGACGGAAATCCGGTTGGATCGCGAACCCTGGCCAAGGCTTCCCGGTTGGACCTGAGTCCCGCAACGATTCGCAATGTCATGTCGGATCTGGAGGATCTCGGTTTTATCATCTCGCCACACACATCGGCCGGGCGGGTACCGACCTCCAAGGGTTACCGGTTTTTCGTTGACACGCTGCTCAATTTACAGCCGATGGCCGCACAGGATATTGATCGGCTGCAGGTTCAATTGACTGACGAGGCGCATGGCACGGCAAAAGACATTGCTTCGGCAGCATCTTCATTGCTTTCATCGCTGACCAGCCTGGCCGGGATTGTGACTATTCCACGGCAAATTCACATTCAGTTGCGCCAGGTTGAGTTTTTACCGTTGTCGGATCACCGGGTATTGGCCATCCTGGTAGTGAATAACAGCGAGGTCGAGAACCGCGTTCTCGATGTGGATCGTAATTATGGAGCTGAAGAATTACGGCGGGCAGCCAATTATCTGAACGATAATTTTGCCGGGATGCCGCTCGACACGATTCGTAGCCGGATTTTGGCAAGCCTGAGCAATACCCGTGAGACCATGAATTCGATGATGATCGATGCCATTAACATCGCCCAGCAGGCGTTGGGAACCCCGGCAGAACGTTCCGAATATGTCATGTCCGGTGAAACCAAGCTCATGGAGTTTAATGATTTATCGGATATCGACACCCTGCGGCAGTTATTTGATGCCTTCAACCAGCAACGTGAGATTCTGCATCTCCTGGATCGCAGTATCGAGGCGCATGGCGTACAGATCTTTATCGGTGAGGAGTCAGGTTACCGCATTCTGGATGAATGCAGCGTGGTGTCTGCGCCGTACCGGGTCGATGCCGACACGGTCGGCGTACTCGGGGTTATCGGTCCGACCCGCATGGCTTATGAGCGAATCATCCCAATTGTCGATATTACGGCCAAATTGGTCGGTTCTGCCTTGAATTCAGATCATTAGCCCCCAGATATCTGGCTGGCATCGGTTGCAATAAAGCGCGACCGGGTTTTGTTATGCATGGAGGGTTTCAATGTCGGATAGCACCGAAAAGGCAGATCAAGAGCCTGCAGCGGTCGCGGAACAGGCTGCAGAGCAACCGCCGCCGGATATCGAGGAGGTCGATAATGACCAGTCGGAGTTGTCGGCTCAGCTCGCAGCTGCGTTGGAGGAATTGGAAGAAAATAACAATAAATACATTCGATTAGTAGCAGAATCAGAGAATGTACGTAAACGTACGATGCGTGAGGTCGAGCGTGCTCGCAAATTTGGTATCGAACGCTTTGCGGCCGAGTTGCTCACCGTGGTCGATAGCCTGGAGATGGGTATCGATATGGCTGACGGCGCATCTGCACAAGCCCTGCTGGAAGGCAAGCAGGCAACCCTGAAACTGATGATCAGTGTATTGGCCAAATCGGGCATCGAGCCACTAGACCCGGAAGGGGAGCCATTCGATCCGAACCTGCACGAGGCGATGACGATGCAATCGACTGAAGCGGCCGAACCGGGTTCTGTGCTGACCGTGGTCCAGAAAGGCTATCAACTTAACGGCAGATTGCTGCGTCCGGCACGAGTTATCGTTGCCAGTGAGCCCGGGGCTTGAAAAATCGCTTCCAGGCCCTGATATAACCGGTAACATATTTTTTATCGTTCTGAATCAGAACTGAATTTGGAGAAACCCATGGGAAAAGTGATCGGAATCGATCTTGGCACGACAAATTCGTGTGTTGCGCTAATCGACGGCGATACGGCCAAGGTCATTGAGAATAGCGAGGGAGACCGTACCACACCGTCAACCATCGCATTTACAAGTGACGATGAGGTTCTCGTCGGTCAGGCCGCTAAACGACAGGCTGTCACGAACCCGCAGAATACGCTGTTCGCGATCAAGCGCCTGATCGGTCGCCGCTTTGAGGATGAGGTCGTTGCGCGTGACCTCGAGATGGTGCCCTATAAGATCGTCAAGGCCGACAACGGCGATGCCTGGGTTGAGGGCAACGGCAAGAAAATGGCCCCGCCTGAGGTTTCAGCGCGGGTGCTGATGAAAATGAAGAAAACCGCTGAGGATTATCTCGGTGAGCCGGTGACCGAGGCGGTAGTCACCGTACCCGCTTACTTTAATGACTCGCAGCGACAGGCCACCAAGGATGCCGGCAAGATCGCCGGTCTTGAGGTCAAGCGCATTATTAACGAGCCGACCGCGGCCGCTCTGGCCTACGGCATGGATAAGCAGCGCGGTGATCGCAAGGTTGCGGTTTATGATCTTGGTGGTGGTACTTTCGACATCTCGATTATTGAAATCGCAGAGATCGATGGTGAGCACCAGTTCGAGGTGCTGGCTACCAATGGTGATACGTTCCTCGGTGGTGAGGATTTTGATCTGCGCATCATCAGTTATCTCGCTGCCGAATTTGAGAAAGAGAGTGGCGTTGATATTCGCAAGGATCCGCTGGCCATGCAGCGCCTTAAAGAGGCGGGGGAAAAGGCCAAGATTGAACTGTCCTCAGCACAACAGACTGAGGTCAATCTGCCCTATATCACGGCTGATGCCAGTGGCCCCAAGCACCTGAATATCAAGCTGACGCGGGCAAAACTTGAGTCTTTGGTCGGCGAACTCATCGACAAGACCATCGAGCCGTGCAGGATTGCTATCAAGGATGCCGACCTGAAGGTTGGCGATATTGATGATGTTATCCTCGTTGGCGGTCAGACACGTATGCCGAAAGTAGCCGAGGAGGTGAAGAATTTCTTCGGTGCTGAGCCGCGTAAGGATGTCAATCCGGACGAAGCGGTTGCAATGGGCGCGGCAATTCAGGCCGGTGTGTTATCGGGTGACGTCAAGGATGTTCTGCTGCTGGATGTCACGCCTTTGTCACTTGGTATCGAGACACTCGGCGGTGTTATGACGCGGGTCATTGACAAGAATACGACGATTCCGACCAAGTCTTCGCAGGTATTTTCTACCGCAGATGATAACCAGACGGCGGTGACGATTCACGTGTTACAGGGTGAACGGCAGCGTTCCACCGACAACAAGTCCCTGGGCAGATTTGATCTGGCGGATATCCCGCCGGCGGCGCGTGGTATGCCGCAGATCGAAGTGTCCTTCGATATTGATGCCAACGGCATCCTGAATGTATCGGCGCAAGACAAGGCGACCGGTAAGGAACAGCGTATCGTCATCAAGGCATCGAGCGGCCTGTCGGATCAGGATATCGAGCAAATGGTATCGGATGCCGAGGCACATGCCGAGGAAGACGAGAAGTTTCGTGAACTTGTTGATGTTCGCAACCAGGCTGATGCGCTGGTTCATGCAACCGAAAAATCTCTTGAAGATCTCGGTGAGAAGGTCGATCCCGCAGAGCGGGGCCAGGCCGAGTCAGCCATTGGTGACTTGAAAGAAGCGCTTAAGGGCGATGACAAGGACACGATTGAGGCCAAGACCAAGGCACTTGCCGAGATTTCGGCCGGGTTTGCGCAGAAGGCTTATGAACAGGCGCAGGCCGCTGAAGGTGAAGGGCCTGCAGCCGGGGAGCAGGGAGCAGCTGATGATAGTGTTGTTGATGCCGAGTTCGAGGAGGTTAACGACGACGATAGTCAGCCCAAGTCTGACTAAGAAGCTGGGTGATGAGCCGCTGCCGTGTTCTTCAGGAGCGCGGCTTTGGCGTGTCTGGATATAACGATTCGGAGCATACTTGCTCCGCTGGATAGAAAGGACGACGACAACAGGCTATGTCCAAGCGTGATTATTACGATGTGCTCGGTGTCAAGCGTGAAGCATCCGAAGCCGAGATAAAGAAAAGTTATCGCCGTCTGGCGATGAAACATCATCCGGACCGCAATCCGGATGATGACGCTATTTCTGAAGTTGCTTTCAAGGAAGCCAAGGAAGCCTACGAAGTTCTGTCGAATGCGCAAAAGCGTGCTGCTTACGACCAGTTCGGGCACGCCGGCCTTGAGCAGGGTGCGGGCCGCGGAGGCTTTAATTCCTCCGATGCTTTTGGCGACATGTTCGGCGATGTTTTTGGCGATATATTCGGTGGCGGCGGACGTCGAGGTCAAAGCCAGGTCTACCGTGGTGCGGATCTGCGTTATGAACTTGTCATGGATTTACAGCAGGCCGTATTTGGCGATACCGTCAATATCGAATTGCCCACGATGCAGGTTTGCGAGACCTGCGGCGGTAATGGCGCAAAGCCGGGCAGCAGCCCGGTTACCTGTAATACCTGTGACGGCCATGGCCAGGTGCGTCGTCAGCAGGGTTTCTTTTCGGTGCAGCAGACTTGTCCGAGTTGTCGCGGCAACGGCAAAAAAATTGAGCAACCGTGTGGTGATTGCCATGGTCGCGGACGCACACAGCATAACAAGACGCTGGCCGTTAAAGTGCCGCCGGGCGTTGACAATGGAGATCGTATACGGCTTGGGGGTGAGGGCGAAGCCGGACAGAATGGAGGCCCGCCGGGGGATCTGTATGTCGATATCCAGGTAACCAGGCACTCCATTTTTACCCGTGATGGTGCCGATTTGTCCTGTACCGTACCGATTGCCTTTGTAACTGCCGCGCTCGGTGGTACCGTCAGTGTGCCGACTCTTGAGAGTGAGGTTAAACTGAAGATTCCGGCAGAGACCCAGTCCGGCAAGGTTTTTCGAGTCCGAGGCAAGGGCGTTAAGCCGGTTCGCAGCCATGCCGCCGGCGACCTGTTTTGTCGCGTTGAGGTTGAGACCCCGGTCAAGTTGACAACCGAACAGAAAGAATTGCTGAGCAAATTCAATGCTGCGCTCGCCGCTGGCGGTGATCGGCACCGACCCCGAATGTCGTCCTGGCGAGATGGCATCAAACGGTTTTTTGAAAACATCGCTTCCTGAGCCTGAGGTGTTGCTATGACACGAATTGCGATATTCGGAGCCACCGGCCGAATGGGGCAGACGCTGATTCGGCTAATTACTGATGATGCTGATCTTGAGCTTGTCGGGGCCGCAACAGAACCCGGTCATGCCGACATCGGCAGCGATGCCGGCAGCACTGCCGGTGTGCGCTCTCTCGGTGTTGTAATCACGGACGATACGTCGGCTGCTGTCTCCAATGCCGACGTCGCGATCGATTTTACCTTGCCTGCAGCTGCGCAGAGCAACCTTGCAAGCTGCGTTGAGCATGGGGTTGCGCTGGTTATGGGGACGACGGGTTTGTCGGCCGATGACGACGCTGCGCTTAAAGGTGCCGCCGGATCAATTGCCGTGCTCTACGGGCGCAACATGAGTGTTGGCGTTAACCTGCTGTCCGAGCTGGCTCGACTGGCCGGCAAGTCGCTTGGCACCGAATACGATATTGAAATAAAAGAAGCTCATCATCGTAACAAGGTTGATGCTCCGTCGGGTACGGCGTTGCAGCTCGGTGAGTCAGTGGCCCAGGGTCGGGGTCTGGCGCTTGATTCTGTCGCCGTCTATGAGCGACACGGTATAGGGGAGTCGCGTACACCGGGCAGTATCGGTTTCTCTTCTGTTCGGGCGGGCAATATCGTTGGTGATCACACGGTCCTGTTCGCTGCCGACGAGGAGATTATCGAGTTACGGCATCGCGCGCTGGACCGGGCTGTTTTCGCGCGCGGCGCATTACGTGCAGCTACCTGGATTGCCGGACGTCAGGCAGGATTCTATACAATGAATAATGTTTTGGAGCTGTAAACCTGCAGATAGGTCAAGACATCCGGTGGTCTGGTCGCTACAATACTATGCAGTCCATATAAATTGAATATTAGCGGGAGGGATCCGAATATGGACCCCGCCCGCTTTGTATATCTGCGCTCAATTTTTGCACGGATAACACAGAACGAGGTGTAGTCAGTGACGGAACCAGCCATTCTGGCGTTGGAAGACGAAACAGTATTTCGCGGCGTATCAATCGGCGCAACCGGTCAGACGATCGGTGAGGTCGTTTTCAATACGTCGATGACCGGTTATCAGGAAATCCTGACCGACCCTTCGTATTGTCGGCAGATGGTGACATTCACGTATCCACATATCGGTAACACGGGTATTAACAGCGACGATAACGAGAGCAAGAAAATATTTGCTGCCGGCCTGATCATCCGGGATTTACCTATTGTTACCAGTAGTTGGCGCGCAGAGATTGAGTTATCTGAGTTCTTGCGGCGAGGGAATGTTGTCGCCATTGCCGAGATTGATACCCGCAAACTGACCAGGATACTACGTGATAAAGGTGCTTTATCCGGCTGTATCATGACCGGGAATGCTGATCCGGCCACCGCAGTTGCCCACGCCAAGCGTTTTCCCGGGCTGGCCGGTATGGATTTGGCAAAAATCGTAACCGCCCCGAACAGCTATCAATGGAGTCTTGGACCGAACTGGCCAGCGGCGGATGTTCCGCTCGGTAAGCGTGGCGCAACCTTCAATGTCGTTGCTTACGATTTCGGTATCAAACGCAATATCCTGCGCCTGCTGGTCATGAACAACTGCCGGGTTACCGTGGTGCCGGCGCAGACGCCTGCAGAGAAAGTGCTGGCACTGTCACCTGATGGTGTGTTTCTGTCGAATGGACCGGGAGATCCCGAGCCCTGCGAATATGCAATCAACGCCATCCGCTCCATTCTTGCTGCAGATATCCCGGTGTTTGGTATTTGTCTCGGTCACCAGTTGCTGGCACTTGCCAGTGGGGCCAGTACCGCCAAAATGAAGTTTGGTCATCACGGTGCCAATCATCCGGTGCAGGATCTGCAGACCGGCCGGGTTGCCATTACCAGTCAGAACCATGGTTTTGCAGTCGACGAGGCCTCGCTGCCTGATAATCTGCGCCCGACACATCGTTCCTTATTCGATAATTCACTTCAAGGAATATCAAGAACAGATTGTTCTGCAATAGGTTTTCAGGGGCACCCTGAGGCCAGCCCAGGCCCGCATGATTTGCTTGGTATCTTCGACCAGTTTATCGCCATGATGCAGGCGCACCGGGTTCAGCCCGTCGCCAGCCCGAAGGCTGCTCACGAGACAGGTTAAAGCGCGATGCCCAAACGTACTGATATAAACAGCATTCTTATCATCGGTGCCGGACCGATTGTTATCGGTCAGGCCTGCGAATTCGATTATTCCGGTGCTCAGGCATGCAAGGCCCTGCAGAATGAGGGTTACCGTGTCATCCTGGTTAATTCAAATCCCGCGACAATCATGACCGACCCGGAAACGGCTGAAGCGGTTTACATCGAACCGGTCAACTGGAAGGCAGTCGCAAAGATTATTGAGCGGGAAAAACCGGATGCGTTACTGCCGACCATGGGTGGGCAGACCGGTTTGAATTGTGCCCTGGACCTGGTTCGAGAAGGGGTGCTGAAAAAATTTGATGTGGAACTGATCGGCGCTTCGCGCGAGGCAATCGATACCGCAGAGGATCGTGAGAAGTTCCGTCTGGCGATGCAGGAAATCGGCATGGAGGTGCCGGTATCGGGTATCGCTCATACGCTCAAAGAGGCGTTCGCGGTTCAGACGGAAATCGGTTATCCGGTAATTGTACGGCCATCCTTTACGTTGGGTGGCAGTGGCAGTGGAATAGCCTATAACCGCGAGGAATTTGAAACGATTGTTGCGCGGGGACTGGATTTGTCCCCGACCACCGAAGTGTTGCTCGAAGAATCCGTCATCGGCTGGAAAGAGTTTGAGATGGAGGTGGTTCGTGACCGTAATGACAATTGCATCATCATCTGCTCGATCGAGAACGTCGATGCGATGGGTGTGCATACCGGTGATTCGATTACGGTAGCACCGGCGCAAACGTTGACGGACAAGGAGTATCAGTTATTGCGAGATGCTTCGATCGCGGTTTTACGTCGCATTGGCGTGGAGACAGGCGGTTCGAATGTGCAGTTTGCCGTGAACCCGGCTGATGGGCGTATTCTCATTATTGAGATGAATCCGCGTGTATCGCGTTCATCCGCACTTGCATCGAAGGCCACCGGTTTCCCGATTGCCAAGGTGGCGGCCAAGCTGGCAATTGGTTACACCCTGGATGAGTTGAAAAATGACATCACTGGCGGGGCTACGCCAGCATCTTTCGAGCCGAGCATCGATTATGTCGTGACCAAAATACCGCGTTTCACATTCGAAAAATTTGCTGGCGCAAATGACCGGCTGACTACCCAGATGAAATCGGTTGGCGAGGTCATGGCGATCGGTCGTACTTTTCAGGAGTCCCTGCAAAAGGCCATGCGTGGACTTGAAACTGGTGTTGATGGTCTGGTTGAAATTTGTCCCGCAGAGCCTAACGACGATGATGTCGACCACTTGCGCCACGAACTACAGATGCCCGGGCCCGATCGCCTGCTGTATGTCGCCGATGCATTCCGCCACGGATTACCCGGCCAGGATATAGCAGATCTGACCGGTATCGACCCCTGGTTTCTTGGCCAAATAGAGGAACTTGTCACGCTGGAGCAGACAGTCAGACGCGATGGGCTTGTCTGGCTCGGGGCGGATCAATTGCGCAGTTTGAAACGCAAGGGCTTTTCTGACAGCCGCCTTGCGACGCTTCTTGCTACCGATGAACATGAGGTACGCCAGCACCGGCTGAAGAATGATATTCATCCGGTGTTCAAGCGTGTCGATACTTGTGCCGCAGAGTTTTCGACTACTACGGCTTATATGTACTCGACATACGATGAAGAATGTGAGGCTGCGCCGACCAACAGGAACAAGATCGTAATCCTCGGTGGTGGCCCGAATCGCATTGGTCAGGGTATCGAGTTCGATTATTGCTGTGTGCATGCAGCGCTGGCGTTGCGTGAGATCGATTACGAGACGATCATGATCAACTGCAATCCCGAAACTGTTTCGACCGACTACGATCCCTCCGATCGCCTGTATTTCGAGCCGCTGACTTTTGAAGACGTCATGGAAATCATCGATCGGGAAAACCCCAAGGGTGTCATCGTCCAGTATGGCGGGCAGACCCCGTTGAAATTGGCTCGTGCGCTAGAGGCAGCCGGTGCCCCGATCATCGGCACCAGTCCCGATTCGATCGACCTGGCTGAAGATCGGGAACGGTTTAAGCATTTACTGCAACGCCTGAATCTGAAGCAACCGCCGAATTGCGTCGCCCGTAATGTCGAAGAGGCTGTCGCAATGGGCGCAGAAGTGGGCTTCCCGCTTGTTGTCAGGCCGTCCTATGTGCTCGGTGGGCGGGCCATGGAAATTGTGCATAACGAGGAAGACTTGCGGCTATACATGAATGAGGCCGTTGAAGTGTCAAATGATTCACCGGTTCTGCTTGATCGGTTCCTGGACCAGGCAGTCGAAGTCGACGTTGATGCCATTTGTGATGGTGATCATGTAACGATTGGCGGCATCATGGAACATATTGAACAGGCGGGGGTGCATTCCGGTGATTCCGGTTGCTCATTACCGCCGGCAACCCTCAGTGAAGAACTGCAGGAGCAGTTAGCCGATCAGGTGGAGGCCCTTGCGAAAGCCCTGAACGTTATCGGCCTGATGAATACACAATTTGCGATTCAGAACGGAATTATTTATGTACTGGAGGTCAACCCTCGTGCTGCCCGAACAGTTCCTTTTGTATCCAAGGCTACGAGTGTTCCACTGGCCAAAGTCGCGGCTAAAGTAATGGCCGGTATCAGTTTATCTGAGCAGGGGGTGCTGGATGCGCCGATACCGGACTATTTTTCTGTCAAGGAATCAGTCTTTCCGTTTTCCAAATTTCCTGATGCCGATCCGATACTTGGTCCGGAGATGAAATCCACCGGCGAAGTCATGGGCACCGGCCGCTCATTTTCCGAGGCCTATGCCAAGGCTCAGCTTGCTTCTGGTGTTATTTTGCCGAGTTTCGGTCAGGCCTTGTTGTCGGTACGTGACCGCGACAAACAGGCTGCCTGTAAGCTGGCCGAAGTCATGATTGAGCGTGGCTTCGATATTTGCGCAACCGACGGTACTGCGCGTTATCTGGCTGAGAACGGTATTCGCTGTCGGCGGGTGAACAAAGTGCGTGAAGGCAGGCCGCACATTGTGGACATGATCAAGAATGGTGAGATCACCTTCGTCGCTAACACGACTGAAGGCAAGCAGGCTATTCGTGAGTCACATTCCATTCGCGCGGCTGCCGTACAGAATAAAGTAACCTACTACACGACATTGGCAGCTGCGATGGCAACTTGTCTGGCGCTGGATCATCTTGATGGCGGGGATGTCAACAGGCTGCAGGATTTACATAAAGAGGTGGTCGGATGAATCGGGTCCCCATTACGATCGTTGGTGCCGAACAACTTCGCACGGAGTTGCGTCGTTTGAAATCAGTTGAGCGGCCGCGCATTGTTCGGGCAATTGCCGAGGCACGTGCGCACGGTGATCTTAAAGAAAATGCTGAGTATCACGCGGCCAAGGAAGAACAAGGTTTCATTGAGGCCCGGATTCGGGACATAGATGGCAAGCTGTCTAACGCACAGATCATCGATGTAACCCAGTTTGGTGTAACCGGCAAAGTCATCTTCGGAGCTACCATTGACCTGATCGATGAGGATGACGGTACGGCAACGACCTACCGGATAGTTGGCGAAGATGAAGCGGATATTGCTGCAGGCATGATTTCCGTCAGTTCTCCAATTGCCCGCGCATTGATCAGCAAGGAAGAGGGTGAGGTTGCCGTTGTTGATGCGCCAGGTGGAGAAAAGGCATTCGAGATTGTCGCAGTTCGTTATGTCTGAATTTTGCTTCAGGGTAATTCGATACCAGGATTTTTTTCGCGTCGACGATACAGTATTGCCGTATTGCCGATGCGAGC
>PBZD01000005.1 GCA_002729875.1 Chromatiales bacterium | reverse complement strand
TATTCACCGATCCAGTTCTGCACATCTTTGGGCACGTCGATGACCACGGGGCCGGGCCGGCCCGTACGCGCAATCTCGAATGCGGTGCGGATGGTTGCTTCGAGTTCCTGTGCTTCAGTGACCAAAAACACGTGTTTGGCGACAGCGGTACTCATCACGGCCGAGATAGGCGCTTCCTGAAACGCATCTGTGCCGATGGCGTTGGTCGGAACCTGACCGCATATTACGACAATCGGAGTCGAATCGGCCATGCAATCACGCACCGGGGTGACGGTATTCGTTGCTCCCGGACCGGATGTGACTACGACGACCCCGACCTTGCCGCTGGCACGGGCATAACCTGCAGCCATGAAGCCCGCACCTTGTTCGTTAGCCGGGACGATCAGCGGCATTGGCAGGTTGCCCTGCTCATCCTGATGATCGTTGTTGTAGCGAAAAACCGCGTCATAGGTGGGCAGAATTGCACCGCCGCTATAGCCAAAAATGGTGTCAACGCCTTCATCGGCCAGAACCTGGACGATCATCTCGGCTCCGGACATGCGTTTTCCGGCAAGCGGGTGGTTCACTTTATCAATTGTCGGTGAAGGTGTTGCCATAAACTCGGATCTTTTGCCCCTGCAAGGCATTTATAAAAGTATTCTTGATAATCTGGCGAGTGTCGAACAATTGTTCTTCCATTGCAATAGCGAACGTTCTGGGCGAGACTTGTTAGCCTTTTGAAGTTAAGGGTATTTCCGCTATAACGGACTAAATTGACCATGCGTCACGTCATTTCCATACTCCTGCAAAATGAAGCCGGTGCGCTGGCTCGTGTTGCCTCACTCTTTTCGACACGCGGTTACAATATCGAGTCATTGAGTGTCGCGCCCACCGAAGATCCGCACGTCTCCCGGCTGACGCTTGTGTCGATTGGCTCGGATCAGGTCATAAACCAGATTACCCAGCAGCTATTCAAGATCGTCGATGTCGTGAATATTGCAGATATGACGCTGGGTGACCATATCGAGCGTGAACTGATGCTGATCAAGCTCAATGTCGATCCGGATGCAATCGATACGGTCCGGGATCTGGCTCAACGGCATGATGTTCGTGTGCTGGATAATGCTCCGGCCAACTACACGCTCGAAATGGTTGGCAGTAGCGGCCATCTCGATGAATTTATCGATCACATTACTGAGCAGGCGAATATCCTGACTGTCGTCCGCAGCGGTCCGCTATCGATCGCTCGTGGTGCGCAGGTGCTCAGCGCAACCATCTAGCTACGAGCCGGTTTGATGACTACTGAATCTCAGATTGCCGGGGTCAGGTCCGGGCTGGCGGATGCTACGCGGATAGTCATCAAGATTGGCTCTTCGTTGCTCGTCGATGACGAATCCGGTCTTCTGAACCGACTATGGCTCGATTCGCTGGCGGGTGAGATTGTTCGCCTGCGTGAGCGTGGCCAGCAAGTGCTCATCGTATCTTCGGGGGCCATTGCACTGGGGCGCAAATATCTTGGTCTTGAGCCTGCGCAACGGCGTCTCGAGGAACATCAAGCGGCAGCAGCAGCGGGACAGGTATTGCTTGCACACGCTTACCAGGATTTGCTCGGTGATCGTAATATCCGCGTCGCACAGGTGCTGTTGACGCTTGATGACACCGAGAATCGGCGCCGCTATCTGAATGCGCGCAGTACGCTTGATACCTTGCTCCGGCTTGGCGCTGTGCCGGTCATTAACGAGAATGATACGGTGGCCACGCATGAGATTCGTTATGGTGATAATGACCGGCTTGGTGCGCGCGTTGCCGAAATGGTAAGCGCTGACTGCCTGGTGCTATTGTCCGATGTAGATGGTTTATACGATGCCGATCCGGCGGATAATCCTCAGGCCCGGTTGATCGAGGAAGTTGCTGCGATTACGCGCAAGATCGAGTCGCTGGCCGGTGAGACGAGTACGGCCTATGGGTCGGGGGGCATGATTACCAAGCTCAAGGCGGCACGGATTGCCGTCGCGGCCGGATGTGCGACGGTTATTGCCAATGGTCGGCAGTTGCAGCCGATCATGGCTGTTGAGGATGGGGGGCCCGCGACCTGGTTTATTCCTCGCAAGACCCCGCTTGCCGCACGCAAACAATGGATCGGTGGCAGCCTTAAGTCCTGCGGGCGGCTGATCGTTGATGCCGGTGCTGAAACTGCGCTGGTAAAAGGCAGCAGCCTGTTGCCGGTCGGTATCGTATCTGTGGACGGGGATTTTGAGCGCGGTGACGCGATCACGGTTAGTAATGTTGAGGGGCGTGAGATTGCATGTGGTCTGGCGGCCTACTCGAGCCATGATGCACGGAAAATCAGCGGCCGGCGCAGTGATGAGATTGAAGGGTTGCTGGGTTATGCCGGACGCGACGAGATTATCCATCGTGATGACCTGGTGTTGCTGGATGGTTAATAATGAGAGCCTGCAGGCAGTGAAGTTTCCCCGGGCTGAAAATAATGAATGCTACGACTGAAATAATTGATCGGAATATCAGCGATGTTATGGCGCAAATCGGCCGGGATGCGCGGACGGCTGCCCGCGGACTGGCCCGGGCTACAGCGGAGCAGAAAAATGCCGCCCTCACGGCCATCGCTGCCGCGATTCGTGAACGGCAAAGCGAAATCCTGACTGCAAATGCACAGGACATGGTAGCTGCGACGTCGCGGCAACTTTCAAAATCGATGCTCGACCGGTTATTGCTTGATGCTGACCGGGTTGAAGCCATGGCTGTCAGTATCGGGGAGATTCGATCTCTTGAAGATCCGATTGGTCAGGTCATGGCCGAATGGGACCGTCCCAACGGTCTCGTTATCCAGCGTGTCCGGGCGCCGCTCGGGGTTATCGGCATTATTTACGAGAGTCGCCCGAACGTCACGGCCGACGCCGGTGCGTTGTGCCTGAAATCTGGTAATGCCGTGATTCTGCGGGGAGGTTCGGAAAGTTTTGCCTCAAGCAGCATGATTCATCGCTGCCTAGAACAGGGGCTGGTCAGTGCCGGGTTGCCGGCAACGGCCATCCAGATGGTGCCGACCAGGAGTCGTGATGCGGTCGGACTGATGTTGTCCGGACTCGATGACTGTATTGATGTCATCGTGCCGCGCGGCGGTAAAAATCTGATTGCACGGGTGCAGGCCGATGCTCGGGTGCCGGTTATCGGCCACCTCGAGGGACTCTGTCATGTCTATGTCCACAAATCGGCTGATGTGCAACTGTCCGCCGACGTTGTGGTGAATGCCAAAATGCGCCGCCCCGGTATTTGCGGCGCAGCTGAAACATTGTTAATCGATCGGCGTGCGCTGGCTACACATTTTCCGTCAATTGTTGACGCGTTGCTGGCAGCCGGTTGTGAATTACGCGGTGATGCTGAATCGTGTGCCGCCGATGCTCGACTTAGCCCGGCAACTGATGAAGACTGGGCGACAGAATATCTCGATGCAATCCTGTCGGTTCGTATTGTTGACGGGCTCGATGCCGCGATCGAGCATATCGCCCGTTACGGTTCCGGGCATACTGAAGCGATCTGTGCCGAGGATGCCACAGCGGTAGAGCATTTCTTTCACGATCTCGACAGTGCCATCCTGCTGCATAATGCATCGACGCAATATGCTGATGGTGGTGAATTCGGTATGGGTGCGGAGATTGGTATTGCTACCGGGCGTATCCATGCCCGAGGCCCGGTCGGTGCCGAACAGTTAACCAGTTTCAAATACCTCGTGCGCGGGACGGGGCAGACTCGACCCTAGCAGAGGGATTCGATCAGTCTGCTGCCGGAGTATTTCGTACTGCCACACTCTTGATCTGGGCCAGAAGCCGATCGCCCTGTTTGAGCTCCATTTCATGGCAGGACCTGCGTGTCAGGCGGGCTGTCAGCAGGTCGTTACCGGCCCGTAAACGAACCAGAGCGTAGGGTCCGTGACCGGACTGAATTCGATCCACAGTAACCGGAATGATGTTCAGGATTGAGGTGTTGTTAGGCCGGTTGCGACACAGGCTGACATCGTTACCCCTGATCCGCAGTCGTAGTTCCGATTCCCTGTGACCATATTTCCCCGGAACTATCAGTGTTCCACCGGAAAATTTCAGGTGTGTTAAATCATATTCCTCATCATAGTCCGCAATGCTGCCCGCGATTACCGAGCCCGCTTCTTCGCCGGCCAGTAGCGGCAGGTCAAGGTTTACCAGTACGGACTGGATGTCACCAGCGTCCAGGATGTGCCCCTGATCAATGATAATCAGGTGATCGCAGAGTCGGCTTACTTCTTCGATGCTGTGGCTGACATACAAAATGGGCACTGAAAGCTCGGCATGCAGTCGGTCAAGAAATGGCAGGATTTCTTCTTTGCGTATACGATCCAGCGCCGCCAATGGTTCATCCATTAGCACGAGGCGTGGCGCGCAAAGTAATGCTCTTGCAATGGCAACCCGTTGTGCCTCGCCGCCTGACAACTCATCCGGTCTGCGTCGCAGCAAGCCATTAAGGCCGAGCAAGTCAATAATTTGCCCGCGTTCTAGACTGTTTTTCTGATCGTGGCGCCGGCTTTGGCCATACTCAAGGTTGCTGTCTACGTTGAGATGGTCGAACAAACGAGGTTCCTGGAATACGTAACCAATTTGCCGTTCATGAACTGCCTTGGAGTGTTTTTGTGTCGTGTCCTGCCAGCTATCGCCATTGATGGTGAATTGGCCGATCGTCGGTTTTTCGAGTCCTGCAATACACCGCAGTAAAGCCGTTTTTCCCGATCCTGATTTACCGAATATTCCTGTGATGCCGCGCATCGGAATTGTTAAATCGACATCAAGCGCGAAGTCGGCGCGTTCTAGCAAATAGCGGAGCGTGACCGCTCCCCCGGTCTTGTTGCCAGGATGATTGGTCGTATTCATCTGCGCTGCCAACGGCGATTAATAACATACATGAGCAGCAGTGCTGAAAATGCAAAGGTCAGAAGTATGGCTGACAGCTGATGTGCATTGGTATAGTTCAGTGATTCAACCTGATCATAAATTGCGATCGAAATCACCCGGGTTTCGCCGGGAATGTTTCCACCGACCATCAGCACGACGCCAAATTCTCCCAGCGTATGCGCAAAGGCCAGCACTATGGCGTTCAGGAATCCCCTGGCAGATTGCGGGACGGCAACCGTGAAGAATGCGTCCAGACGTGAGGCGCCAAGCGTCCATGCAGCTTCCAGGTTGCGCCGGTCAAGCGCTTCAAAAGCGTTTTGCAATGGTTGAACCGCAAATGGAAGGCTATAGAAACAAGATGCGATGACAAGGCCCGAGAAAGAAAATGTCAGTGTCTCACCGGTCAGTTCCACCCACCAGTGGCCAATGGCCCCATAGGGTCCGAGCAGAATCAGCAGGTAGAAACCCATAACCGTGGGTGGCAGGACAATCGGCAATGCGACAGTGGCTTCAATGATTGATTTTGCCCGCGAGGAAGTACCGGAAAGCCACCAGGCCAATGGAGTACCGATCAGGATTAGCACGAGGGTCGTGACGGCAGCCAGTTGTGCCGATAACCCTATCGGGCCCGAGCCCGGAAAGCTGAATATACTCATTGCGTTCTTCGTATCATTCAGTTTGGGAGCGCGTAGCCGTGGCGCTCGATTATTATGCGCCCGGCCGAACTGCGCAGGAATGCCATGAAGTTCGCCACAACTGAATTATTGGCTGCCCGTTGCAAAAGAATTGCCTGTTGCTCTATCGGTAGATGTAATTCACGTGGTACCGGCCAGTGACAGGTTGCCTGCGGAAGGCGCGCATCGAGCGTTTGAGTGCCGGCAATAAATCCGAGGATTGCGTTTCCCGATGAGACAAATTGGAGTGTCTGTGCAATGTTTTCGCCGACCACGAGTTGTGACTCCACACGCCCCCAAAGATCAAGGCTCATCAGGGTTTCTTTGGCTGCCATACCATAGGGCGCAATGGCAGGGTTGGCGATAGCCAGGCGTTGCTGACCGAGATTCTCCAGTTGTGTGCGGCAGTTGCTTTCGTTCAGTGCCGGATTTCGTGACCACAGCACAAGGCGACCAATTGCATAAGTGAATCTGCTGCCGGCGACACCCTGTCCGGCGGTCTCCAGTAGTTGTGGGCGTTCGGCATCGGCGGCGAACAATGCATCGAATGGAGCGCCGTTAATGATCTGGGCATAGAGTTTCCCCGTCGAGGCGGAAATGATCCGTACCGATTGTCCGGATCGAACCTCGAACTGTGCGGCAATATCCCGGATTGCCGGAGCAAAATTACTTGCTACAGCGATAGAGATCGAAGTAGCCGTGGCGCTGGAAGGCAGCATGCCGAACAGGAAGAATGCCGCTGCCAGGGCAATTCGGGTCGTTGAGCGCATCATGAATAATTTCTGCTTGCAAATATCATCCGCTATCCCGTACGTTGGTCAAACTGTTATCGACCAACCGGCATTTTTGCATGTCAAGCGATTTATCTTCACGAGTCAAACTCATCTACCCGGTTACACTCACATACATTATGTTTGTATTTGATCAAGTGGTTGTCATTGCAGCATTATTTATGCTGCCGTTCTTGGGTCGGGTCGTATCGAGCCGGCTGCTGGTTGGTTAGTACGGTATGATTTGCCACCTTTACAATTGTCAGGCAATAAGTCAATTAGTTAACATTCTTACCAGTATATGACCTTGGATTTTGATCTGATTATTATCGGTGGCGGCATAAACGGTGTCGGCATTGCCCGTGATGCTGCCGGTCGTGGGTTACGAACCTGTCTGCTGGAGCAGGGAGATCTGAGCAACGGAACGACCCGCTGGTCCAGTCGACTTATCCATGGTGGATTACGGTATCTCGAGCATGCCGAGCTGAGTCTTGTGTACGAGTCGTTGCATGAGCGCGAGACTTTATTGAAAATTGCGCCGCATCTTGTGCGGCCGATCAAGCTGCTCATACCAATTTTCTCTGGTGGTCGTCGCGGTAAATTTATGATCACTGCGGGTATGTGGCTGTATGACTTGCTGTCTATTGGCAAGTCTGTTCCTGGTCATGAAATGTTTACTGCACGAGAGGCGCTGGAGGTTTTGCCCGCCCTGAACCGCGACGGCTTGCTAGGTGCGGCTGCTTATTATGATGCGCAGGTGACGTTTGCCGAGCGGCTCGTGGTGGAAAATGCCTTGGCCGCACAAGCGTCAGGTGCGCAGATACTTACTTATAGTCGTGTCGACCGTATCTTGTATGATGCCCGGCGCATCAGGGGTGTGCGTTACACTGATTTGCGCACCGATCGGCAATATGATCTTTCTTCCCCGGTGGTTGTCAATGCATCCGGTCCATGGGTCGACCGGGTGCTGGAAAAGAATGTGAAACCACCAATTCGACTCATGGGTGGAACCAAGGGAACACATATTATTGTGCCGGCTATTGCGGGTCAGCCCGAGGTTGCCTGTTATCTGGAAGCAGAATCCGACGGGCGACCATTCTTTATTATTCCGTGGAATGGCATGCTGTTGATTGGTACGACGGATATCCGTTTTGACGGCAACCCGGGGAAGGTTATCGCAGAAGACGATGAAATTAATTATTTATTGTCTGAAACCAATCATGCCTTTCCTGATGCTCACCTGGAAAGAAAGAATATTCACTACCATTACACCGGTGTTCGGCCGTTGCCGCGAAAAGAAAAGAAAGCAGCAGGTGATGTCACGCGGCGGCATATCATCAGGCATCACCGCCGGGAGGCCAGGGGATTGTATTCAATCATTGGCGGCAAGCTGACAACTTACAGAAGCCTGGCCGAGGAAATGACTGATCGGGTAGTGCGTCATCTCAGGCATAAAGGCCCTGAATGCCAAACCGCAAATGAACCGTTGCCGGGAGCTGTGATTAAAGTATCCAGGGTTGCCGATGAACTGGATGCCTGTGATTTGATTTCACCGGAATCACGCGTGCATTTGCTCAATGTCTACGGCGGTCATGCATTATTGATAAAAAAGCTGGTGACAGCCGATCCACGTCTTGGAGATGAGATTTGCCAGTACTCTCACGCAATTGCCGCCGAAATAATCTTTGCTTACCAACACGAATTTCCGACTACGCTGGCCGATGTGTTGTTGCGGCGAACAATGGTTGGTCTGTCGCCGGATCTGGGGCGCTCAGCGTTGCCCAAAGCGCTCGATATCGCTCGCCATCATGTTGGCTGGAGTACTGCCAGGGCAGATGAAGAAGAACGACGGTATTTGCGCGAGATCAGCCGGTTGAGCGACTGATCTCGTGTTTGGTCTGCCATTCAACCCAAGCGAAGCGAGCAATAAATCCATCTATAAAAAGGGCGGGGCCACCTGAGCCCCGCCCTTTTTGAGTACTCAACTCCTGGGAAATACAAGACAACCCGGCAGGGTAGTCGTATTTATTACCATCTATGGGTGCAGCCTGGTAAGGGCGCATCCGCCCCCCGGGCTGGCTCGGTCAGAGCGCTACAATATTTTCCGCCTGGAGGCCTTTCTGACCCTGAATAACGGTGAATTCAACTTTCTGGCCCTCGCTAAGGGTTCCAGCTGAGCCAGCAATGGCGCTTACGTGCGCAAAGACGTCGGGACCAGATTCTTGCTCGATAAAGCCAAAGCCTTTCGCATCATTGAACCATTTAACGGTGCCGGTAGTAGTAGACATAATCGTATCCTATTGTTTTCAAGTGTAAATAAAGTCTTTAAATAAAGACAATTTGGCTGGAAGTGATGCGATGACTTATGAAAAACAGGACGAGAACTAAAGTAGGACATCGAAATGGTGTGCATAAATAAATGGCGCACTTTCAGACAGCAAGGATTATATAGAGCTTTGCTCAGGTGTCAACGATATTTCCCTTCTGATTCAGTCACATAACTATAGTTACTTGTAGGGCACGAGCGTTTTATTGTGTTTTGCTGTGATTCTACCCTTTCTCCCAACTCAAAATACCCTGGACATTTGCAGTGCGGCGGTAAACTTGGTTGTGCTGCGATCCGCCAGCATGTTCACTGGCGGTATGATATTTCGATAAAGAATTCACGTTCGCGACCCGGGAAATAGCGGTAGTTACCAAAGGCGAAGTCTGCCCGATCGGCATAGAGCTTGTCGGTAATATTGTTTACCCGTCCTGTAATCAACCAGTCTTCAGCCATGCGCCACTGGGCGCGTAGATGCAGCAGGTTGTGACCACTGTACTTGTGTTCATTGGCAGCATCGAGCCAATATGAACCCTGATGAATGCCTGCCAGTTCGATACGACTTTTGCCGTGTTCCCAACCGATATGCAGACTGCCCAGTTTGCGTGGGGCAGTATCGACATCATTGCCCGATACGATGATTTCGCCGCGTGCCGCAGTACTGAAATCGTAACTATGCCGGGCCCAGGTGCCGGCGACACCCGCATAAAGACCTGTGGCAGCATTGCGTGCTTGCGCTTGTAGTTCGATGCCGATATGACGACTTTTGCCGTTACTGATGTTGTTGCGGTTCGTGTCCTGAAAAATGTAATGGCGCTTGCGCATCGCGAAAGTTACTGCTTCCAGCGTGTAGCTTTCCGTTTGTCGATGCATGCCGAGTTCCAGGCTGTCCAGTGTGGTTGTGTCCAGGTCAGCAACGTCCTGTTGTTCCTGCAGTCGGTATAACTCGGTTGCCTGCGGCGCGCGAAATCCGCGTGACAGCGTTGCAAAAGCTGCTGTTTGTGGGTTGAGCCGGTAAGTCAGGCCGATGTTCGGGGCAAGGTTAAAGAAGTCATCGGTTCGGTCGGCAGGACGATTGTAGCGACAACTGTCAGGGCAAGGTGTGCCGTCATCACGGGTATTACCGTCCGGCAGATTGTTCGTGTAGTCGTAGCGCAGGTATTCCAGGCGTAACCCGGCCAGCAATTGCCAACTCGTAGCAAGCGGTATTTCAAGCTGTGCATAGGGCGCTGACATACTGCTGGTTACATCAAAATTATAATGCCAGCCTTGTGGCAGCTTGCCAGCCAGGAATGGTGGGCTGGTGGTAGGCTGGTCCTGGAACTGTTTTATGAAGCCGTCCATATATTCAAGATCGAGTCCCCAGGTAACGCGTGCATTGCCCCACGGGCGTTGATGGGTCCAGATCATGCCGCCCGAAAGCTGGCCATTTTCTTCCAGCGGTTGGCCCGGCAGGAAGTGCATCAGAAACCTCATCTCCGAGCGACGCAGGTAGACACGCACATCCGTGCCGGACCACGGGTGCTGGTCATCCGGTGTCCAGTGCAGCGACAGGCGTTGGCTATCGGCATCACGAAATGCCCCCGGATTTTCATTGCTAACGCGTAGCAGCGAATCTTTGTAGGCGCCTTCACCGGTAATAAATCCGGCTGTTACCTGGGCGAGATTTTGCAGGCTGAGTGTCCAGCCAAGATTACTGTTTGACAGTGGTTGGTTCAGTCGTACAAATCCTTTCTGTTGGCGATATCCGGAGTCGGCGCGGAAACCGTTGTAATGATCGGCCAGCAAGCCAAAAGTCAGGCTATTGGAACCAATGTTGCCACCCCAGCCCAATTTGCCCCGATAGTATTCATCTGGCCCGATGCCGGCGCTGGCGTTCCAGCCTGGCGATCCGCCGGGTTCCGGCAGCAGGATATTCATTGTTCCGTGCAGTCCGTTTGAGCCGTACAGTGCATTTGACGGGCCGCGAATGATTTCAATTGACCGACTGATCTCGGCAGGTATTTCAAACAATTCGTTGATGTTGCAAAAACCGGTCGGTCGGCTTGGGATGCTGTTTTCAAGAATCAGGAATGCCCCGCATGCACCGGGCCCAGTCAGGACCGGTGAGCGAATGGCCGGCAATGTTTCCTGACCGTTACCGCGTGTTAACCATGTTCCCGCGACCTGGGTGCCGAGTTGATGAATATGTTGATGGTTTGTGATCCTGATCCGTTGTGCCGAGAGCCTGGCGGTGTTACCGGTGAGTTCCAGGAGCGGGGTGTCTGTTTTGGTTGCCGTCACGACCATTTCGTCATCTGCAGGTTTGCCGGCCAGGGTATGTGGTATGGTGATGGCAACCAGAATCAGGGTGACAATCAGGACTCCGGATTTTGACGGGTACGAATGGAATAACATCGGTTTAAGCAGAAAGCCCGTCAACCGGACTAACGTTCGACAGGTTTATATTGCACGGCAGGCATATCCGCGATGCGGGAAAACTCATGCCGCCGGTGCATATTAGATAGTGCTGCATTTCTCTCGTCAGCATTGATAAACCAGCGCAAGGTGTCCCAATCTGTGGCCAGTAGGTGTTGAAATGGGTGATCTCCGGCGAGACTCAAGTGGACCCATGACGCTTTTCGCTGTCCATGGGGGGAAATGAGATTATGTAGCTTGCCTGAGCATGAGGCGGGTCATATGACTCAAGTTGGTGTTGACTTTCAGCGCCTATTGGGACGGAATAGCTATTGAATGTCAACCGGTAATAGCCGACATGAGTGGTGAAAAGCGCAACAGCAAGTTTTACGTAGTCGGCGGGCCAGTGCAGCCTGGCCGCGAAAGCTGCATTCTTCGTGATTCCGACATACAGTTGTACGCGCGTCTTAGTGAAGGCGATTATTGCTCTGTCCTGGCGCCCGGCCATGAAGGCAAGACGACGCTGATGGCGCAAACGGCGCAACGAATGCTCGCCGATGGTATCCGGGTTGCGACAATCGACCTTGCCCAGATCAGCAGCCGGGATATGACGGATGATGTTGGTCGCTGGTATTACAGCTTTGCGTATCGCATCGTTCGGGATCTGCGCATTCGTTCGGATTTGCAGACCTGGTGGCAGGAACGCAGTGGTCTGACCATCATGCAACGGCTGCGTGAGTTTTTCCTCGAAGTCGTGTTGGCTGAAACAGACGGTCAGGTCGTTATTTTTATTGATCGTATTGAAGCTGCACTCGGAAAAGTTATTGCCCAGCAGCTGCTGGCCGCAATCAGGGCCTGTTACGACGCGCGTGCCACTGAGCCCGCTTATCAGAGGCTGACTTTTGCTTTGCTCGGCTCTGTCCCCGTTGGTCAGCGAATTCCTGACGGGCATGACTCTCCTTTCGATATCTGTATCGAGATTGAGCTTGATGACTTTGAGTTGCCAGAGTTGCGTCGATTAGCTGCCGGACTGGGTTCTGATCAGCAGACGACAACATGCATAACCCGGGCAGTCTGGAATTGGACACGGGGACAGCCATACCTGAGTCAAAAGGTATTCCGGGCATTGGCGCGACGTACCAATAGTGAGCTGACCGAGGAACTTGTTGATGAAGTTGTCAGGAGGCTGTTTCTGACTTCAAGCGGACCGCGTGAGGAGCCACATCTGTCGGCTCTGGCCAAGGAATTGCTGCGTGGTTCAGTCGGGCGAAATGCCCGCCTCAGTTTATACCGGCGTATTCGCAAAGGCAGGCGAATCCAGGCAGATCCGAGTATTGATGTTCACTGTGACCTGTTGTTGTCCGGGCTCATCGTTATCGGTCCCGATGGGGTTTTCAGGGTACGTAATCATATTTACGAGCAAGCATTTACCCCGCAATGGATCAGTCATAATCAGCCGGTCAGTTGGCGGGGTGCGGCCATCGCAGCAGCCATTGTGATTGTCTGCGTGGTTGCACCAATCTGGTATTCGCAGTATTTGCCCCAGCCCTATATAAAAGTCCTGACAGCACAAAATCAGGATTATGTGACGGCGTTAGAGTCTTATCGCCGACTGAGTTTTCTGCCGGGTTTTGGTGACATGGCCGATAATCTTTTTGCCGACTACCTGGTTCAGCAAAGTCGACGTTCTCACCGACTTGCTGAAGTCGAGCGTTTTAGTGAAAGTCTCGCCGAGATCCCAGGCCGACCGATGATCGGGAACCAGATGCTGGCGGAGTTTTGGGAACGACGTGCTGTGAACTCGATGAATCGTGGCGAGCGCGATATGGCGCTGCTTTATGCTACGCGCATGCTTGACGAGCCGACTCCTGAGCGACGACAGCTGGTAGCTGAACTGTTGGGTAATGATTTTGAGATGTTGCGCGGTACGGTGCGCACCCCGCAGCCGCTGCGGGCGATAGAACTCGATCCGGTATCCGGTCTGATTACAACGCTTGATGCACAACACCGGATTGATGTCCTGCACATTGTCGACAGCGGACCGCAGCACATTCAGAAATTTGCATTATTGGCTGAAGAAGTTATTCCTCTGCAGCGAAGATTTGTATATCAGGGCGGCGCCAGCGGCAAACGACTGGTATTGACCGTCCGCTCCGATCATCTGCGACCGGCCGATATCATGGTCAGTTTGCGTGCGCCTTCGGGTCGTGAGGTCTTGCTGGATCTTGCGCAGGGCAGGGTGGCGGGTCAAGAGGGTGTCTACCGTTTTGAATCACAGCAGGGAGATCCACTTGGCGCATTGCTCGAAGAGAACATCAACGGTACCTGGACAGCAAGTTTTACGGACAATATTCAGGGCGTCATCGGCAGCCTGCTTGGCTGGGAGATTCGTATAGATGATACGGTTGCGGTGTTGCCGGCGGGCGTTGAGCCGGAGACGAGTTCCATTCCCGAACCCAGCGTTGCACGACAAATGCACAGCGTGCTGTCACCCGGCGGACGGCGGGCACTGGCCTGGCCATCCGATCCGCTGGTGCAGGGAGATTTATTGGTTTGGGATATTGCAGATGGTGTGATCCTTGCCCGTATCCCGAGACCGGCAAACTTTTCATTTGCCCGTTTTGCCATGGGTCATGATGTGGTCTTTATTACGGCCGGCAGTTCCATCGAGTTTCGTAGTATTGCGACTGGCAAATTGTTGACCGAGATGACGATTGAGCCGACATTCACACCGGTGTTATCCGGCAACGGTCAGTTTCTAATCGTTGATGCGGTGCAGGGTGCCGGAGATAATGCGTTATTGGTCTGGGATCTCGATGCGTTGGTGGAAATTGGCAGGCTGGTGACCGGCAACGTCGCAGAGCTTGTGGCTGCCGACCCGCAGGGCCGGTTCATGGCCGTTAGTGATGGAGATCGCCTGGTCCGGCTCTGGTCGGTTCGCGATGGGAAATTGATTGGTGAGTACGAGCATGCGGCCAAGCCAGTCGATATCCGTTTTGATGCAACCGGTCGCTGGTTAATGACTCAGGATGCAGCATTCGGTTTTAGGGTCTGGTCGGTTAGCGGTGGGTTACAGCCTGTTTTTTCCCGTCATGCCAGCAGTGCATGGGACGCAAACATTATCGACACATCTTTACTGTTGGGTTCACTTGATCGCGGTTATGAGTTGATTGATCTGGTCTCGGGCCCTATCAAGGGCAGTATTTTCAGTCACGGAATTCCTGCTGCCAGGAAGGCGCCGGAGCGCTATGCCTCACACGCATTACTTGCGCCCGACTATGGATATGCGGCGACTTATGATGGCCGACGTGCGTTGAAAATATGGCGCTTGCCGCCACAATTTGATATTGCGCAAAGCGGAGAGGCGGCATCGGCAGTCAGCAGTGCGGCGGCGATCGGTCCGGACGGACGCTATATAGCTTTGGCAACTGATGATGGTGATGTCCGGATTCTGCAGGCCGACAAGCAGGCACTGGTTTTACCGGGTGGTGATTTGCGGGCCAGTTTTTTCGGTCATCTGGATCCGATCATGCGTGTTACGTTCAGCTCTACCGGGAACCTTGTTGCGAGTGGTTCGCTGGATGGCAGTGTCAGGGTTTGGGAGACGGCATCCGGCGCCCCACGTAGTTTCTTCGCCGGTCACGCTGACGGTACCGTTCATGACCTGGTTTTTTCAGCAGATGACAAGTTGGTTTTCTCTTCGAGTCGTCGATCGGTTATCGTCATTGATGCGATGAATGGCGATTTGCTTGCGCAGGCGCAGATTCAGGGAGAACAGCCGAAACTTGCGGTTAGTGCAGACGGGCAGCGGGTTTACATTGCCGGCGACCGGGGTGGACTGACTCGCTGGTTATGGCGCAGCGATATTGTCGAGCCACTCATTGCGCCTGCCTCGAGTATTCGCCATGTAGCTGTAGATCGTCGTGAAACGCTGCTGGCAACGATAGATGAACAGAACCGGGTGCGGATTTGGGATATCGCCTCGATGGTAGCGCGGGAAAATCGAATCCAGATTGCTGGCGCGGTTGATCACTTGTCGATCTCTGCTGATGGCAGTCATGTATTTGCACAGTCCGGAGTCTGGCTGAATTTACTGACAGTTACCGGGGGAGGGTTGCAATTTGAGGCAACCCGGTTGCTGGAGACTGCGCCCGCAGCAGTCATACCGGCTGACCAGGGACTTGAAGCGTATGTGCTGACACAACTGTCGGCCTCGATGGCCAATGTTGAGCATTTGCACCTGTCGGTGTCGGCTGCAGAGCCTCTTGATGAGCCCCGGGATCAATTGGTCACTGATATAGAGTCGCGATTAAGTCTGACGCTGGATAAATGGGGAGATGCTCAGCCCATGCATCGGCGATAGGACTGTAATGGATTAGAGATATTTTTCCGGTATTTCTTTGACGTGCAGATCGCGTTGAGGGAACGGGATCTGGACACCGGATTCGGCGAACTGCCGGTAAATCTCACAATTCAGTTCATGTACGATGAGTCCGCGTTTAACGGGCTGATCAATCCAGCACAACAGGTCGAAATCAAGGCTCGATTCGCCAAATAGCCTGAATCGTACCCGTGGTGTCGGGGATTTAAGAATACCTGCATTTTTTGCGGCTATTTGCTCAAGTATTTGCATGACTTTGTTGATATCTGAACCGTATGCTACGCCGACGCTGGCGCGTACGCGAAAACGCCTGGGTGGGCCGCCGGCTTCATTGATAATGGTTGCGTTGCCCATGACGCTGTTTGGTATCGAGACTTCGACATCATCGCGCGTCAACAGGCGGGTACTGCGCAGGCCAATATGCGTAACTTCACCACGTTCGCCGTTATCGATAATAATGACGTCGCCGATTTGATACGGCTTGTCCGCCAGAATGGCCACTCCGGCAAACAGGTTCGACAATGTATCCTGTGCAGCAAAGCTAAGTGCCAGGCCGACGATACCGGCTGATGCGACCAGTCCCGTAACGTTGATATTCCAGGCAATCATGATGGTGTATATGCCGGTCAGAAATATTAGTACGGCAAACGCATTCTTAAGTAACGGTTCGGTAGTAGGCTGTACAAACTCAAAGCGCTCTTTATGATTGCTCATTGCATTGAGAAATAATTTCGAGGCTCGGAGCGCAAAAATGAGCCAGACAAAAACCAGCACGGTTTGAATAACGGAACCAATGGTGCTCTTTAATTCCTGTTCAAGGCCTATCACACCCAGTGCGATAAAGAGTCCGATGCTGGCAACCGTGGTGAAAATCGGTCGATGCAGTAGCGAGATGAAATAATCGTCAACAGTGGTTGTAGTGCGGGCAGTCAGCCGTGTGATGATGCGGCTGAAAATATAATCAACGATCTTTGCCAGGACAATTGATGCCGCAATGATGATGAGCGCTTTCAGATAGGGGTACGGTTGCAACAGCGCAAAACCATCATTCACTATACTGATACTTTCATCCATTCCGGGCTGGGATTCCTTGGCTGATTCCTTTGTCGGGCTGATATTAGCATGCGGCAGGGCGCAGCAGATTGGTGATTGTCAGGAAAAAAAAGCGGCCCGGATCATAGATGCGGGCCGCTTATTGTTGGTTGAGCAAAAGTTAAAAAACCTGGTCACCTTGCGGCGCCGGCGCTGTGTCAATTGCAAACGTCTGAGCACTTTCTGGCTCACTGCGATTAGTGCGCGGGCTGCTCAGGTTCTGCGCCGTACGATTCACTCGTCCGGTCAGAACCGGAGTGCGTGCGGCCAGTGCCTTGATGAAGCGGCGCGCATGCGCCGGTGTTGGCATGTGGTCGTCACTTAAAATTTGCACTGCTGTGCCCTGGTCGCTGTCGTAATAGCTCAAATTGGCCTTCTGATCTATTTGCAGCCAGCTTCCTTTAAGTGAAATACCAGCGAACAGGCCACGATTGCGTGCATACGAGTAAATTTCAGCTTTGAGCTGGCCGTCTGTGGCGGCCGATGTATGTCGTCCGACCGGTCCTGCAGCGACATTGGCATCGCCGCCGAGCGTCAGTTTACCTTGCGCGATGTTGTCAACGCCTTTGCGGCTCTTGAATACCAGTACAATATCTGAAGATTGTGCGCCCGCCTGCCAACCGATACTGCCTCCGCCGAGGCTGATGAATGCCGGGTTACTCCAGCGACCATTCGGCTGACGGACCACCAGGATGCCCTTGCCATAGCTGCCGCCGAGCACAAAGCCGGCCTTGATCACATTCGGAATAACCGCCACAGCGTAGGCGCTTGCCAACAGGTTTGAAGGGACGCCCTTTTCGGGCATTTTCGACATTTCTTCGAGTACTTCAGTCGCGGCATCCATGCGCCGATCGAGTGCATTTCCGGCCATGGCCTGACTGGTGAAGAAAGCCAAAAGTATTAAAAATAGTTTAGTTTTCAGTCTCATCTTTGTCATCCTTAAAACAACGTGCCTAAAACATCGCGGTAAGGCTCGCGGTCCTTCTTGATGAGACCTGATGGAGCGCTAAATAACGTCCAACCAGACGAATATGCGTAATCTACAATAAATCATGTGTTTATGTAACCCTTTTTTTAGTTTCCATGAGAATTATCAGCTAAACGCTTGTATTGGGCTTTTGTAAGCCAATTTCATCTTAGAATGGAGCCTGTCTCAATGGGCGCTACAATCTTGCTGTTCAGCTGTGATTAATGGCGGGTGTGCGATTGTGCTCAGAAGGTCAGGTGTTATGAATAAATTCAGGTTTTATCTGTGTTTGAGTGTGGTCTGCGGGGTTATGTGGCTGACCACGCCGAACCCGGCTTTTTCGCGTGACCGCGAACGCTATACATTAGACCAGGCAGTTGCGCTGGTTAAGAATAGCTTCGGTGGTCAGGTGCTCAAGGCAATTTTGACCGAGCAGGATGGGCGGCAAGTATATCGGATCCGGGTTCTGACCGAGGATGGCAGGGTGCGCACGTTTTCTGTCGACGCACAGGATGGACTGGTTGAGTAGTTATGCGCCTGTTAATTGTTGAAGATGATGCCGGGTTGCGTACATCGCTGTCAGGAAGTCTGCGTGGTTGTGGATTTACTGTGGATGAAGCGGAAGATGCTGCACAAGGTGAGTATTATGCAAATGAGTTTGCAATTGCGCTGGCTATTATTGATCTTGGCTTACCCGACCGATCGGGTACCGAACTGATCGAATCATTGCGCCGAGACGGCAAGGAATTCCCGGTTCTTATTCTGACCGCACGCGATCACTGGCAGGATAAAGTTGACGGTCTGAATGCGGGCGCTGATGACTATGTTGTCAAGCCATTCAACCTGGATGAATTGGTCGCAAGCATTAATGCCTTGCTGCGGCGGTCAGCCGGCCATGCACAGCCGCTGATAAGCCATGGGGCGTTAAGTGTGGACACTGGTTCGCAGGAAGTTCGGGTGGATGGGATTCTCGTAACACTGACAGCATTTGAATATCGTGTTCTGGAAGTTTTATTGCTGCGAGCGGGCCAGGTAATCACCAAAGCGGAACTGACAGATCAGCTATACGATCAGGATTTTGAACGCGACAGTAACGTGATTGAGGTATTGATTACACGGCTTAGGAAAAAGCTTGATCCGCAACGTAAACTCGGACTCATCGAAACGCTGCGTGGTCGTGGCTACATGATTCCGATTACGGAAGAGCCTGATTCAGCCAGCCGATGACTGCCCGGCCCCCATCACTTAGTGTGCGCTTGCTGGTTACCACAACGCTGCTGTTGTTTATGGCCTTTGCTGTGACGACCGGGTTGCTTGATACTATTTTTCGTCAGATGAGTGAAAATGCAATTCGCGACATTCTCGAAGTGCAGGTACTCGCGCTGATTGGGGTGGCTGAACCGGGCGATGACGGGCGTTTGATTCTGCCGCAGCAGTTGCCGGAACCACGGCTTGCAAGCCTTGGCTCCGGTTTGTATGCCGAAATTGTCGATCCCATCGGTAACCGGGTCTGGCGCTCGCCATCGGCAACAGGCATAGGGCTTGCCAATGGCATGCAGGTGGCATCGGGTGAGCGGGTGCTCCAGCGGCGTAGATTAGTGGACGGTAGCGAGGTGCTGGTGCTCGGTATCGGAATCACATGGGAGCTGGTTGGTGACGTCACCTATGGTTTCCAGGTATTTGTAGGTACAGACTTGGTCGCTTATGACCGGCAATTGGCAGCCTACCGGCAACAGTTGGTGCTCTGGTTTGCTGTAGTCGTTATCGGACTGCTGGTGGTGATCGCCGGATTGTTACGCTGGGGGCTGGGTCCTTTGCGACGCATGGCTGAAGAAATATCGGCAATTGAAAACGGCAAGGTCGAATTTCTGAGTGAAGATTATCCGCGTGAGCTGGTGGGCGTCACACGTAACATGAACACGCTGGTAAGGTCTGAACGTCAACGCATCAGCCGTTTCCGTACAACCATGGATGATCTTGCCCACAGCCTGAAAACACCGCTGGCTGTCTTGAGAACTGAATTGTCGGGTTCTGATCCTGATGCTGACACTCTGCGTGATCAGGTCATACGCATGCAGGGAGTTGTCGATTATCAACTACGCCGTGCAGCTGCGACCGGCCCGCGCAGCCTGGCTCCGGAACCGGTACGACTCGGACCGGTGGCCAAGGGCGTGGCCAGCAGTTTGCGCAAGATTCACCGGCACAAGGGGGTGCAGTTCAGGTTACAAGATGCTGAAGCCATCAGTTATGCGGCAGAGCAGGGTGACTTATATGAATTGTTCGGTAACCTGATGGATAACGCCTGGAAATGGTGTCATGCATCGGTCACGGTAACGATTGCCAGTCGTGAAGACGATTCGGGTGCGGTATATGTTGCATTGACAGTTGCAGACGATGGTCCGGGCATTCCTGCGCAGGAAGTTGATGAGGTGTTTTCACGCGGCATACGTGGAGCCGGAGAAATCCAGCGCGGGGATGTGTCGGGTCAGGGTATCGGTTTGGCGGTGGTTGCCGAGCTGGTTGAGTTGTATGGCGGCAGCATACTTATTGAACGCTCCGATGCTGGTGGTGCGAGTGTGTGTGTCGAGTTGCCGGTACGGCATAAAACCACGACTCAGGCGCCTTGATATGGATGTCTTTATCAGGGATAGCTAAACATCCTGACGCATCAGCAGGCGCTGGTATCAACCGTAATCGTTGGCGGGGCACCTGCATTTGCAGACTCAACATAAGTGACCCCACAGCTAGCTGGTGTTGCGGCGCCATTCTTGGTGAATGTCGCGCCACCCGCAGTATCCGTGTAAGTAAATCCGCTAATGTCAATCAGGGTATTATTAATGGTTGCTTCGTTCGGATAGGCATTGGCCATGGTAATGGTCTGACCTTCCATCGTAACCGTGGCGGGGTTGCCCTGAGCCAGCGATAAAGCGTGCGCCAGTGCAGATGTGCTGCGAATACTATCGCCAAGTTCCTGTACCGCAGTTGTTCGAGTTCCAGCTTCAAGGGAGACGAAACGCGGAAAGGCGAAGGCTGCCAGGATTCCAAGAATAGATATCACGACCACCAGTTCTATAAGGGTGAAGCCACCAACTGCCTTGTTCATCTTAAAACTCCTGTGTTTTTACCCCAGGTTAGGATTGGGCAAACCCCATTCGGCTAACAACTATTTGCAGTGCAAGGCCGCATGGGGAAACCTTCACTCTACGCGGCTTCAGGTGATTCTCCGCCGGCTATCATCGAGGGTCTGCGATGCTGTTCACACTACGGCATTTTGCGTCCGGATACCCTTTGGAAAAGCCGCAGGAGTGGATTTAAGGCTGTAGAAGGATAGCTGGCGGAAAATATCACTGTCGTACTAGATCCTGATGCCGGTCTGAATCTCATTGCATGACTTGATGATTATGAAACGCTAATCGTCGATGTTGACCACTGCGTGCAGTTTTCACCCGCTACAGACCCGCATTAATACAAACCTTCGGTTTACCCTTCGGATAGTCGTGACCTCACGCCGTGATTCCTGCTGCGGAGATTTCTCTGGCAGCAGGTTTGTTGGGATTTAAGCCGTTCCTGTAGTGGGTGAAAAACTCGGCTACATCCGCGTTTATAATGCTGGAATGGTATCTGCGCGACTCATCAGACCGACCAGCAGGCTACGAAAAAGTCACGAATCCTTTATTGCCGAGTTCCGGAGAAGTGGCGAAGAATTAGTCCCCTGGGTTCTGGATAGGGTGGGCAAGAGTTTCAATGATTACGTTGCCTGGTTAGAGTCAGCCTCCCGGGGACGAAATTTACCGGAAGGCTATGTCGCCAATTCCACATTCTGGCTTATTGATGCGCAAGACGAGATTGTAGCGATTTCAAATATACGTTGTGATCTTTCTGCTGAGTTGATGAAGCTCGGTGGCCACATCGGCTTCGGTGTGCGTTCTTCAGCGAGACGCAAAGGTTACGGTACAGAAGTTCTGCGGCTATCGTTGCTCGAGGCGCGATCTCTCGGGATTGGCGACATGCGGGTCACCTGCGATAAGGAAAATCTGGGTTCGTCCCGGGTTATCGTCAGAAATGGCGGTCAGCTTGACGATGAAGAATACATGGCCGAGCGTGACTGTATCGTGCAAAGGTACTGGATCAGGCTATAAAATCCAGTTGCAGATAAAATTATAATCCCTGGTTGGGGGAAGCCAGATTTGAGATTGGGCAATCAGAGCCACTTTGTATTGTGCCCGATAGCACGGTGTTGCAGTCGTTTGCAGATCCTCGAGCGGTTTCAACTGCGATGCCGGCAAGGCATGCGATCATTAGCCCAAAAAGAATGTTGACTAATATTTTATTGGCTCTATCCATCTTTCCGCCTGCCCGCCACGGATACACGATACCCGTGGTCGGGCTGTTATCGTTGCTTGTCTGCGACCGTCCGGCGTTGCGTCATCGGGTGAGTCGCTACCCATTTATATACCTATCCGACCCGACAAACAAACTGCCACATTATGTCAACACATCGAAAGAGAGGAAGGGTAAGCATTTCAACATGTTACGATTTCTTACTCGAAATCAACTCAGAAAGACGGGGCGGTACGTCCGCTATTTGGCTGGTTGAACGGCGGCTTTGAGTCAGCATGAGACAGGGTCGTGCATTCTTTCTTGCCGGGTTTATTGTGCCGGGCCGCATAGGTGGGCGCGATAAACAACATTAACAACAACAAATTCCTGCGATGCATAGCGGTGCTCCTGAACGGATGAAGCAGGCGTTCCTCCCACGAAGGTTTATAATGATTAGTGTGTTGCAGCTTGCTCAGTGTGGCCATGCGTAAATCCGGCCTGAGCAGCCAGATTTATCAATAAGCTCGGCGTCGTGGCCTAGGTACCGGAAGGCAATTCCCG
>PBZD01000147.1 GCA_002729875.1 Chromatiales bacterium | reverse complement strand
TGCGCGAACAGCAACAAAGCCAGGTTAAGGTTGAGGCCTGATCATGACAGAAGCAATAATGAGTAGTTCTCAGGCCGAACCCCAGGTTGAAACGAAGGTTCGAACCCTGACCGGGCGTGTCGTTAGCAACAAGATGGATAAAACCATCTCCGTGATGATTTCACGGGTCGTCAAGCATCCGCTGTACGGTAAGTACATGCGGCGCTCCACTAAAGTGCTGGTGCATGATGAGCAAAATACCTGCAATGCAGGCGATTTTGTATCGATTGCCGAATGTCGTCCCTTCTCGAAGCGCAAGGCATGGCGGCTGGTTGAAGTGCTGGAGCGCGCTGAAGCGCAGTAATCAGGAATAAGTACGGTAATCGATCATGATTCAGATGCAGACAATGCTTAGCGCGGCTGATAACAGCGGAGCCCGGCGCGTCATGTGTATCAAGGTGCTGGGTGGTTCCAAGCGTCGTTATGCAGGCGTGGGCGATGTCATCAAGGTGAGCGTCAAGGATGCAATTCCACGTGGCCGTGTCAAGAAAGGCGAGATCTATAATGCCGTCGTTGTGCGTACCAGGAAAGGTGTGCGGCGCAGAGATGGTTCGTTGATTCGCTTTGATGGCAACGCAGCAGTGTTGTTGGATGTACGTCTTGAACCGATTGGTACACGTATTTTTGGCCCTGTGACCCGCGAGTTGCGGGGCGGGAAGTTTATGAAAATTATTTCGTTGGCACCGGAAGTTCTTTAGGGCTAGTGCAGCCATCCGGAGTATCGAGTCGAGAGACATGCAGAAGATTAAGAAAGGCGATGACGTCATTGTGATTACCGGTCGTGATCGAGGCCGACGCGGCACTGTGCTGAACATTCTGGACAATGGTCGGGTACTTGTTGAAGGTGTGAATGTCGTCAAGAAGCATCAGAAACCTAATCCGAATGCGGGCGTGCAGGGTGGCATTATTGAAATGGAAATGTCGCTGGAACAATCAAACGTCATGCTTTTCAATCCCATTACAGAGAAGGGTGATCGGGTAGGTATCAAGACGCTTGAAGATGGTCGCAAGGTGCGATTCTTTAAATCAAATAATGAGGTGGTCGACGTCTAATCTGGCGTTAACCGGTTAAAGTAATGTCGAGATTTCAAGAGCTATACAAGACCACGCTCATGCCGCAACTCAAGGAAAAGTTGCAGCTTAAGAATGTGATGCAGATCCCGCGAATTACAAAAATCACATTGAACATGGGTGTAGGTGAAGCTATAGCCGATCGTAAGGTGATGGATAAGGCCATTCATGACATGGAACTGATTGCGGGACAGAAACCGCTGATGCGCCGTGCCCGTAAATCTGTCGCCGCATTTAAGTTACGTGAAAAAATGCCTATTGGTTGCAAGGTCACATTACGCCGTGAGCGGATGTATGAGTTTCTTGATCGTCTTGTCACAATTGCAATCCCACGTATTCGTGATTTCCGGGGTCTGAATCCCAAGTCAATGGATGGACGCGGTAACTACAGTCTGGGAATTCAGGAACAGATTGTTTTCCCCGAAATCGATTATGACCATATCGATGAGTTACGCGGGATGGATATTACGATTACGACCAGTGCCCGCAGCGATGAGGAAGGCAAGGCGCTTCTTGAAGCGTTTAACTTTCCGTTCAAGAAATAGAGCTACAGGAAACCCGTATGGCCAAGAAATCGATGTTGGAACGAGAGCGCAAGCGAGCAAAGACGGTCAAACGCTTTGCAAAGAAAAGAGCTGAGCTGAAGAAAATCATCTTGAGTGTATCGAGTTCCGATGAAGAGCGTAGCGGAGCGCAGGCGAAGTTGCAGAAGCTTCCGCGTGATGCAAGTCCAAGCCGACTCAGGAACCGGTGCGCGATTACCGGACGTCCAAATGGTTACTACCGAAAATTCGGTTTGGGACGTAACAAGCTGAGAGAAGAAACAATGCAGGGCAACATTCCTGGGTTGAGCAAGGCAAGCTGGTAAGCCTCGTGTAATGCCACTGGATGTTGTTGAGTTGATAGGTTGCCAAGAGAGAAAATAAAATCATGAGCATGTCAGATCCCATAGCCGATATGCTGACGCGTATCCGCAATGGACAGAACGTCGGATTTGAGAGTGTGACGATGCCGTCGTCGCGCCGTAAGGAAGCGATCGCCAGGGTTCTTCAGGAAGAAGGCTATATTGGCGATTACAAGGTCGAGCCACTCAAAGGTAACAAGGCAAGCCTTATTGTTAATCTGCGTTATTTCGAGGGCAAGCCGGTCATAAATAAGATTCAGCGTGTCAGTCGACCCGGTCTGCGCATCTATAAGAAGAATGATGAGTTACCGAAAGTCCTCGGCGGTCTTGGTGTGGCGATTATTTCAACGTCTAATGGCCTCATGACAGACCGGGCCGCACGAAATCAGGGTTTCGGCGGTGAAGTCATTTGTGTCGTGTCCTGAAGAAGATGTTAGCGAAGGTTTAGCCATGTCCAGAATTGCAAACAGGCCATTGCCTTTGCCGAAGGGGGTAGAGTTCAATCAAACCGCCGATGTGGTGAAGGTCAAGGGACCGAAAGGTGAGTTGATAATGTCCGTCAATTCCGAGGTCGAAATTTCTGTCGAAGATGGTGTTGCCAGTGTGAAACCTCGTTCCGGTTCGCGCTTTTCGACGGCGATAGCGGGTACCACTCGTGCGTTGATCAATAACATGCTGACCGGAGTAACGAATGGTTTTGAACGCAAGCTCGCTTTGGTTGGCATCGGTTACAGAGCCAAGGCACAAGGCAAGAAGCTGGATCTGACGCTCGGCTTTTCGCACCCTGTTGTTTATATGGTTCCGGACGGCATTGATGTTGATACACCCAGTCAGACTGAAATTATTATCAAGGGGATCGACAAGCAACAGGTCGGTCAGGTGGCCGCGGAAATTCGCCGGTATCGGCCGCCCGAACCCTACAAGGGCAAGGGTGTGCGCTATGCTGATGAGCGTGTTGTTCTCAAGGAAGCGAAGAAGAAATAGCAGGATCTGATCAAAAGGATGAGATTCAGGGCAAGGTTATGAAGAAAAGTAAAAGCAGAATTCGTCGTGCACGTCGCACCCGGGCCAAGATCAAGGAACTCGGTGTGCACCGTTTGTCGGTGCATCGAACTCCGCGCCACATTTATGCGCAGGTTATCGGGCCGGATGGCGGCACTGTCATCGCTTCGGCATCGACGGTTGTGAAGGATATTAGTGGTGATCTCAAGTACACCGGAAATATAGAAGCTGCTGCGGCTGTAGGTAAGGCAGTTGCTGAAAAGACAAAGGCAGCCGGCATTACTCGGGTTGCTTTCGATCGATCGGGATTTCGTTATCACGGCCGGGTCAAGGCATTGGCTGAAGCGGCACGTGAGAACGGATTAGAGTTTTAAGCAGGATTTATTAAGGGCTAGGCAAACATGGCTAGGGTTCAACGAAATCAACAATCTGACGATCTGATTGAAAAACTTGTCACCATCAATCGTGTAGCGAAGGTGGTCAAAGGTGGTCGTCAGTTCGGTTTTACGGCATTGACGGTTGTCGGTGACGGCAACGGTAACGTAGGTTTCGGCTACGGTAAGGCTCGTGAAGTGCCAGTAGCGATTCAGAAGGCGATGCAGGTTGCCAGGAAAAATCAGCAACACGTCGCCCTGAGTGAAGATACGCTGCATTATGCAATGGTTGGTCGCCACGGTGCTACAAAGGTTTATATGCAGCCGGCGTCTGATGGTACCGGTATTATCGCCGGTGGTGCGATGCGCGCTGTTTTTGAATGTGCCGGCGTGCGTAACGTATTAGCCAAGAGTTATGGTTCGCGTAATCCTATTAATGTGGTTCGCGCGACTATTAATGCGTTGTATGGTGTCGCTTCGCCTGAGCGTATCGCGGCAAAACGCGGCAAATCGGTTGCGGATATTGTGAGTTGACAGCATGGCAACCGAAAAAAAAATTCAAGTTACGCTGATTAAAAGCAAGTTCGGTCGCCTGAAGGCGCATAAGGCCTGTGTGGCAGGTCTTGGTTTGCGGCGTATGCACCAGACTGTGGAAGTTATCGACACCCCGGAAAACCGCGGCATGATAAATAAAGTGTCGTATTTGCTGCGAGTCGAGGAGGCCTGATGAAACTCAATACGTTAAGACCAGGCAGTCGGAAAGTTGCCAAGCGTCTGGGCCGCGGCCATGCCGCAGGACAGGGTAAGACCTGTGGCCGGGGCCAGAAGGGACAGCATTCAAGGTCAGGTGGATATCATAAGGTTGGCTTTGAAGGCGGTCAGATGCCGTTGCAACGGCGCTTGCCGAAGGTGGGTTTTGTATCACCCACGCGTGGCGATACGGATGAAGTTCGACTACATGAACTGGCCATCCCGCAGGACGATGTTATCGATATACTGAGTCTGAAAAGTGCCGGTATCGTTGCTCATCGTGTCAAGCGGGTCAAAATTATTGCTTCCGGAACCATCGACAAGGCCGTCAAACTGAAGGGTCTGGCCGTGACCAAGGGTGCCCGTGCAGCGATAGAAGCTGCCGGCGGTTCAATTGAAGACTGAGATTTTACAGATACTTAAGTTACGCTGGTCACAGCGGCGTACCTATAGTGCGAGAAACCTACATGGCAAAAAGTAAGCTGGTCAATCCTGCTGCGGCACTGGGCGAAGCGGCCCGGTTTTCCGATTTGCGCCAGCGTCTCTTATTTCTTGTCGGGGCGTTGATCGTTTATCGTATTGGCACGTTCATCCCTGTCCCGGGTATCGATCCCGTCGCTCTCAAGGGATTCTTCGAGCAACAGGACGGTACGATTCTGAACATGTTTAACATGTTTTCCGGTGGTGCACTAAGCCGTCTGAGTATATTTGCGCTTGGCATCATGCCGTATATATCTGCTTCGATCATTATGCAGATGGCCAGCGTTGTCATCCCAACGCTCGCCGCATTGAAAAAGGAAGGCGAAGCCGGGCGACGCAAGATTACGCAATACACGCGTTATGGCACAGTATTCCTGGCTGGTTTTCAGTCACTCGGCGCCTCGGTTGCATTGCAAAATCAGGGTGTTGTTATCGTGCCGGGACCTGCTTTCGTCTTTACGGCTGCGGTTACGCTGGTGACCGGAACGTTATTCCTGATGTGGCTTGGCGAGCAGATTACCGAACGGGGCATTGGCAACGGTATCTCGATGATTATTCTCGCCAGTATTATTTCCGGCCTTGCGCCGGCGATCGGCGGCACTTTACAGCTAGTCGAGACAGGGGAGATGGCCGGGGCGCTGGCGCTGATTCTGATTATCCTGGTCCTGGCCGTCACGGCAGTCGTGGTATTCATGGAGCGAGGCCAGCGGCGTATTACGGTGCATTATGCGAAACGTCAGCAGGGTCGGCGCCTGATGCAGGGACAGTCCACGCACTTGCCGTTTAAATTGAACATGGCGGGCGTTATTCCACCGATTTTTGCATCCAGTATTATCATGTTCCCATCCACTATTGCGCAGTGGTTTGGCACCAATGAAGGCTGGGGCTGGTTGCAGACACTTGGAGCACAGCTTTCTCCGGGGCAACCGATCTACATAATTATCTACGCCTCATTCATTATGTTTTTCTGTTTTTTCTATACGGCGTTGGTGTTTAATTCACAGGAAACTGCCGACAACCTGAAGCGGTCCGGTGCTTTTGTTCCGGGTATTCGGCCCGGTTACCAGACGGCCGATTACATTGACAAGGTATTAACGCGCCTGACGTTCTGGGGCGGCCTTTACATTACTGCTGTTTGCCTGTTGCCGGAGTTCATGATTTTGTACTGGCGCGTACCCTTTTACTTCGGTGGTACGTCACTACTGATTATCGTGGTTGTGAGCATGGATTTCATGGCACAACTACAGTCACACATGATGTCCCATCAGTACGAGGGTATGTTGAAGAAAGCAAACCTGCGTGGCTATGGCCGCGCCGGACAGGTCAAGTAAGGAGTTCGATATGAAAGTTCGGGCATCAGTCAAGAAGATCTGCAGAAACTGCAAGATTATTCGCCGCAACCGGGTCGTTCGTGTTATTTGCACGGATCCGCGGCATAAACAGCGTCAAGGCTAAGGAGAATAATAGATGGCGCGTATCGCTGGAATAAATATCCCGCTGCAAAAGCATGTGGTGATTGCATTGAGGTCTATCTACGGCATCGGTCAAACGCGATCGAAACAGATTTGCGAAGAGGCGGGCGTGGCACCAACTACGAAGGTCAAAGACCTGGCCGAGCCTGAAGTCGAACTGCTGAGAACGGCGGTGGCCAAACTTGAGGTTGAAGGTGATCTGCGGCGTGAGATTTCAATGAATGTCAAGCGTCTGATGGATCTTGGCACGTACCGCGGCATCCGTCACCGGCGGGGACTGCCGTTACGCGGTCAGCGTACCCGCACCAATGCACGTACCCGTAAGGGTCCGCGTCGTGCAGTGCGCAAGTAATAGAGATAAATAGTTATACGGACCGGCAAAGTCCCAAGTGAACCGAGAGCAAGCTAAAAATGACAGAACAGAAATCACGTAAGAAGGTCAAAAAGCATATTCTTGATGGCATCGCTCATATCCACGCGACGTTTAACAACACGATAGTGACGATTACAGATCGTCAGGGTAATGCCGTGTCGTGGGCAACAGCAGGTGGTTGTGGATTCCGTGGTTCACGCAAGAGTACGCCTTTTGCTGCCCAGGTCGCCGCAGAGCGTGCCGGCAAGGTGGCTCAGGAAGTTGGCATGAAGAACCTGGAGGTACGGGTTCGTGGACCGGGTCCGGGTCGAGAATCGGCTGTCCGTTCATTAAATTCTGCCGGTTTCAAGATTTCAAATATTGAAGACGTGACGCCTATCCCGCATAACGGTTGCCGGCCACCAAAGAAACGCCGGGTCTGAGGAAGAAAGTATGGCAAGGTATTTAGGTCCAACATGTAAGCTCGCCCGCCGCGAGGGAACCGATCTTTTTCTGAAGAGTGGCATTAAGCCAATTGAGTCAAAGTGCAAGTTTGAGACGCCGCCGGGATCGACGGCGAGTCAGCGCCGTGGGCGACTCAGTGATTATGGTTTGCAGTTGCGTGAAAAGCAGAAACTGCGCCGGATGTATGGCGTTCTCGAACGTCAGTTCCGAAATTACTATAAGACAGCTGCCCGGCAGAAAGGTTCGACTGGCGAAAATCTGCTGCAGTTGCTGGAAGGCCGGCTTGATAATACGGTCTATCGTATGGGTTTTGCATCTACCCGGGCCGAAGCCAGGCAACTCGTAAGCCATAAGTCCATTGTCGTCAACGATCGAGTCGTAAATATTCCTTCTTGCCAGGTCATGCCAGGCGATAAAGTTGAGATACGTGAGAAGGCCAGGTCACAGATGCGTATTAAGAGCGCACTGGATATTGCTTCACAGGTCGGTCTGCCGGACTGGGTGGATGTAGATGAGAAGAAAATGACCGGTGTTTTGAAAGCGTTACCCGAACGTCAGGAGATTTTACCGGATATAAACGAAAATCTCGTTGTTGAGCTTTACTCCAAGTAATTAAAGGGCAAGGATAGAAATGCAGGAACCCACTTCAGAATTTTTGAAACCTCGTACCGTCAAGGTCCAGCAGATCAGCGAGACGAAGGCGAAGATTATCATCGAACCTTTCGAGCGCGGCTTCGGTCATACGCTGGGTAATGCATTACGACGCGTATTGCTGTCCAGTATGCCGGGAGCAGCGATTGTTGAGGCTGATATTGATGGTGTGTTACATGAATACACAAGTCTTGAAGGCGTACAGGAAGATATTGTTGAGATTTTGTTGAATCTCAAATCTGTTGCTATTCGCATGCACAATCGTTCGCGCGATGAACTGACCTTGTTCAAGGTCGGTCCGGGTCCGGTAACGGCCGGCGATATTAGCCGCGACCACGACATTGAAGTCGTCAACCCGGATCACGTCATCGCTAACCTGACCAGCAATGGTTCCTTGAAGATGGTTTTGGCGGTCGAGCGAGGCCGTGGCTATCGTCCTGCAGTGCAACGCCTGGATCTTGAAGAAACAACAGGTACGATAGGGCGTCTGCAACTTGATGCAACATTCAGCCCGGTCACTCGAGTCAGCTATACGGTTGAGGCCGCCCGTGTTGAACAACGCACGAATCTTGACAAGCTGATCATCGATGTTGAAACAAATGGTACCATTGATCCTGAGGAGGCAATTCGACGCGCCGGTTCTATTCTTAAGAATCAGCTCGATGTCTTTGTTGATCTTAGCGGTCAGGATGACAGTGATGCTGAAGTCGAGTCACAAATTGACCCGACCCTGTTACGTCCTGTAGACGAACTCGAATTGACAGTTCGTTCGGCGAATTGCCTGAAGGCTGAGCACATCAATTATATCGGTGATCTGATTCAGCGCACCGAGGTCGAATTACTCCGCACTCCGAACCTGGGTAAGAAATCTCTTACCGAGATCAAGGAAGTCCTTGAAAGCCATGGCCTGTCACTCGGTATGCGCGTTGAAAACTGGCCGCCAGCGAGCCTCGTGCCTGAAGATGAGCAGGCCGCCTAACGAGAAGCAAGGGAATTTGCAGGAACTATAAGCATGCGACATAGAAAGTCAGGCCGTACACTCGGCAGAAAGAGTGCTCACCGCAAGGCGATGTATAAAAATATGGCGGTATCGCTGATTCAGCATGAGACCATTCGCACGACCTTGCCCAAGGCAAAGGAATTGCGCCGGGTTGTAGAGCCGCTGATCACAATGGCTAAAACAGATTGTGTTTCGCGTCGTCGTCTGGCCTTTGATCGTCTGCGCGACAAGCGTTCGGTGGGTAAGTTGTTCAACGAACTGGGGCCACGCTTCAAGGATCGTCCGGGAGGCTATTTGCGAATTCTGAAGATTGGCTTTCGTCCAGGGGATTCAGCGCCGATGGCGCTGGTGCAATTGCTTGATCAGCCCGAGGCAACGTCAGTCGAGTAACCAGAGCAGTATCATCTGTGATTAGAGAAAGCCGGGTAATCTCCGGCTTTTTTGTGAGCGGTAATATGCGGGTAAAAGCTGCCTGTATCTGCCCGGTGTTAGCCGCATGAGATTAGTGTATCCTGTTAATAATAAAGGATTTTAATGGATTGGCTAAAATTGCGGCTGGCCAGGAATACTGTTCGGCTTTGCGAAATTGGAATTCGTGGTTACTCTTGGGTATATACCAACTGTTGATTGAAGCAATTGACCTGTTATATAGAGTTGTTACATGAGTAAACAAACATTCGGCAACCAGTTTTTTTTCATTTGGGCAATTGTATTTGTGCCGGTTTTCCTGTCTTTTCGCTATTTTGAAAGCGCTGGTTTTATGCCAGATCTTGGTATCTGGAATACAATTATTTTCGCTCTGGTGCTGTCAGCCATTCCGGCAATAGTGATTTGTATCGGTTTGCGTTACCTGAAGAAATAAGGCGTTGAATTAACCAGCTGGCTGATGAAAGTTTGCTGGTTTTCATTCGTCTCCTTTGAGGACATCGGGCAGCAGCCGGATTATTAGCGAGCCTGACGCATTTTCCAGTAACAGGTAAAGTTCACCTGCGGGGCCCATTTCTATATCCCGGAACCTGGCCAGATCTTGCAAAAGAATTTCAGTGTGGCTGACCTTGTTATCCGTAATCTCCATGCGTAGCAGATCTGTTGCGCGCAGGGTGCCGACGATAATGTTGTTGTTCCAGTCGGGAAACTCGGATCCAGAATAGAAAATAAAACTGGAAATTGCCGGTGAAGGGGTCATATCGAGAATGGGGAATTCCGTATCCTTCGGAGCCAGTTCGATACCGAGCTTACCGGCAACATTTACTGGTCTGCCGTCATAATTAACCCCATTGGTAAAGATGGGCCAGCCATAGTTTGCCCCCGGGGTCAGGCGGTTGATTTCATCACCGCCGCGTGGCCCCATCTCGGTATTCCAGTGCTGTTGTGTCAGCGGATCAAATTCGAGTCCCTGAACGCTGCGGTGTCCGTAGGTCCAGATAGATTGCATGGCCTCGGGATGATCAACAAAGGGATTGTCCGCCGGTATGCGCCCATCGTCATGTACACGGTGAATCTTGCCATAGGGAAGGCTGAGATCCTGGATGCCGAGAAAATCAAGCGGCGCTTTCATGCCAATGCTGAAATAGACATGACCCTGATGGTCGAAACTAATTCGCCCCCCGGAAGCCAGATCAGATGTATTGGTGTAGGTTTCGATGTCAGCCTGCCAGATTATTTCTTCATCGACCCACTTGCCTTCCTTAATGCGACCACGAATAAGCCTGTTCATGGAGACCGGTTGATTGCCCTTGCGGCTGAGTTCATTGCAATCACTGCAACGATCCGTGTGGTGAATATAAATCCACCCGTTTTGCTCAAATTGTGGATGAATAGCAACGTCCAGCATCCAGCCCAAACCCTGGACCTGGCCGAGAAAAAGACTGGAGTCGTCATAAACCGGCGGGGTCCCGCTGATGGGTGCGGATTGTTTGCCATCTGTTGCAATGATGCTGAGGCCGCGCATTCGTTCGGACAGCAAGATCCGTCCGTCAGGCAGTGGCTCAATGGAGAACGGCATTGAATCCAGGCCTTCGGCAATCACTTCGATATGAAAGGCATGGCGTTCGCTAGCAACAAAACCCTCGGGAATGGTTAATGGAATGTCTGCTCGTTTATCGAGTATGGTCGTTCCCTGGCGTTGTTCCGCTACATAGAGCGCCAGGTTCCAGATCCTGGTTTCATCTAATGTTTCTCTCCAGGCGGGCATGCCGGTTGCTGAAAAGCCGTTGGCGATACTCAGGGCAATTTCCTCTACGGAGTCGCCATGCCGCAGATCGATGCCCACAAGTGGTGTTCCCAACGGTGTGCCGTGCAAATCCTCGCCATGACAGGCAGCGCACTGCTGATTGAATTGCTTAATGAAACCATCATGCATGGGTATTTTGCTGAGGGCTTCCCAATTAATCTTACTGGGGTCAAACCCCTGAGCCTGGATCCCGCCAGTGGTCATTACAAGGGCTGTAAGCAGGCACAGAGTAATATAAAAATATCGGGGCTGAGCGTGGGACATGTAATTTCCTGAGAAAAAACAGTGCAATACAGATTAATTTATAGGTTTTATAGTTTCGCGATGCGGTTATCAGGTGACTCTACGGATAATGTAGCCGCCGGAGCGGTCATCCATTTCCAGTTCCAGCAAGCCACGCGACTGCGCTTCTTCCAGTACGTCGCTGAATGAACCAAAACCGTAAAATGACTCATTGAATCCGGGTCGGCGGCGTTTAAGTGTCTGTTTGATCATCGAACCCCATAGCTTTGCACGATCTCCGCGTTCCGCATACAGTGCTTCAGTTGTTTCGATAACAAGATCAATTGCCTGTTGGGCGGGGTCATCCTGACTCCCGGTTTTCTGTGCCTTGTCGGTTGCCGCCTTTGTGGCGGGATTTTTCGTGCGCGATTTGCCGCGGCGCGACCGCTTTGGTGAGGCCGGTTCGGCGACCAGGTCATCATAGTAAATAAATTCATCACAACTACCCATCAACAGGTCTGAAGTTGAATTCTTGACGCCAATGCCGATAACGGTCTTGGCATTTTCACGTAGTTTGCTGACCAGTGGCGAGAAATCAGAATCACCCGAGATGATGACGAAGGTATCGATATGTTCTTTCGTGTAGCACAAGTCCAGTGCATCGACGACCATTCGGATATCGGCCGAGTTCTTGCCTGACATGCGGACATGTGGGATTTCGATCAGCTCAAATGCTGCTTCATGCATTGGGGCTTTGAATTCCTTGTACCGATCCCAGTCACAATAGGCCTTCTTGGCTACGATACTGCCTTTTATCAGGAGTCGCTCGAGGACCCGCTGAATATTGAACTTGGAATATTTGGCGTCGCGGACACCAAGGGCAATATTTTCGAAGTCACAGAACAGGGCCAGGTTACCGTCACCGTTCATCGGCGAGTCCTCTGTAATGCAGGTGCCACACCAAGCCTGGTTGGAAGGGCAATATGCTGCGGTTAATAAATTGCCGTTACGCTACCAGAAATAGGTAAGCGAAACACGGGTAAAGATGAATTTAAGAGACGCATGGTTGCCGGTTTTCATGGCTGCACCACCGGGGTCACCTCATGCAAGAAACATTTTGTAAACAGGATTATCGCTTTCATCTGTATGCGGATAACCGAGATCATCGACATGTTGCCGAAAGCTTTCGAGTTCAACATCAGGTATTTGCACACCGGCCAGCAGGCGGCCGTAATCGGAACCATGATTGCGGTAATGGAACAGGCTGATGTTCCAGTTATTGCCGATCGCAGTCAGAAAAGCGAGTAATGCTCCGGGGCGCTCAGGGAATTCGAAGCGGTACAGGCGTTCATCGTCTATTCCT
>PBZD01000146.1 GCA_002729875.1 Chromatiales bacterium | reverse complement strand
TTTTACCCGATACCCAATATCCAACTCCGCACGAATATGCGGTGGTGGGCGACGACCATCAACGTAGCGCTTGACGATTTGTTCGCACCGCTTCGTTTCAAACTCGCTGAGGGCCATGATTAAGGACACCTAACGACCAAACTCAGCGGCGGCGTTAGCCGTCCGCTGGAGTGCCTTGTTAGGTGCGTTACATGACTTCTTTTTCAAAAAGAACCATATACCCACCGCCCCAAGTCCATAAGCCCAAAGTGCAAACCAAAACCACTAATTGAAGAACCCACACAAATAAATTTGTAGTTGAATGCGGTTCAATATGTATGGCATTCCAGCCATCATTGTTTCCCTTGTCGATTTCATCTTCAAGAGCCTTTCTTGGGTTTGTTGTTAACGCACCAATGAGACCGCCCATTAATGAAATACGAGCTACTTTATTTTTCTTAGCCATTGTTTATATCCTCTGCATCCAATTTAAGATAATTTTGCTAGGCGCGGATGCAAAAAGCACCTAACAGCCTGATTCAGGGGAAGCTGTTGTTTTCGGCTTTTGTTTTCTGCTCATAAGACATGTTTTAGGCTCAAATCATAATAGAGTCAATAGTTTATCGATGCTCTTGTTTTCCGGGCATGGAGAACAGGGGATAGAGAAACGATAATTTCTCTGTATTACATGGCTGCCGATTCGGTTAATGCCGCCTAAATCCCTATAAAACCACAGCAAATTAAGGTGTCGTCAACACCATCAATTTTTCATGATATCTGGGAGTCTCTTGTTTTATCCCTTGTCTCCATCACATCGATTGTGATCTGCATGAGTATTGACGATATTCCCGCGCCCATACGGCAGACCAAACCTCGTTTTCTGGATCGATTGCGTGCTTACATACGTAACCAGAAGTTATCGTATTCAACTGAGAAGACATATGTTCATTGGATCAAGGTGTTTCTTCGATTTAACCGGATGCAGCATCCCGATAACCTCGGCGCCAGGGAGGTGGATGCTTTCCTGAGCTGGTTGGCCATAGACAGGCATGTGGCACCAGGCACACAGGCAATTGCACTGAACGCAGTCATATTCTTGTTTCACCGGTTTCTTGGTCGTGAACTCGGCAAGCTGGCTTACACGCGTGCGAAAAGCAAACGGCGATTACCACAAGTGTTAAGCCATCAGGAGGCCATGCAGATCATTCAGCTCATGCACGGCCAGTCAAAACTGATGATCCAGATTTTATATGGCACCGGTTTACGCCAGGCCGAGTGCTATTCGCTACGCATTAAGGACGTTGATTTCGGGATGAATGAGTTGATTGTCAGAAGCGGCAAGGGGAATAAGGATCGCCGATCTATTCTTCCCCGGTCTTTGCAACCTGACCTGCGAAGGCAAATTGACAAAACCAGATGCCTGCATGCTAAAGATCTGTCCCGAGGGTTTGGTGAAGTTTACCTGCCAGATGCTCTGGACAGAAAGTATCCCGGTGCGGCACGGGAAACCGGCTGGCAGTTTCTGTTTCCATCGACAACCATCGGCATCGATCCGCGCACCGGGCAGTCCCGACGTCATCATATTCATCCCACCACACTGCGAAAAGCATTGCGACTGGCGCTGCGCAAGAGCGGCATCTCTAAACCGGTCACCTGCCATACCTTCCGGCACAGCTTTGCAACGCGGTTACTGGAAAAGGGTTATGACCTGCGAACCATTCAGGAACTGCTTGGGCATGCCGATATTTCGACCACCGAAATTTATACTCATGTCCTGAATAAAGGGGGCCGCGGTGTCATCAGTCCGATTGATGACTAGGAAAAATTGGGCCGGCTCCGCAATCTACCGTCCCATCAGCTCCATTAACGCAACCACTGTAGATTCAACACCAACGCGTACCGACGATTCCGGCGCCACTTTGAATAATGGGGAATGATGGCTCGCCACCGGCTCTCCGCCGGCAGCTTCACGCTTAAAGTCCTCGGCTGGAGTCCCGCCTACCTGCCAATAAACACTCGTGATTGCCGGGTCTACTGAAAAGTATGGGAAGTCTTCGGCACCCATGCCTTTCACCGGGTTATCAACCACGGTTGATGCTCCCATCGCGCCCACCCAGGCATTTTTCAAACGACGCGTCAAAACAGGGTCATTGATCGTTGGCGGTACGCTTTCCTCAGAAATAATAACCTCCGGCAATTTATCCTCGGGCAAACCGGCAGCCCGCCCCATATTGACAGCAATTCTTTTAATACCGTTCAGCAACAACTGACGTGTCTCCTCGTTGGTATTGCGAACCGTGAGTTGCAAATGTGCCGTATCCGAGATGATGTTGTGCTTGGTTCCGGCATGAAATGATCCAACCGTCACCACGCCCGGCTCCCGTGGCGGCAGTTCACGGGCCACAAGGGTTTGCAGCGCCAGTACAATCTGACTGCCCAGCACGATTGGGTCTTTGCCGCGGTGCGGATATGCACCGTGCGCGCCGACGCCATGAATGATGATATCGACAGTATCAGCGCCGGCGTATGGGCTGCCTTCGGTAATATTTATCGTACCGGTCAGGTCACTTGAAGCCACATGGAACGCAAGCGCATAGTCGGGCGTACCGAAACGCTCCCAGATTCGATCTGCTCTCATCGCTTTGGCACCAAGCACCCGTTCTTCGGCAGGCTGAACAACCAGCATCAATGTGCCGCTCCATTGATTTCTGCGCGCAGCCATCTGTCGGGCAGTGCCGACCAGGCTGGTGATATGCACATCATGACCGCAGGCATGCATGGTGTATACGGTTGCTCCGCTGATCGGGCTTTGCTGCTGCTTCCTGGAAGCGTTTGGTAAGCCGGATTTCTCCTCGACCGGCAAACCATCCATGTCTGCGCGCATCATCACCAGGGGTCCTGCACCGTTTTTCATGATGGCCACCACGCCAGTGCCGCCGACATTTTCTGTTACCTCAAAACCGGCTTCCCGCAACTCGCTGGCCATACGCTTTGCCGTTTCAAATTCCACCAGTGACAGCTCGGGGTTGCGATGGAAATAATCAAACAGCTTGGCAAGGTGGGTCTCGTAATCATCCCTGACAGCATCATTCAGCTCAGTTCCAAAAACAGGTGACTGCAACAACAGGATTGTGCTCAACAGCACAGGATAACGTACAAACATTGAATCCCCCGATTTTTTTATGTGCGCTTAGTCTTGCAAATGACAGGCAACACGATGTGGGTTGGTTTCACTACCAACATTAAGCATAGCTGGCACGGTAGTTCTGCATCTGTCCTGTGCCTGTGGACAGCGAGTATGGAACAGGCACCCGGCAGGCGGGTTCATCGGCGAGGGCACATCACCTTCTAGCACAATCCGGGTACGCCTGGCGGTGGGATCAGGCACGGGGATTGCCGACATCAGCGCCTGCGTATAAGGATGTTTTGGCGCGGAGTACAAATCGCCGACTGTCGCATGTTCGACAATCTGGCCAAGGTACATGACACCGATCTCATCACTTACGTGCTGGATAACCGCAAGATCGTGCGAGATAAACAAAAATGCAATGCCGCGTTTTTTCTTGAGTTCGGCAATCAGGTTCAACACCTGTGACTGTACCGACACGTCGAGTGCGGATACCGGCTCATCAGCAACAATAAAGTCCGGCTCAAGTGCCAGTGCCCTGGCAATTCCAATACGCTGCCGCTGGCCACCGGAAAATTCATGCGGATAGCGATCACGAATTTCAGCGCCCATGCCGACATCTGCGAGCAATTCAATAACGCGGCGTTCACGTTCTTGCGCTGTGCCAATCCCGTGCACATCGAGCGGTTCACGAATAATTTGCGCGACGGTCCGGCGGGGACTCAGTGACGCAAACGGATCCTGAAAAATGATCTGCATGCGGCGGCGCTGTTCGCCCATCCGGCTGCGCGGCAGCCCGACTATATCCTGTCCATCGATCAGGATCTGCCCACTGGTCGGCTCATGCAGGCGCAATATGGCGCGGCCCAGTGTTGACTTGCCACAACCGGACTCGCCTACCAGCCCCAGTGTAAGCCCCTTGTCAATTTTAAAACTGACCCCGTCAACCGCGCGCACCTGGGTCACAACACGCTGTAATAAACCACCGCGCACCGGAAAGAATTTCTTCAGCTCCCGAACTTCGAGTAATGCCGTGTTGTCCTGACCACTCATGATGCAGACCCTGCCTGCACAGCGGGATACGGATGGTGACAGGCAACCCGGTCCGCATGGGTGCCGCTCGGTGCAAGCTTCGGAATCTGCTCGCTGCACAATCCATCAGCACGCGGACAGCGGTCGGCAAATCGGCAACCGGGTGGCAGCTGTAACAGGTCCGGCACGCGGCCGGGAATAATCGGCAATTCCTCAAGCCGCTGACTGCGAATCTGCGGAATCGAATCAAGCAGTCCTTTTGCGTACGGGTGGCGGGGGCTGGCGAACAGGTGTTCAATCGAGGCATTTTCGACGATTCGCCCGCAATACATGACGATCGCACGGCGGCAGGTTTCAGCCACCACGCCAAGATCGTGAGTAATCAGTACGACAGCCATATGAAACTCGGCCTGTAGTTTACTGATCTGCTCAAGCACCTGGGCCTGGGTAGTAACATCGAGTGCCGTGGTCGGTTCATCGGCAATCAGCAACTTCGGATCACAGGACAAAGCCATGGCAATCATGACCCGCTGACGCATGCCACCGGACAACTGGTGCGGATACTCATCGATACGCTTGGCCGGTGCCGGAATCCCGACCTTGGCCAGCATCTCGATGGCGGAATCGCGTGCCTGGCGCCGCGTCAATCCATGATGGCGGATCAGTACATCGGTCATCTGGTTGCCGATGCTAAATACCGGGTTTAATGCCGTCATCGGCTCCTGAAATATCATCGAGATATGGCAACCCCGGATCTTGCGCATCTCCTCTTCCGGCAGTCCAACCAGCTCACGACCCATGAACGTAATACTGCCCCCAACAATACGCCCGGGTGGCGACGGAATCAGGCCGAGTATCGACAGGCCGGTAACGGTTTTCCCGCAACCGGACTCACCGACTATACCGACCGTCTCATTCGCAAAAATATCGAAACTGATGTTATCCGTGGCGCGTACCACGCCATTCTCGGTAGCGAACTCGATAATCAGATTCTGCACACTGAGCAGCGGGGGTTTTTTATCTTCCGCCATCTAACTCACCTTGCGCGGATCCAGCGCGTCCTGCAACGCATCAGAAAACATGTTGAACGCCATGACCAGGCCGAACATCAAAACCGAGGCGGCGAGAAAATTATTAAAAAACCCGGCCATGACTTCCTGCGAACTCTCGGCAATCATAAGCCCCCAGCTCATGCCATCCTTAACGCCAAGCCCGAGAAAACTGAGAATCACCTCCGATTTGATCGCCGCAACAAAGGTAATGGTCGCCTGCACCAAAAGAATATGGGTTGTGTTGGGCAAGATGTGGCGAAAAATTATGCCGAGTTCGGACACTCCGATGGCATGTGCGGCCTCGACGTATTCCAGGCCCCGCAGTTTAATCACCTCGCCACGCACCAGGCGACTTGAGCCGGTCCAGAAGGTTGAGATCATCGCCACATGCATGGCATACGGACTCTCCTGCATGGCAAAAACAATGGCGGCGACAAACAGGTAAAACGGTATCGAGTCGAGGACGCCCATAAGCCACAACAGGACTTCATCAATCCAGGTGCCGCTGAAAAATCCGGAGATCGCACCGATTACAGCACCGACTGCAGTCGCTATCAGGGCCACAACAAGGCCCACTTCAAATGCCGTTTTGGTACTGTAAATGGCCCGTGAAAAAATATCCTGGCCGATCATGTTGGTACCAAACCAATAAGTCGTCGACATACCCTCCCACTTGCCGCCCTGCACATCGCTCCAGTCGGTAGCCAGCCAGCCAAGTGTTACACCGAACGCAATCAACATATAAAACAACACGAATACAAGCGAGATCATCCCGGTTCGATCACGACTGAACTTATAAAATGCCTTGCTCCACAAAGACTCACGCCGTACCGTTGTGATTGCAACGGTATTCATTTCAGTGTTATCCGCGGGTCTACCGCCCGATACATGATGTCGGTCAGGAGTTGTGCCAGCACAAACAAAATTGCCGTCAGACCCACCACCGCTTTCAACACCGGCTGGTCGCCGCTGATAATCGCGTCATAGGTGATCTTGCCGACACCGGGAATACCGAAGTAGCTCTCGATTAACAAGCTGCCGCTGATGATGACCAGCGGGATTGAAAAGACGATACGGGTAATAATCGGAATCAGGCTGTTTTTGAGAATATTCTTGTAGAACAGTTTACTGGGCGGCACACCAAAGGCTTTGGCCGTGCGCACATGATCGCGAGTCATCTCCTCGACCAGTACCGACCGGTAAAAACGGGTGTTATAGCCAAGCGCAACAAATACGGTCGCCATGGTCGGCACTGCAACATAGGAAAAATAATCGCCAATTGAACCGATGCTCCAGCCGCGTACCGGAAACCATCCCAGGCCATAGCTTGATGCAAAAATAATCTGAAACGCGATGATGACAATCAGAAAGCTGATGCTCATGCCGATAACGGCTGACGCCATAATCGTTTTGTCTACCCAGGTACTACGGTAATAGGCGGCAAACAGGGCCAGCAGGATACCCAGTGCATTGCCAAGCACAAAGCCCGGCGCCGTCAGCGCCAGCGAAACCGGTATCGTACGAGCCAGCAGTGCATCAACCCGTTCTCCGGTTGAATCCGAATTGCCAAAATCCAGGGTCGCAAGCTCGCGCAGGTAATCCACGTAACGCACCACGAACGGCTGATCGTAACCAAGCTGTGAGCGTACCTCGGCAATTTCCTCGGGGGTTGGATTCTTGCCAAGCAATTCATAGGTCTTATCCGGTCCGAAATAAACCATTAGCACGAAGCTGATTAAAGTTACCCCAAGGATGAGCGGAATCCCGGAGAATAACTTACGGATTGAGTACTGTAGTATTTCCATCAGATGCTATCTGAATACCGATCCGGTTATTGCTGGTTGCTCTGTATCTGCGATATCTACGTATCTGAGAAAAAAACCGCCGACAATCTCCCGATCCGGTATTGCAATTACATCTTTATGCCAGAGATAAATTCTGGTCCGAGCCAGGCCGGTAATGGAAACGCAATCATCAATTAACAGGCGGTTCATGCGATGATAAATCTCGGTTCGTTGCGGTGACGACAGCATGGTACTGGCCAATTCATACAACCGATCGTACTCCGGGTTCCTGTAATTCGCATCATTCGAACCGGGCGACCCATTGGGGCCATAAAACAGTTGCAGCGTGTTCTCCGCATCCGGGAAATCAAGCCCCCAACCCTTGCTGACAAACGGCAGACGACTCTCCTTCCAGGCCTTGCTGATATCACCAAAGGTGGCAAATCGTTTCAGGATAATTTTCTCGGTCGGATAACCGAGTTCCTTCATCCAGGCACGGAACTGCTCAAACATCAGCCGTGCAGTGACGCTCGAGTTTGTGCCGTACACCAACGGCGGCAGATTCTCCGGCGTCCAGCCATGGTCTGCCAGTAACTTTTTGGCGCCGGCCAAATCCCGGGTAATACTCTCTGTTGACAGGTTCGTATCAAACTCGGGTGCAACCGGCACAATAATGCCCGGGAAGACTTTGCCCAGACCGATGTAGAAACTTTCATTACGTTGCTCCCATGCATAGGCTTTGTTAATTGCACAACGCAGGGCTTTGTTGCGGCGTTCACGTTGCGGATCCTCGTTATAGCCGAACTCGGGAAAATCCATATTGAAAGTCTGGAAAACAAAGCCTGCCTCGATTCCGGCCGCGAAGTGATATTTTTCGGCATATTCCGGTTTGAGGGTTACCGGGCGCTTGCTGGCCAGTACCTGGTCGACCTGTTCGTTAGGAATGCTGGCGTACTGCACTTCATCGCCCTTGGTGAACGAACTCCAGCGTGCCGATGCTTCGGCGATAAAATTGATTTCGAGACGATCTACCAGGGGCGGTGACAATCCGTCGATTGCGGCCACACCACTAAAACCATGCCGCTGCGGATCATAGCCTTCAAACTCGATATCGACCGGCTCTTGTCTGAAGTTTGGATTACGCTCGAGTATGACTTTCGAGGTGTCATATGAAGTCAGCCTGAAAGGGCCGGTGCCGACCGGGTGTATGGCAAATTCACGCCCGTAATGCTCGACGGCTTCCCGCGGCACTACTGCCGAATAGCCCATCGCCAGCGTGAACAGCAGTTGCGGATAAGGTTTTATTAATTTGATCTGAATTGTGTAATCGTCAAGTGTCCGCAAGCCGGCAATCTCAGCCGAGTAATCCGAGCCGGCCTGCTTCCATTCATCCAGCCCCACGATACGACCGCTCCATAACCACGCACCCTGCGGTCTGCTGGCAGGGTCAAAATGCCGCTTGAGCGAATAAATAAAATCCTCGGCAACCAGTTCACGTCCCCGGCCGCCGCTAAAAGCCGGGTCGTCGACATAGTGCACGCCCTGCTTGATACGGATTGTATAAGTCAGGCCATCGGCTGAAATCTCGGGCCATGCGGCAGCCAGATTGGTCTTTAGTTCATAAGGCCTGGCGAGATACTTGTAGGAAAACAGGGTGTCAAAGGCATTAAGCACAATGAAGTTTGCATACACGTTGGCAGCCTGAACCGGATCGAGGCTGGTCGGCGCCTGGTCCATCGCATGCCGGTATACCTTAAGATTTGCAACTTCGCTGCCAGGATTCCCCTGATCCTGCGAATCGCCGCAACCGCTGAGTAGCAACGCAGTCGTTAGCAAAATCGCAGCGCTGAGTAAGAATTTCATCGGCATCTGATTACGCAGCAATAACAAATTAATCAAAGTGAACGACTGTCGAGCATGGCCTGCTCGGAAATTTCCGTCCAGGCTGCAACTGTTTTTCTGAAGCTGGAAAATGATTCATATATCCTCGCGGCAACCGGGTCTCGCGCTACGAGGTCGGCGATCACTTCATCAGTCAGATTCCGTAATTGATTCATGACGTCATCAGGAAACGGTCGCAATTCGACTTCACCTTCGTCCTTGAGTTGCTGCAGAGACTGCGCATTGCGAGCCGTAAACTCAGCCGTCATCTGATCGTTGATCGCGCTGCATGCCAGTTCAACAATAGTTTGCAGATCTTTCGGCAACGCCTCCCAGGCCTGCCGGTTCACAATACATTCCAACACCGGGCCTGGCTCGTGCCAGCCCGGGTAATAATAATACCGTGCGGCCTTATGCAAACCGAAGGCAACATCATTATAAGGACCCACCCATTCGCTGGCATCAATGCTGCCGGTTTGCAATGCGGTAAAAATTTCTGCGCCCGGCAGATTGACCGGCGTACCGCCGGCTCGTTTCAGAACCTCGCCGCCCCAGCCGGGGATGCGCATCTTAAGCCCGTCAAGATCGGCCAGGGAATTAATCTCCTTATTAAACCAACCGCCCATTTGTACGCCGGTGTTACCTGCCGGAAACGGCACCAGGTTGAACCCGGCATACAATTCCCGATACAACACAAGACCCCCGCCGTAGTAGAGCCAACCATTCATCTCCAGCGCATTCATGCCGAACGGCATAGCCGTGAAGAACTGTGCTGCCTCCGACTTTCCTTTCCAGTAATAGGCCGCACCATGGCCGATCTCGGCCGTGCCGCGTGATACCGTGTCAAACGCTTCGAATGCCGGTACCAGTTCGCCCGCTGCATAAACCTTAATGCGCAGACGCCCGTCGGATGCTTCCTCGATAAACTTCGCCAGGCGCAGCACGCCGGTACCGAGGCCGGGAAAATTTGGCGGCCAGGTTGTCACCATCTTCCACGTGTAACTGCGCCCGGCAGTATCCGCATCGCATTCCTGCTGCTCGCCAGCGCACCCGGTCAACGCCAATGCACCCGCTCCGGCCAATATCTCTCGCCGTTTCATCACCTGACTCCTGATTACCAGCGAAGCATAGTAGACGCGGCTGCCCGACATGCCAAACCTTGAGTTGGGCCACGGCAATCCACTAGCGCCAGCGGCGATACGGGCCATAAGCAATAACAGGACCAGATCATAGAGATTATGGTCTTGTCAGCACAATATTGGCCTAAAAATGCCAAAAATAAGCCCTTAAACCCCACTTTATGCCATTAATGGCTTAATACAATCCAGTAAATCTATTTATTTCACCAATTAATAATAATGTGGGATATTTAAACCACCACTTAGCATGAATTTTAACCCTTACCGGCCCTCGACAGCTTGGTAGAATCTCCTGCAAAACCTCCCGGAGACGCTCTTATGATTGGTTTGCTGCAACGTGTTACCGAGGCGACCGTTACTGTCGACGGCAATCTTGTCGGGCAAATTGGCTCCGGACTGGTGGTCCTGGTCGGTGTACAGCGAGGCGATCAGGTCGCGCAGGCACGCCGCCTGGCCGAACGCCTGGTGGCCTACCGGGTATTCGAGGACCCGGACGGCAAGATGAACCTCAGCCTGGCTGACACGGGGGGTGGCCTGCTGCTGATTCCGCAATTCACCCTGGCTGCAGATACCTGCAAGGGTAACCGGCCGGGTTTCAGCCGGGCAGCCGATCCCACAACGGGCCGGGCTTTATTTACAGAACTCGTCAGCAGCGCTTGCGAGGCCGGAATTGCTGTTGAAACCGGCCAGTTCGGCGCGAATATGGATGTCAGCCTGATTAATCAAGGGCCGGTGACGTTCTGGCTCGAAGTACCACCATCGGTTGCGGATATTTCCTAACCGTTACCGGTATCCAGCAGCGCGACCTTTTGGCGTATTATAGAGGGCTGAAGCAGCGATCCGGGATTAGCATAATTAATCCAGCCTGCTGTTTGCTGCACTGTAATTAATCTGGAGTAACACTATGGGATTTGGCGGAATAAGCATGTGGCAATTGTTGATCGTATTGCTCATTGTTGTGGTGATTTTCGGCACCAAGAAGCTTGGCAGCATCGGTGGTGACCTCGGCGGTGCCGTCAAGGGTTTTCGAAAAGCGATGGGTGATGCCGATGCGGATGATGCAACCAGCGACAGCGCGGCGACGCACAAACTTGACGAACCCGACGCAGAATTCTCCGAGCAGCACGCGGAAGATCACCAATCTGACCGTAACCATACATCCTGATCCGGCATGTTCGACATCGGTTTCTGGGAACTGATCATCCTGTTTGGCCTGGGGCTGGTTATCCTCGGCCCCAAGCGCCTGCCGAAGGTGGCCATGCAGGTCGGCAACTGGGCCGGGCAGGCGCGCCGCATGGCGCGTCAACTATCCGGCCAGATTGTCAGTGAGATCAATGATCTTGGTCTTGATGACGAAATCAAGCTGAAAGATCCTTTCTCTCCGAACGCAACCAGCCGTGCAACACCTGAATACAATCGCCCGGGCATGGATGACCTCAAGCCATCCGCTCCGGCAGCAGATGACTTGCCAAAAGAGGCTGAAATGCCGGCTGCTGCTTCCTCTGACGACAATACGGTTGCCGACAAATCCGACTAACCTGTTAAATCGCTATGACCGACTCCAACGGCAATCATGAGCCAGATTCTGCAGATTCTTCTGCAGAAACCGAAGAGCAACTTGAAGAAGGCTCATTGATATCGCACCTGATTGAACTACGCTCACGAATGGTCAAGGCCAGCGCGGCGGTGCTGGCGATATTCATCTGTCTCGTGCCGTTCGCTCAGCAGATTTTTACCATGGTGGCCGATCCACTGATTGACCAGTTGCCGGAAGGCTCCACGATGATCGCAACACAGGTTGCGTCTCCGTTTCTAACCCCGTTCAAAACTACGCTGTTTGTCGCTTTGTTCTTTGCCATGCCGGTCGTGATCTATCAGATCTGGTCGTTTGTCGCGCCGGGTTTGTACCGTAAGGAAAAAACCTTTGCGATCCCGCTGGTCACGTCAAGTATTGTCCTGTTCTACCTGGGCATCGCCTTCGCCTATTTTGTCGTATTTCCACTGATGTTTGCATTTTTCAACTCCGTCACGCCCGATGGCGTGCAAATGATGACGGATATCAGTAGTTACCTGGATTTTATTCTGACTATTTTCTTCGCCTTCGGACTTGCATTTGAAGTACCGATTGCTACCGTTATGCTTGTCGCAACGGGAATGACAACAACGGCAAGCCTTAAGAAAAAACGCCCGTTTGTGTTTCTCGGGGCATTCGTGGTCGGTATGTTTTTAACGCCACCGGATGTAATTTCGCAAACCCTGCTGGCAGTACCCATTTATGTGCTGTTCGAAGCCGGTATACTGATGTCACGACTGATGCTGAACAGCAAAACTGACCGGGATATCGCCGGTGATGAACCGGCTTGATAAGCGACAAACTAACTTTTCTACGACCCTGCTTGCTCAAACCAACAATAATTGACTAAAACCAACAGCAATAATTATGCAACCCGAAACCGCTATTTCCGACGGCCACCCGGCAGGACTGCGCACACTTTTCTTTACGGAGATGTGGGAACGCATGAGCTATTACGGCATGCGCGCGTTGCTGGTGCTATTCATGGTCGATGTGATCGAGGATGGCGGCCTCGGCTTCACTGATGCCCATGCAACTGCCATATATGGCCTGTACACGGCAAGTGTCTATTTCCTGACCTTGCCCGGTGGCTGGATTGCCGATCGACTGCTTGGCGCGCAAAAAACCATCTGGTTCGGCGGCATTATTATCATGTGCGGGCACTTTATCCTCGCCATTCCGTCACTTTATACATTCTTTATCGGCCTTATTTTTGTCGCCGTCGGCACCGGATTACTGAAACCGAATATCAGCGCCGTCGTCGGCGAGCTATACCCGCCGGGGGACCACCGTCGGGATGCCGGCTTTACGATCTTCTATATGGGCATCAACCTCGGCGCAGCACTCGGACCGCTGGTCAGCAGCACGCTGGGTGAGAGCGAACTATTCGGCTGGCATTATGGTTTTGCGGCGGCCGGAGTTGGTATGTTTTTCGGCCTGATCCAGTTTCGCATGAGCGCCAGCAAACTCGGTACTGCCGGCCTTGAGCCAAGCCTGGATCACACCAATCCTGACGACCGGCGCAAGATACGCAACAGTTGGCGCATCATCGGCGGCTCACTGGTTATCGGCGTTTTTGTGGTCGTACTGCTAATGACCGGCGCTGTAACCGTCAACCCACAGACACTTGCCGCACGGGCGACCGTATTTATTGCCGCCGTTGCCGGGCTATATTTTGTTGCCCTGTTCGCCTTCGGCGACCTGACAGCTGAAGAAAAGAAGCGTGTGGTGGTTATTATTATCCTGTTCATCGCCTCGGCCATGTTCTGGGCCGGATTTGAGCAGGCCGGCTCTTCCCTTAACCTGTTTGCCGAACGCTACACCGACCGGATGATCGGTAACTTTGAGATCCCGGCCGGCTGGTTCCAGACTCTGAACCCAACCTTTATCATCATCCTCGCACCGCTATACTCGGCCCTCTGGATTGGACTCGCAAAACGACATCTCGACCCGTCCATCCCGGCCAAGTTTGCAATCGGCCTGATACTGCTTGGCGCAGGTTTCGCAATCATGATTGGCGCGGCCAATCTCGTGGTCGCCGGTAATACCGTCATGCCAACCTGGCTGATCTTCACCTTCCTGCTGCACACGATGGGCGAACTCGCACTAAGCCCCGTTGGCCTGAGTGCCATGACAAAACTGGCACCAAAGCGCTACTGCGGCCAGATGATGGGCATCTGGTTTGTCAGTTCGGCACTCGGCCTGATCATCGCCGG
>PBZD01000145.1 GCA_002729875.1 Chromatiales bacterium | reverse complement strand
CGTGAACTGATGCTGCGCGGCTGGCTACGTGACAAATACTTCGCACCGTTCCTCGACGAGGATGAACTTAAGATCATGCGCGACCACGAGCAGGATTTTTTAAACGCCTTCCTGCGCGGCAGTGACATCATTGAAAACGTCCCTGCAGAACTGGTCGACAAAATGATCGAAAATATTTCATTTGTCGGCGGACTGGACCAGATTGATGCTGCCATTGATACGTTAAGGCAATTTGCCGAGGCCGGGCTAACCGAGATTGCGATTCGGGTTCACGATGAACCCGCCGAAGCAATCAGGTTAATCGGCGAACGGGTCTGGCCGGCATTACGGTGAAATCAAGGCTTAACAGATAATATTGACCTGACCCACTGGAGTTACACGAATGAGATTTGATGTCATTCTTTACTCTGACCTGTCAGCCGAGGATATGGTCCGCTATGGCAAACTGGCTGAGGAATACGGTCTTGGCGGTGTCTGGATTGCAAATAATTACGACACCCGCGATGCATTTGTAAATTTTGTACCGCTGGCGATGCAAACCAAACGGTTACGCATGGGACCTATTGCAATCAGCCCATTTGAGCTACATCCGGTCAAGATGGCGCATTCACTGCTCACGCTAAACGAAATCGCGACAGGCCGCGCACAACTCGTCGTCGGCGGCGGGGGCGGTACCGCCGAGAACCTCGGCCTCAAACCGAAGCATATGGTGCGTGCAGTACGCGAGTGCGTCGAGATCATCAATGTAGCCATAACCGGCGAACCCTGCGGCTACAAAGGTGAACTCTATTCGGCAGGCTGGATTGATGCGCGCTGGGCACAACAACCGAGACCAATGGTGTATGTCGGTGCAAACGGACCAAAGATGCTGAAAGGTGCCGCGCGCTATGCAGACGGCATCATGCTCAGTGATTTTGGCCCGGCGCGGGTCAGAAGTGTGCATGACATGATCGATCCGATTTTGACCAGCTCCGGACGCGACCCGGCCAGCTACCCCCTTAACAACTTCTGGGCCTGGCACGTACAGGAAGATCACGCTGCCGCACATCGCGAAGCACGAATTTATCTTGCGGTACGCGGCACGATCTATCCGGACTATATTGGTGATGTCGTCGATGCAGATGATGCGGCGATCGTCGCCCGTCATTTACGGGAATTCCTGACAGCGTACCAGACAAAATCACCGGTCATTAAAGGTGTACCTGATGAAATTCTGACCAGGATCGTCGATCACGGTGTGTCGGCATCGACGATTGACAATATTGAGCATGAAGTTGAGCGGATGCGTAACTTCAAAGATGCGGGACTAACCGAAATTGCCCTGTGCATTTATAGTAATCCGGAGCAGGCGATCAGGCTGATCGGAGAGCGCCTGGTACCGGCACTCGGTTAGCAACGTCAAGTGAACTAAGTTTATTCCTTATCGCTTATTTTTTTGGGTCATTCATTTTTAGACTTTTTTTTGCGATGATGTGGACTGCATGTTTGCTATCTGTCGTATTCGTCGCTTCGTAATGCTTGCCATCGTGAGTATCTGCTGCCTGTCGCCGGTAGCAACCCATGCAGAAGTACCGTCCGGGCCGTTAGCCATCGGTCGTGACGCCAGTGCCGAGGACATCGGCCGCTGGGATATCGATATCGGGCCCGACGGCGCCGGGTTACCGGCGGGCGATGGCACTGCAAAGCAAGGCAAGCCGATGTATGCGGCGAAATGCACCCGTTGCCACGGCCCGCGCGGCAGAAAAGATCGTGACAAACTGGCCGGACTGTCGGGCACCACACAGCGCAAAACCATTGGCACTTATTGGCCCTATGCGACGACATTATTCGACTATATTCGCCGCGCGATGCCGCCTTCTGAACCGGGTAGCCTGACCGATGACGAGGTATATGCACTCACCGCCTATATCCTCAACCTGAATTCGATCATTGGAACCAATAAAAAAATGAATGCCAGGACCCTGCCGGAAGTTCACATGCCGGGGCGAGATCGTTTTGTGCCGGACAACCGACGCGGCGGCCCTGAGGTTCGCTAGACCAAGGCAGGACATGAGCAAGACCTACCCGCCATCCATCAACCGCCGCCAGTTGCTGGCCGCAGCCGGCGGTGTCGCAGTCGTTCAGGGCGCATCGGGTGAACAGATCCAGGTAGCTGACTCCACCATGCCGACTGATCCAACCAAAATACCAGGATCACCGGCAACTCCTGTCGGTGACCGGTCACCGTTCGAAAAAGCCAGTCGACGTGTATTGGGTGGCGCAATCAGCACTACGCCGCTGCAGGATTTACATGGATCAATCACGCCGGCAAGCCTGCATTTTGAGCGACACCATGCCGGTATCCCGGCAATCGATCCGCAAAACTATGAGTTGCTGATTCACGGCATGGTCGAACGGCCAATGAAATTCTCGCTGGCCGAACTCAAACGATTCCCCGCGACCACCCGCATCTGTTTCATCGAATGCTCCGGCAACCTGCCAATCCGGGCTAATGCCAAAACCACACCACAAAGCCTGGCCGGTTTGACGAGCCAGAGTGAATGGACCGGCGTCAGCCTGGCAACCTTATTTCGCGAAGTGGGTATCCGGCCGCAAGCCAGCTGGTTTTTGGCCGAGGGCTCGGATGCCGCGGTCATGACCCGCAGCATCCCGGTTGCAAAAGCACTCGACGACGCCATGCTTGCGTATGCACAAAACGGCGCGGCCGTACGGCCGGCCCAGGGCTACCCGGTACGGCTGTTGCTGCCGGGCTGGGAAGGCAATACCAGCGTCAAATGGTTACGCAGAATGGAATTGTCCGACCGCCCGTTCCAAACCCGCGAGGAAACCTCTAAGTACACAGATCCACTCAAAGATGGCATCGTACGCCAGTTCAGTTTTGTCATGGATGCACGGTCGATTATCACTTTCCCGGCCTACCCGGTCAGCCTCGAACCAGGCTGGATAGAAATTCGCGGGCTGGCCTGGACCGGGCGAGGACACATCACCGGCGTCGATATCAGTACTGATAACGGCAATATATGGCAGCCAGCCGCATTACAGGCGCCGATATTACCCAAGGCGCACACACGCTTCCGTTACCTGTGGAAATGGGACGGATCACCAACCCAAATCCTGAGCCGCGCCCTTGACGAAACCGGTTACCTGCAACCAACCCGCAAACAACTGGAGGCCGCGCGCGGCGCACCACAAGGCCCGTTTGCCTACCACTACAACCCAATCACGGGCTGGCAAATCGAAGCAGACGGGACGGTGTTACTGGCACCTGACCCCGGTTAGCGCCGGTGCTTATCACCATCGATCAGAACAATCCCTTATATAAATTACATCAAGTCCGACCCAGAATGATTTTGGATAGCCTTATCGAGCATTTGCCATGGCGGATACAAAAAAACCACACCTGACTGAGGGGCCATTTCAACGTGTTGGAATTGTTGACAATTTCTATCAGGCCTCATCATTCATCCCCATGTCGTTTGCCCTCGTCACCACGGTGCACGAAAATGGAGAGACCGGAATCGGACCCCACGCATTGCTGTTTCCATTCAGCATCACGCGACCCCATTCAATGATGCTGCTCAGCCGCAACAACAGCGGCACGGCCATCAACCTGCGCCGCCACGGCAAATGTGCCCTGAACTACATGCTGTTTGATCGCAACAGCTTGCAGGGCATTGCCAACATGGGCTTCCCGGGCATGTCGCTCGAGGATAAAGCCAGCGCCAATCCGTACACGATGATGGATTCACCTTCGGCCGCAAAGGCTGCTGACCCTCAATTCCCGCAGATCATCAAAGAAGCCTACCAGGTATTTGAATGTACCTGGGACGATAGCTTCGGTCTGCATGAAAAGATCGACGCACACGGTAATGCCTACGATGGTCACTTCAACCTCATCATTGATGACCTGCTCATGAAAGAACAATTCGTAGCCGGCATTGAAAAGGGTGAGATTTTCCCTAACATGCCCATTTTCTGCGGTTACCGCGCCGACCGCGGTTTCTGGTTCGCAGAACATGGCGACCCGTTTACTATCCCGCTACCAACTGTCGAGGGCATGGAACATCAGGCGGTACACTACATGGGTAATCGGATTGATGAGAGAGTCAGTTTCAGCAAGCAGGCCTGCAAGAAGTTGACGGGAATTCCATTGCCTTTCATGCAGGACGCGCTCAAGGAAATTGTTGCACAGGCGATTGCCGACGGCGTCACAGAAATCGATGCCATCTACCTGGAAAAAATTAATGCCGAGAGGGATTGAAACAACCAGCGCCTGTAACCAAAAGACGAACAATGCGCCCGATCATCCGAACTCTGGATGATGATTGTGGCATCCTTGGCTTGCTGGTCTTAGAATCAGGATTTATCCTCCGGTGTGCACACCGTTGCCACCTAATGACCTCAGCAGGCCGAATCTATTAACCTACCCCAAGCAACCGGAATGATCAGCCTATTTGCCCGCCACCCGGTGGCGGGCAACCTGCTGATGCTGCTCATGTTGATACTGGGCGCATATGGGCTGACCAAGCTCAATCGACAGGTCATGCCGAACTTCCAGTTGGGGATCATATCGGTTGCCGTTCAGTGGCCGGGGGCCAGCCCAAAGGATATCGAAGCAAATATACTGACGGCTATCGAGCCCGAGGTTCGCTTTCTGGACCATGTCAGCCGTGTCAGTTCTACGGCCAACGATAGCCGTGGCGAAGTCAATATCACCTTTGATGAGAGTGTCGATTTCGCCCGCGCACTGACTGATGTCCAGGCGGCCATCGCCCGTATCACAACCTTTCCAACCGATATCGAGCAACCGGTTATCACCGAAATCGCTGCGATGGACCTGGTATGCCATATAGAGATATCCGGACCTTACTCTGAACAGGCCCTGAAATTAGTTGCCAAGCAAGTCCGCGATGATTTACTCGATCAGGGCATCAGCAACATTACACTGCGCGGCGCCCGGGGTGAGGAAATCTGGGTGGAGGTGTCCGGCAACACACTACGTCGTCTCGACCTGACCCTCGACGATATTGCCACCCGCATCGCTCAATCGAGTCTTGACCTGCCATCGGGGAGTATCAATAGCGGCGGTATAGCCCGCCAGATTCGCAGCAAGGCGCTGGCACGGACGGGGCAGGACATCGGGCGTATTGAGGTCGTTGCTGCATCTTCGGGTGAAAAACTTCATATAAGGGACATCGCCAAAATCCGCGAGACTTTCAAGGAAAATTCTATTTCTCACCTGCAGGGGGAAAATCACTCCATCGGCATGACACTGTATCGAATCCATAGCGCCGATTCGATTGAAGCACAGCGTATGGTGACTAAATACATTGAAGAAATCGTTAACGAGTTGCCGCCCAACCTGCATATAAATATGTTTGATGTGTTTGCCGATCAGACCACTCAACGTGTCAGGATGCTGGTCACCAACGGTATCGGCGGGTTGGCGCTCGTTCTCGCAGTATTGTTCTTTTTCCTGAATGGCCGGGTCGCATTCTGGGTTGCGATGGGTATACCGATAGCGGTTTTTGCCACGCTCGGCGGGATGGCCATACTCGGCATGAGTCTGAACCTGATGAGTATGTTCGCAATCGTCATGGGCCTGGGCATCATTGTCGATGATGCCATTGTCATCGGCGAACATACCGAAATGCTGCATCGACACGGCATGTCACCGGAACAAGCCACGATGACGGCCGCCAAGGTCATGTTCGCACCGGTGATGGCCGCATCGCTAACTACGATCGCCGCATTCATGCCGATGCTGACGATTGGCAAGGAAATCGGGCAAATACTCCGCGATCTGCCGCTGACAGTTATCCTGGTCATCATCGCCAGCCTTGCTGAATGCTTTCTCGTGTTGCCGATGCACCTTAAGAAAGCCCTGCGCCGATTAAACCGCAAATCAAGTCGGCAGAATCTCGGCCGCTTCCGGGAAAGTTTTATCCGTTTTCGCGATCATCGGTTTGCCAATGCCGTACGCATCACATTTGAACATCGTTACAGCACCGTACTGACAGCGGTCTGCATATTCATGCTCGCCCTGGGGCTGTTAACTTCGGGCCGGGTTGGCTTTGAATTTTTCCCGTCACCGGAATCGGCCGTTGTTTATGGGAATTTCGTCATGACCCCGGGCACCCCGCGCGACCGCACAAAAGCTATGGTCGATGAGATGGCACGCGCAGCCCAGGCGACCGAGCAAAAGCTTACTGACGGCAAGGGCGGACTCATCTTTTTTGAGTTTGGCTCAATCGGTACCAACGACGGTCGTCAGAGCGAAGCAGTAATTATCGGTGATCACCTCGGTGGGTATACATTAGAGCTTTTCCCCGGCGATCATCGCGAGATCCGCACCCGGGATTTCGTCGCGGCCTGGAAAGACGAAGTGCGCCTGCATGCCGGGGTTGAAAGTCTGCAGATTTATGCCCGCAACACAGCCGGCCCTCCAGGTCGAGATATTGACCTGCGCTTGCACGGTGCCCCGCTCGACGTGCTCAAGGAAGTGGCATTATTTGTTCGCAAAGGTATCGAAAAGATTCCGGGGACCATGTCGGTTGAGGACAACCTCCCCTATGGCAAGCAGGAAATCATCATGAAAATGAAGCCGGCCGGGCTGGCGATGGGATTCTCAACACAATCCGTCGCACGACAGGTACGCAGCACTTTTGAGGGTGCGATTGCAAAGCGCTACCCGCATAACCAGGAAGAAGTCATCGTACGAGTCAAGATGAGCGTTGCCGGACAGCCTGGTCTAGAGTCTATCCGGGAACTTTACCTGCGCTCACCAGACGGTGATGAAGTGCCGCTAACCGAAGTAGTCACCCTGACGACCAAGATCGGCTATGCACAGATCCGTCGCGAGGATGGACTGCGCCAGGTCTCGGTAACTGCCGATGTAGACAAGAACATCACAACCACGAATGCTATTGTCGCAATGGCCGCACAAACGGTTGCGCCGCAAGTCAAAGAGAAATACGGCATTGATATCAGCTTCAAAGGTAAAGCCGAAGAGCAGCAAGCCGCGGTAGCCGACACCATGATCGCGCTGATCCTTGCGGGTGTTACGATTTACATCATTCTAGCCTGGGTGTTTGCAAGTTACACGACGCCGTTTATCGTCATGTCTATTATTCCGTTTGGCCTTGTCGGTGCCGTATTCGGGCACTGGGTCATGGGTTTTCACGTCAACATGACAAGTCTGCAGGCATTGCTGGGCCTGGCTGGCGTCATGATCAATGACGCAATTATCCTGGTTGCTTCGGTAAAAAGACGAATAGCCGATGGCGATACATTATCAGCAGCAATTGTGAACGGCGCACAAGAACGCCTGCGACCGGTTATTCTGACGACACTGACAACGATCGGCGGACTGATGCCATTGCTCTTCGAACGTAGTTTTCAGGCTGAACTTATACAACCACTGGCAGTAACGCTGATCTTCGGCCTGCTGTTTTCACCCTTACTGGTGCTGTTCTTTGTGCCGTCCATGCTGGGCATTGGCCATGATCTCAGGATGAGAAAACCCGGCTTTGCTGTTGGCGAACAGGGGAGCAGCTTACCAGGTGGCAAACGCCTACTTTGACTAGGAATGGATCACTGCGGTTCATGCCGTATAACGCCCTTGGCAGCGGACCGAAAAGCCGCAGGCGTTTTGCGTCAGCGAAATGGCTGACGGGTCAAATATCCCTTGCCTGTGCTGGTTATGGCGATACTTCGATAAACTTTGCATAGCATTCGTTACACAACCAAATGTGCTCCCGATGAACATATCCGGATCCATTCTCAGCATCATCAGACTTAAATATCTTCCACTGACAAATATGACAATTAGCGTGGTCACCCTCTTTAGGGAAAACGGCGGATTTCCAAATGACAAAACGAGCCCAGGATATTTCTGATTCAATATCCTCCTGCTTCCACTCACGGCCATGTATTTCCACTTTAGTTTCCATCGCCATAACGCCCACAGCAGCGGCCGGCTGTAAGCCGGTCCGGCGCAGCTTGCTGCGCGTACTGATTGCGCTGGTTATATGCCGATTTACTCACTGACTGAATTATTAAGAGCTTCAGATACCCACTGATTAATACTTTTGTTTTCAGCGGTTGCGCGCGCAGCAATCTCGCTGTGCAACCTGGGTGGAATTCTGAGATTGAACTTACCTGAATACTGTCTCGTAGGGCTCAATTCCTTCTCTTTACAAACTTCAAGAAACACTCTTAATGAATTTCTGAACTCCTTTCGAAGACTAGCCGGGCTTTTCCCATAAAAGTCAGCGCTTCCATTAAGACCAAGAATCTCTCCTCGAAACTGATCGAGCTCAGGATCATATTCAATCTTTGCCTTATAACCATCAACTTCCATAATATTCATGGGTTCACCTCATAATACTCGAGCCACTTGCGAATGCTGGCAATCGCTCCTTTGTCTGTATTCGGAGAGGGATGCGGCCTATGAAATACTCGCACTTCTCCGAAAAGCACCACAGCAACTCGAGAACCGGCTCTCTCTGACACATCTGCGCCCAGTGCCTTGAACAAGGACTCAACATCCTTCCATCGAATATTGTCGCTAGTTGGTCGCTTGTATATTTTCTCTAACGTTCTCTGATGCTTGCGCTGCATCCGAGAATAGTACCACTATATGGTACTATTGCAAGGTGTGAGGCATATAACGCCAGCGTTAACCGGCATGCCGTAGTGGTGTTTCTTTTGTGCTATTCAAGCACAAAAGAAACACTGCGGAGGCATGTCCGTGTTAAACGCTTTTGTTATACCTTTCTTAGTTCTTGTTGTAACCAAACTTTCCTCTTGAAAGAAACACTTCTTTCCAAAAGTTTTCTCTT
>PBZD01000144.1 GCA_002729875.1 Chromatiales bacterium | reverse complement strand
TTTTCACCATTGACTGCATAAAATGACTCAAATGTGAGTGCTTCGAGGGATGCCTTGCCGCAAACTCCGCACGATGATGTGGCATAAAAATTTCGCTGCAATTTGGTGATATCAAAACTGGTTTCGGGGGTCAGGTTGACGACTACAATATTTTGCGACGGTTCATCGGTATTCTGGTCTGTCGTGTAACCCATACTGTGAATATCCGATGGGTTACGGATGATTCCTTCAGTGAGCAGAAAACCTGCAGCCAGATCAAAATCAGCGCCTGGAGTTCTCATCGTGACAGAGACACTGTGTGTTTGTCTGCTGTCATTAGTATAGTGGCACAGGCGAATTTCCAGTGGCTCTTCGGTTACCAGCCAGTCGCTGTCATCCGAATAATGATTGTCATCAGCTCTTTTTACCGGAACCCTGACACTGCTTTGACTGCCCGGTGGGTGTTTATCCATGGTCTGACTGGAGATTATTAAGGTACTCGCCCCGGTATGCGGTAGGCGACAGGCCTGTCCAGTTTCTGAAAGCGCGTGAAAAGCTGCTGATATCGGCGAATCCCAGCAAGTAAGTGACTTCGCTGAATGAGCGCAGATCCTGGCTGATGTATTGTTCGGCCAGTTCTTTGCGGGTTTCATTCAAAAGATTGCGGTAGCTGGTTTTTCTTTTGGAGAGACGACCCTGCAATGTACGTTCGCTCATATGCAGCCGCTCGGCTATTTTTTCCTTGCAGCACTCACCGGACGGTAATAGGTCGACAACCGAGGCTCGAACCTGCGTGATGATATCCTCGCGGTCCATACGGGCGAGAAGAGACAGCACCACCTGATCATTCTGCCGGGCCAGTTCAGCATTAGCGGCCGGTAATTGCATGCGCATATCTTGTTTGTCAAAAATAAGTACGTTGGTCTTATGCCCGAAGTCGACCGGTGCCTGGAAATAATCGATAAATGCTCTTTTGTTTCTCTTTGGTTCCGGCCGTCGCAGCTTTACTCTGATTGGACTGAAATTTGGTCGGTAAATATCGCGGCCAAAACGTACGATCATAGCCAGCCAGGAATCCTGTGGAATAAACGAACCCCGATCCGTTGCCGGCATCATGATCAGACGGAGATCGGTCTCGGTTTCTTCAAATTGATTGATTGCGTTGGTGGTCACCAAGCGGAAATATCGTACGATTCTGCGACAGAATGTTTCCATGGTCCGGCTTGCGAACAGGGAATACCCGAGTGCATTCAGTGATGTGGGATGAATAAATCGTGCAATGGAAAGCCCGAATGCGGGATCATTGCTGAGTTTTTCAGCGAGATTGTAAACCTGGGTCATTTTGGCCGCCGGGATGCGCATATTCGGATCTCTTGCGTGGATCAGATCAATGCCGGTATCCGCAAAAATCGCTTTGCTGTCGAGTCCTATTTCATCAAGCGCCTGTGCCACCGCTATGGCCCACGTCGCAATCAGGTGAGGGAATTTTTCGGGATGCTCCATCATCCCGGTATCTTACCGTGTGGGCTCCCGCACGCCTAGAAGGCGTTGAAACCGGTTAGTTCCTTGCCGATGATCAGTTTGTGGACATTCTCCGTGCCCTCGTAGGTGATGACGCTCTCGAGGTTCAGCATATGCCGGATAGGTGCAAACTCGGTTGAAATACCGCTGGCCCCCAGCATGTCACGGCAGTCACGGGCTACATCCAGTGCCATGCGGACATTATTCCACTTGGCCAGCGATACCTGGCTGGGATGCAACGTACCGGCATCCTTCAGTCGTCCGAGTTGCAATGCCAGCAACTGGGCCGTCGTGATGCGGCGTGCCATGTCCGCCAGGCGCTCTTGTATGGACTGGGTTTGTGACAGAGGCCGGCCAAACAGCTTTCTCGTTGCCGTGTACTCGATCAACTCCTGCAGGCATGCCTGCGCGGAACCGATGGGCCCCCAGCTGATTCCATAGCGTGCCTGTGTCAGGCAACTCAGGGGTCCCTTGAGTCCCGTAACCCCCGGTAGCCGGTTCTCATCCGGAATCCGAACATTGTCAAAAAATAACGATGAGGTGATGGATGCGCGTAAAGACATCTTGTGCTTGATATCCGTTGCGGCAAAACCCGGCGTGCCTTTCTTTACCAGGAACCCACAGACACCGTCTTCGGTCATTGCCCAGATAACGGCAATATCGGCAATGCTGCCGTTGGTGATCCATATTTTGGCACCGTTCAATATCCAGTCGCTGCCGTCACGCTTTGCATGCGTTTTCATATTGCCCGGGTCGGAACCGCCATGCGGTTCCGTCAGACCAAAACAGCCGATAGCTTCTCCGCGAGCCATCGCCGGCAGCCAGCGAGTTTTCTGTTGTTCCGACCCGTAGGTATAGATTGGATACATGCACAGGCTGCTTTGCACGGATACAAAGCTGCGCAATGCACTATCGCCCCGCTCAAGTTGTTGGCACGCCAGGCCATAGCAGACACTGTTCAGGCCCGCACAATCGTAGCCATCGATATTGATGCCCAACAGACCCAACTCGGCAATTTCAGGAATCAGTTCCGCCGGCATGCGGCTGGTTTCGAAGCATTCGCTGATAATAGGCAGAACGCGTTCATCGACGAAGCGTGCCACTGAATTGTCGACCATAAGCTCGTCGTCGTTCAGCAAAGACCTTGTATCTAAAAGGTCCATCGAATCCAGCACTCTCACCATACTCTCCTAACCTGTCAAAACCCATAGAGATCATACTACAGAGCTTGTTTGCCTATAGGAGTTGTTTTTTGGCTCAATCGGTACTTCATTTGACCGATTGATTTGTTAAACCCGGTCGGGCTGGCGGGTTGCAAAAAAACAGAGATGAGCGGGGATTTAACCGCGTTCAATCGGTCAGAATGAGTAACAAATCCTTGCTGTCGACCTGGGTTCCGGTTGGAGTAACAATTTTTTCCACTGACCCGCTACGTTCTGCGTGGATTGCTGTTTCCATTTTCATTGCCTCAATTGACAAAAGCGGATCACCCTGGTTGATTGCTTGCCCTTCCTCAACATTGACGCTGACAATCACGCCCGGCATAGGCGCCGCTATGTGTCCGGTATTGCCATCTTCCGCCTTGGGCCGAGCCACACGAGCAGGCACGGCCTGCCGATCCAGGATGTTCACGCTGCGGGGTTGACCGTTGAGTTCAAAAAACACCCGTCTTTCGCCCTGATCATTGGGTTCGCTTCTGGCCAAGTAACGGATGAACAAGGTCTTGCCCTTGTCGATGTTTACATCGATCTCGGTTTCTTTATCGAGTCCGTAGAAAAATACCGGTGTGGGTAAAACGCTCACATCGCCATACCGGCGCTGATGCTTTGCATACTCCTCGAAAACCTTCGGATAAAGAATGTGGGACGACAGGTCCGTATCGGAAGCCCGTCGACCGATCTGCTTCTCCAGCATTACCCGGGCTTCTTGTAAATCCAATGGCGCCATTGTTGCGCCAGGCCGATCTGAAAGCGGTTTTTCCCCTTTGAGCGCCTTTTTTTGCAATATTTTGGGAAAGCCACCATGCGCCTGGCCGAGATCCCCCCGGAACAGCCCCACGACGGACGCCGGGAAGTCTATTTCCCGCTCCGGATTTAAAACCTCCTCTGCACTCAGTTCGCTGGTCACCATGAACAATGCCATATCACCGACCACTTTTGACGAGGGGGTTACCTTGATGATATCGCCGAATAGCTCGTTGACTTTTGCGTAGGTCTCCGCAATTTCGGGCCAGCGGTTCTCGATGTTCAGTGCCCGAGCCTGTTCGCGGAGATTGGTGTATTGGCCCCCAGGCATTGCATGACGATAGATATCCGCCGTTCCAGAGCGAATATCACTCTCAAATGCCGCATAGTACTGGCGTACGACTTCCCAATAGTGGGAAATCTGCCGCAGGGCCTGGGTGTCGATCCCCGGATTTCGATCTGAATCCGCCAGCACCTCGATAATGGAACTCAGATTCGGTTGTGAGGTCAGACCACTCATTGAATCTATGGCCCCATCAACCACATCCGCCCCCGCTTCAACTGCGGCGATGACTGAAGCCGCCCCCACACCGCCGGTGTCGTGGGTATGAAAATGTACCGGCAGCCCTGTTTCCTGTCGCAGTGCCGTCACAAGTTGCCGTACCGCTTCCGGGCGGCAGACACCCGCCATGTCCTTAATCCCCAGGATATGGGCGCCGGCTTGTTGCAGTTGTTTCGCCATGCTGACGTAGTATTTCAGGTTGTACTTATGCTGCCCCGGTTGCAGCATGTTGCCGGTGTAACAAAGGGTGGCCTCGCAGAGTTTCCCTGCGTCCAGCACAGCATCCATGGCAACCCGCATGTTCTCTACCCAGTTCAGGGAATCGAATACCCGGAACAGGTCGATACCGGAATTGGCTGCCTGGCGGACGAAATGGCGTACGACGTTGTCAGGATAGTTGGTGTATCCAACTGCATTGGCGCTGCGCAGGAGCATCTGCAACAGAATATTCGGCATCTGCTCGCGTAGTTGCGTTAACCGTTGCCACGGATCCTCTTGCAGAAAGCGCATTGCCACGTCGAAGGTTGCTCCGCCCCAGCACTCAACAGACAGCAATTGCGGCAGCAGCCTTGCGTATGCCGGTGCAATATTCAACAGATCCACGGTGCGCATGCGGGTGGCAAGTAGAGATTGGTGGGCATCGCGCATCGTAGTATCCGTTAGCAGGATACGAGGCTCGTCCCGTATCCAGCGCGCAAAGGCTTCCGGCCCGTCTGTCAGCAGGCGCTGGCGGTGACCCATGGGGATCTCGGCCGGCAGGGATTTGGGTACTGGAGCAATGTTGCGGGTCCGGGGGGCGATCCGACCCTGAACCTCCGGGTGGCCGTTGACGATGACCTCGCCGATAAACGTCAGCAGCCGTGTGGCACGGTCGCGCTTCTTCTTGAACTGGAAAAGTTCCGGCGTGATATCAATAAACCGCGTGGTGTAGTCTGCGGAGCGGAACGTAGGGTGCCTGATCAGGTTCTCAAGAAATGCCAGGTTGGTGTTGACCCCCCGGATGCGAAATTCCTGCAGAGCTCGATCCATGCGATCGATGGCTTCCGCGGGGGTTGGCGCCCAGGTGGAAATCTTGACCAGCAGGGAATCGTAAAACGGGGTGATACGTGCCCCGGCATAGGCCGTGCCGCCGTCAAGGCGCACACCGAAACCCGAAGCGCTGCGATAAGTTGCGATACGTCCGTAGTCCGGAACAAAATTATTCTCCGGATCCTCTGTGGTAATCCGGCATTGGAGCGCATGCCCGTGCAGCCGGATATCGTCCTGTGCGGGCAACCCGGTATCGATGCCGATAACCTCGCCACCCGCTACTCGCAGTTGCGCCTTGACCAGATCGATACCGGTGACTTCCTCGGTGACCGTGTGTTCTACCTGGATACGAGGATTGACCTCTATAAAATAGAATGCCCCGGAATCCATATCCTGGAGAAACTCCACGGTACCGGCATTGGTGTAACCGGCGGCCTGGCTGAGCCGCACGGCGGCAGTGCAGATTGAATTACGCATTTCATCATCAAAGAACGATGCGGGCGCACGTTCTACCACTTTCTGGTGACGGCGCTGGACAGAGCAATCCCGCTCGAATAAATGCACCAGGTTGCCGTGGCGATCGCCCAGAATCTGCACTTCCACATGCCGGGCCCGCCTGACAAGTTTTTCCAGATACATCTCGTCATTGCCAAAGGCGGCCGCCGCTTCGCGGCGAGCTCCATCGAGCTGGGTCACCAGGTCTGACTCATTCTCCAGTACCCGCATACCCCGGCCGCCACCGCCCCAGCTTGCCTTTAGCATGAGCGGGTAACCGATGCCCTCGGCCAGCTGCTTTACCTCATCCAGATTGTCGGGTAGTGGTTTGGAAGCCGGCACCACCGGAACGTCGGCATTTTCTGCCAGGATCCGGGCAGAGACCTTATTTCCCAAGCGTCGCATGACTTCCGGTGACGGACCTATGAAAATAATACCTGCCTTAGCACAGGACTCGGCAAAGTCGGGATTCTCGGCCAGGAAACCGTAACCGGGGTGGATTGCATCAACACCGGTATCCCGGGCAATTCTCAGAATATTATCGATATCGAGGTAGGCGCCGATGGGGTTGCCTCCCGCTCCAACCTGATAGGACTCGTCGGCTTTGAAGCGATGCAGCGCGAAGCGATCCTCATCGGTAAATATCGCCACGGTTCGCATGCCGAGTTCAGTGGCGGCCCGGAACACGCGAATGGCTATCTCGCCCCGGTTGGCGACCAGCAGACTGCGAATTTTTAAAGACTTTGTTGTCATAGTGGTGGAATCATAACAGCGGGAATCGACACTTGGCGCCATACGAAAGATTTATGAGGCTAATTTGATCGTACCGGGAGACATTAGCATTATTGGTTTTGACGATATTGATATTGCATCTCAAATGTTTACAGGGCTGACAACCGTTGCAGCACCAATCGATAAAATTGCCCGGCACTCATTCAGTATGCTTTACCAACTGATCAGTAGTGCGGATGTAGACAATAAACACATCGCTTTATCTGCTCGCCTGATTGTCAGACAAAGCTGTTCGAAACTGACCAAACAGCCTGTTGCAGCTTAGCAATCAGATACTGTTTTCACTCACGAAACTCCTGGTATCCGGCCAGCGTTGCCGTTTCTCTGGCAATCCTGGTAATTGCTCTGAAATCACCTGCAGCAAGCAAATCTGCCGGCGTTAACCAGGAGCCACCGATACACGTTACGCTGGGCAATGCCAGATAATCCATTGCCAGCTCTGGCGTAATGCCCCCGGTTGGAAAGAATCGCGCTTCTGGCAGTGGTGCGCCCAGGGCTTTCAATAATTTTGTACCGCCGGCCAGTTCTGCCGGGAAGAATTTAGTAAGCGTGTAGCCGCGCTCTTGCAAGTTAATGATCTCGCTTGCGGTTACTGCACCAGGCACAAACGGTATTTCATGCTTTGCAACGGCATCGAGTAATTGCTGGCCAGATCCGGGGCTGACCGCGAAGCGAGCTCCTGCATTTTTGATTTGAGTTAACTGGTTTGCAGCACGCACGCTGCCGGCACCCACGACGACCTCGGGCAGTTTTACAGCAATGTTTTCGATTACGTCGAGCGCGCTGGGTGTCCGCAAGGTGATTTCAATTGTGCCTAGGTCTGCCTCATATAGCGCCTCGGCAAGGGGTATTGCTATCGATGGGTCATCGACAACAACAACCGGAACGATACGCACACCATGTAGTAGCTTTGTTGCGTCCATTAATCAATCTCCGATGATGATTCCTGCTTGTGTCTACATTAAATATCAGGAATGCCGGCAAGGTTACATTTTTCTAAGGTTTTCCCTGGTCTGCAGCGTTAAAGCCGGCACACAAACGTTACCCGCAGGCGAGTTTCAGGGTTGATATCGGCTATCGGTCAAATAAATGGGAGAACTCCTTCTGTCATCGGCCGGGCGGGGTCCCAGCTGGTCATAATCACTGGAAGATACGGTCTATCTGAAACTTGTCATCGGCTCATAGACACCGGCTTTGAAAACCAGTACCCGGTAACCGTAGTAGCCGGCCAATATGGCAACTGCGGCAAGCAGAGCAGCGGCAAAGTTGCCGGGGAGTAACCACAAGAGTAGTGCCGGCAGGATAAGGCCCGCGCCGACGACAAGGTATAGAAATGCCTGCCGATAAATCCCTGTCAATAGCAGTAGAGTTGATACTCTGCCGCCTTCCGAGCGTTTATTGGCGGAGTACAACAGGCTGACCAACACGAGTGCATCGATTAGCAACAGCAACAGAATTCCGCCGGTCAGAAATTCCCAGTTTGCTGCTTTTTCGGGGGACAGGTTTACGAGCAGCATGGTCAGAACAGCGCCGCCAGTCAGTGAGTAGGTCAGGCTGGATATCGGCATCAAGATGGTATTCCATAACGAAATTGCCTTCGAATGAGACATGGCGAAACCCTGATAGGTCATCACGACCAGTGCGGCGAAAGCGGCAAGCAATTGCACGATGTAGCCGACGGTCGAACCCAGGCCCCAGGCAGTATCGAGATGGAAGGTAAGGTTCAGACAATGAGCAATACCAAAAACCAGGTAAAACACGATAGCCATCAGGCCGCGGCTAATCCATGATCGGTCGGGCCGCAGTATGGCTCGCCAGGATTTCATCGGTACACCCATATGAGTCATGTGGAAATATGTTTTAAAAATCCCGGTGATCAGCATGCCGGCTACCATTCCGGAAACAAAGTTGAATAGGTAGGAGATGAAAAAAAGTCCGGCACCGAGTTCCCCGCAGAAAAATGCATTGGCCATTGACGTATCCCAGTAGCGCTGGAACCGAACGCCAACCTGAAAACTGTCACCAACGATTTTCGTTTCTTGTATTGCCATTTCACTACCGCCTGTTGTTCAGATGTTGCCAGTGGCTGAATCGTGATCTAGTTCAATCGATGTAATAGACCTTGGGTCTGGTTTTCAGTTCTGGCATCGGGGGTTTCCCATTTCGTTCACGTATCAGGGTACTGGCTTTGCTGCCAGGATCATCCAGATCACCAAAGATGCGAGCATCGGTCGGACAAGTCACGACACAGGCCGGGTCCAGCCCCGCATCGACGCGTTCGCTGCAAAAATCACATTTTGTAAACGTGCCGGGTACGAACCGTTTATAACCATCTTCTTCAAATGGAGTCAGTTCATCCGTGCCGAACAGTCCATGGCTGAGCAGATCCTTGTCGATCTGGGACCGCTGATCATAGGGGCAGGCAATAGCACATGAACTGCAGCCGATGCATTTGTCCGCATCGACCATGACAATGCCATCATCACGGGTATAAGTTGCGCCGCTCGGGCAGGCTTTCTCGCAGGGAGCATCCTCGCAATGATTGCATAGCGTCGGGATGTAAACTCGATTGACAGCAGGGTAGACACCATATTCTTCACTCAATGTTCGGGTGAAAAACATTCCATCCGGCAGCGAGTTTTCCTGTTTGCATCCGATGACGCAGGCATTGCATCCGATGCAGCGCTTCAGATCAAAGACCATTCCGTACCTGGCCATCAGTGACGCCTCCCTTTGCCCGGTTTTTGAATATCATCAACCAGGTCATAGACTGTGAGTCCCTGTTTCAGTCCTTCGGGCCAATCATCCAGTTTAATGATCTTCACTCTGCACACGGTTTCCGGTTGGCCGGTTACGGCATCGGTGTTTCTCAGATCGTAAGGCAGCATATCGTTGAAGTGCCCCCCCGCGTGTGGCACACCTTTGTGTTTGATGTTCATGCGTGACAGTGAGTTGGACACACCCAGGGCATCGGGATGCCAGCCTTCGGCGGTACCGATTCGCCCGTAGATCTTGCCATAGGGGGACTCGACCCTGACAATATCGCCCGCCTCGAGTCCTTCCGCTGCAGCAGTTTTTGGGTTGAGCATCAGTGCGATATGCACCGGGTCCCGGTAGACGATGTCATTAATCCACGGGTTGCCGATGCTTTCGCCAAAGTTCAGCTGGATATCCTTGAAGAACATTCCGTAAAGATTGTATTCCTCAGGTTCCTCATGCACCGGGTCCAGTTTCTTTGTCGGCAGGGGTGAGTAGTCGTCCCAGTACCATTCATTACGGAAGGGCACATTGTGATCTTCCATTTTTTCTTTCAGTTGATCGCGTTGGTGCAGCATGTCCTCAATATAAAAATGCAGGCGCATGCCTTCCCAGGGCCGGTACCACTTGTCGGGGCGTCGCTCGGTAACTGCACAATTGTCGATATACCAGTCGATACCCTTGTCATTCCACAGTCGACCCTTGCGGTCAGCTATCTCCTTGTCGGTATAGGTCCGACCGGGTTCGAGCATCAGTTCCGGTTTATGCTCCAGTCCCTGTGCCATATTCAGAACACCGTTATAGGCTTCGAGTATGCCCAGGCGCTCGGACAGTCCGTAGAAAATATCCTCTTCACTTTTAGTGTCATACAGAGGTTCCGTAGCCGGTTGCCGCATGCACATCCCCTCCGTATGCGGCGGTTCGATCATGGTCATATTCCATGATTCCAGCGCGTCATGGGACGGCAGGATGACATCCGCCCACATCGTGGTTTCAGTCGGAATAATGTCGGACACTACGATGAACCGCATGCTGGCCATAAACCTGAACCACTCTTTCCGGGGGCCCTGCATGGCCCAGAGAGGATTGGAGTGGCAGATCACCATGACATCGGGCGTGAATTCGATGCCGTATTTTTCCGGATCTTGAAACACTTGCAGGTTTAGATGTGGCGGATGAACACCGACCGGGAAGTAGTCCATCAGGTGAAACGTATTCGGCGGATAGGCAAATGGTGGGACCGGTCCAAGCTGATGCGGGTTGGGCAGCATCATGCCGTTTTCCCCCGGTGCCACATGGCTATTATCGACCCACTGATCATCCAGGGTAACGCCCAGATGTCCGCCGGGCGCATCGATGTTGCCGATTAGAAAATTTACCATCTTAAATGCATGATTGGCCTGGAATCCGAGTTTCCGACCCTGGGCGCCGCGGTAGTAATTATAGGCAGCTGGTCGTAACGGCATGGTTCGTCCATCGATTTCTATCGTAGCGCCGACATCTGCCGCTTTAAAGAATTCCCGGGCGATACGTCGCGTTGTTTCGGCAGGAACCGTGGTAATTGTTTCCATTTCTTCCGGTGAGCACTCGTCGAGGATGTCCTTGAAGCGCTGGAATGCCGGTTTACATTCTTTGCCTTCTACTACGAAGGAACCTTCAAGTGCCAGTTTCTGGATTGTCGGGTCGTCCCATGGTTTTGCCCGGTTTTCAACCGAGTCCCAGACATAGATTTTGTCTTCGCCATTACGCACGAAGTAGCCGTCAGCACCGACCAGGTAAGGGGCATTGGTATCCTTTCTGAGAAACCTGTAGTCAACGAGGTTCTCGTTGACCATGACGTGACAAAGCCCCAGTGCAAAATGCCGGTCGGTGGCCGGGCGTATCGGAATCCACTCTTCCGATTTTGCAGCAGAAGTGGAGAGTCTTGGCTCAACCGTGACACAACGCATGCCGCGGTCAATGCGGGCATTGGCAACCCAGTTGGATTGTGCGGCTGCGTGCAGGTGTGAGGAAAATCCGTCACCGGTTCCGTTGTTAATCCAGTAGTTGCAATGTTTGGCATCGTTGGCGGCTGCAAATGCCGAATGGATATAGCCGTTAGCAGGGTGGTAGGCGCCGCCGCACATCGTGCCGCCGGACTGGAAACAATTAAAATTACCAAAAGCAAGTGGCCAGACCCAGATGTTGAATTTCTGAAAATCCTCCAGAGACGGCAGAATTTTCCTTGGGTCTTCATCGAGTGATTTTTTGATTTCCCGTGCCGTGATTTCGAATGCTTCGTCCCAACTTATCGGTTCCCACATCGGATCCTCACCGGGACCTTTTTTCGGGTTGGTGCGTTTCATCGGTTGTTTGAAGCGGTTCGGATCGTAATGGCGCATGATGGCCGCATTACCCTTCGGGCAGAGTTTGCCGTTGTTTGAAGGATTTGCAGGATCGCCTTCGATTTTATTGACGATGCCGTCGTCGGTGACGTGAATCCGGGTTCCACATGAGTGCAGGCACATCTTGCACGTCGATCGTATCCAGCGGCCGGATTTAAGTGAGTTCTGCACGGGCTGAGGGTCGTTCATTGTGGCCTCTCCTTGAGGAGTTTTCCTGATCGTATTTCCCAGGCTGTATTTCCCTTTATACAGGTCACCGCCTTTAATTCTTCCTGTTCCAACGTTTCAGAGCAGTCAGAATCAGCTTAATTCTCCAAGTCTAGAACCTTATTTGATCAGGGGCTAGCCCGGAAACAGGGGTTTGACCAAATGGGCAAGAAGCGTGCTCGAACCGTCATATCATCAGCGGATCATTAGGCTAAATTAGTGGCGCGATGGTCAGATACAGCATCACTGAGACAATGGAAGATCATGCACTGGAGCGGGTTCCGGATGCTGAGCGCGAAGGCTGGCTGCAAATTACCTGGAACACGGCCGGGCTGATAACAACGCTGGTTATCCTGTTTTTTGGTGCGGTCGTTTGTTTTGTTGCTGGTGTAAAGATTGCGCTGGCAGCGGGATTGGTTTCATTTGCAGTCGGTAGCTCAATTGGTTGGGCGATGGCACGTATTGCGTGGCAGACCGGTTGTTCGAATACGCTGATCACGCGGAAGTACGGCCTGGGTATTCGCGGTTCGGCATTGGCCTCCCTGATTTTCGGGTTTCTGATCGTTGGCTTCCTGGCGGTTGAAAATGGTCTTTTATACCGGGGTTTCTTGTTCTTTTTTGAAATTGACGACAGCTGGCCGGCGCGGCTGACGATTTACGCTGGCATGAGCGTCGCCTGGATACTGTTGACGGCATTTGGATTCAAACTGGTGACACGATTTTCTTCCATCATGGTGATTGGTTTTGTTGGCGTGCTTGCCTGGATGATTGTGGTTGTCCTGCAGCAGTCCGGCGGGACGCTGGTGGATGCGTTGTGGTTTGAGAGCCAGGTGCAGCCGGCAGTGCTCACCGGCATGGGTGTGGATGGTGATTGGGACAAGTTCGTTTTCAGTCTGAATATACTCATCGGTCCGGCCTGTGCACTGGCCTTGAATACGGCTGATTTCGGCCGCTACGGAAAATCTACCGCAGATGTCGGCATCGCTGCCGCCATCGCGATTTTTTCCCAGTCGGTCGTCGTTATGCTGATTGGCGGCATACTGATGAAGTCCGGGGCGGCACTGATGATCGATTACTACATCACTGTCGTCGGCATGGATCCTGATACGGCCAAAGCGCGAGTGCTGCAAAGTCCCGATAGTATCGCTGCGACCTTCATGGTGTTCGGCGGCCTGGTGGGCTTTGTGCTGATGCTGTTTGCCCAGGCGAAGGCGCAGGTTCTGAATAGCTATAGCTCATCACTTTGTATCGCCAACCTGGCCGATGCTTTATTCCGCTGGCGTCCGGGTCGTGTGACATTTGTTTTACTGGCGAATGCCATTGCACTGGCCATGTTGTACGGGCATATCCTTGAACTCGTTGAGGCATGGATACAGCTGATGGGGGTTCTGCTCAGTGCATTGGCAGGCGTCATCATCATGGATTACTACTTTGTCGGTCCCCGGTTGGCATCCGCTGACGGGTCCCCGGTTAATGAAAATGAATCCGTAAATTGGTCGGGCGTCATCACAATCCTCAGCGCGGTGTTCGTCGCGCATTTTCTGCTCGGGGATTATTTTCGACTGGAGGTATTGAGTTCGATAGTGTGTGTGATTTTTATTTACCCGCTGCTGCGATTGCGTCTTCTGCGGGTATCGGCGGCATGAAAAATGCCAGACCAATTCGCAAAGCTTGTGTTGTGGGAGCCGGCGCAATCGGCAGTTTGTTTGCCGGGCATCTGGGTGCGCTGGTAGAGACATCTGTACTGGTACGCCGGCAAGAGCATGCAGAACAACTTAATAAACAGGGTTTGCGTGTTAGTGGCAAGTCTGATCGGCAGGTCGAAATTAAAGCCGCGACAGACGCAGGGGCGCTGGGTGATGTTGACCTGGTGATTATTGCGACCAAGGCAAATGTGGTTGAGCGTATTGCCGCGAGCATGGCGGGCCATTTTCCGAATGCAATCATGATGACCGTGCAGAACGGTCTGGGTTGTGAAGCTTTGGTGGCCAGGTGTGGTGACTGGCCGATTATCTCGGCGGTGACCTTTATGAGCGGGCTTCGGCATTCCGACGTGCATGTCGAGTATGAGCTTGATACCGAAACCTGGATGGGTCCCTGGGCGCAGGGGAGCGCTGATTTCAAAGCAGTGCAAGCTGTTGCCGAACTGATTCGCAGGTCAGGGCTTAAGGCAAAGACCTTTTCGAGTTTGTTGCCGGCGCAATGGTCAAAGTTAATTTTCAATTCGGTCGTCAACAGCGTAGCCGCACTGACCGACCTGCCGCATGTGAGTGCGTATGCTGAGACAGAATCGGCGCTGGACCTCGGTCACCTGGTACGGGCGATGATGGAGGAAGGTAAAGCGGTCGCTAAAGCGCGCGGCGTCGAGTTACACGAAGATCCTTGGGACATGAATGTGAAGGCTGTCAGTCATGGCCGGACCGGGGGCGATGAATATGCGCATGTTCCATCCATGCTCGATGATGTGCGCGCCCGACGTTTGACGGAGATCGACTGGATTACCGGCGCGGTGATGCGTGAAGCTGCTGAAGTGGGCATAGCCGTGCCGATACACGAAACTTTGTATCACCTGGTTAAAGCCCGGGAATCAGGATGGAACTGATGGCGGGCCTGGCGTGAACAGAATGAGGATGGGGAGAATGCGATGAGGGTTTGTATCGTCGGTTGTGGCGCGATTGGCAGCCTGTTTGCTGCTCATCTGGCCACAAATGAAGAGATCGAGGTCTGGGCTTACGATCTCAACCAGCTGCATGTAGATGCGATCAATGCTAAGGGCTTGCGCCTTTCCGGTGTCAGTGACCTGGTATCGCGCCCACACGCAACATCCGATTCGGGTGAAATCCCCGCATGCGACTTCGGCATTGTCGCCACCAAGGCGTTGCACACGCGGCCCGCGATCGAAGCAACTGCGCGGGTATTTGCAAACGGCGCAGTGTGTTCGGTGCAAAATGGCGCCGGTAATGAGGAGATCATTGCGGAATACGTGCCGCGTGTCATGCGCGGTACGACGTTTCCGGCCGGGCATATTGTCACCCCGGGGCATGTGGAACAGGATACCGGTGGCAAGACGTGGATAGGGCCATTTGAACCCAAATCCGCGACTCTGGATGAGGTAAAGCGTCTCGCCACGGCGTTGAGTGACGTCGGCATGGAGACTCTGGCCATGGAAGATGCACGCGGCGCGCAGTGGACCAAGCTGATATTCAATGCGGCGACCAATCCCATCGGTGCGTTGACGCAGTTACCGCATGGTGTTGCCTGTGATCAGGAACAGGTTCGCAGACTGATTTCCGGTTTGGTCGCCGAAGGTGTTGCGGTTGCCGGTGTATTGGGCATCGAACTCGACAGTGATCCGGAAAAACTGATCGATCATGCGCAGGAGGTTGCTTACCACCATAAAGCCAGCATGTTGCAGGACGTTCAGGCCGGTCGGCGAACGGAAGTTGCGGCGTTGAATGGCGGCATCGTGGCATTTGGCGAAGCCAACCAGGTGCCGACTCCGCTGAACGCAGCGATCTGGGCGCTGATCGAGGGTCTGGAGCACTCCATGACGCGCAATGATTAAACACGGGATGAGCAGATGACTGAACAGACTAATACATTTAAGCCCAGTACGGCGGAAATCGAACGACGTTACCGTAACGTCAGGGCGGCAATGGACCGTGCCGACCTCGATGTGCTCATCGTCAGCGGTAGCGAATATACGGGGTTTGAAGGTGCGGTGCGGTACATGTGTGGTTTTCATTTGCTGCATCGCTATGCCTATGTCGTGATACCACGTGATGGCGAACCGACCTGTGTCTTTCCCAGCGAGGCTACCTGGGTGGGCGATCATGCTGCAACGTTTATCGATCAGCAGGTGTTTCCGCCGCACTGTGGTGAGTGGATGGCGGATTATCTCAGGGACAATCGCCTGAACCGGGTCGGTGTGTATGGCATGAATTTCATTATGCCGGTGCGCGACTACCGGGCATTGGTCGGCAGCGGAGTTGATCTGATTGATTTCGATGAGGCCTTTGACCACGCGCGGGCGCAAAAAAGTGAAGAAGAACTGCTCTCGGTGCGTCGTTCCATGGAGATCAACAAGGCGGGAGTCCTCGCCGTGATCCGGGCCTACCAGGCGGGTAAAACGGAAGCCGAGCTCATGGGTGCAGCTGAAGCCACGTTTGCCGCGCTGGGTACCGCGCGAAATACCATGGATATGGTCTTGATCGGACCCAATGGCTCGATCCTGCCGCAGATGGTATTCCCCAGCCCGACCCGGCAGGTTCAGGACTCCGATGGGCTTTTGTATGGGCTCGAGGTTTCAGGACCGGGCGGCCACTGGATCGAGTTTTCCAGGTTACTGGCACCCGGTGGTGTTGATGAGGCGACCCGTCGCCTGGTGGATTTGTATGCCGAGTTCCATGAACTCGTGAAAACACATTTGCAGGCCGGTGCCTTGGCCGAGGAAGTCCACAAGAAAGTAATGACGCCATTCGAAGGAAAAGGCTACCGGCTCGGGCATGTTTCCGGTCATTCGATCGGCATGACGATGATTGAAGCGCCACGCATCGGTGAAGGATCAGAATTTGAACTGCCGGAGAACATGGTGTGCTCGATGCATCCGCATGTCATGACGGAAGATCGTAAAGCCTGTTTATACATGCAGGAGACATTCCGGGTGGGTATCGATGGTGGTGAGTCGATATCGGGGATTCCGGTCAGAGTTTATGACGGCTCGGAAACAAGTTTGTAGAGCGGCACGAACCGCATCTGGATACGCTTTAATTGAGAGGAGACAGAATAATGAGTGCAGCAGGAAAGGCTTCGGTCGGGGTGATATTCAAGTCGTATGAGCCGATGTCTGCGATACAAGCCTATGCAAAGCAAACAGAGGAGTCGAATCTCAGCGGCGGTTTTTGGATTGCGGAAGCTTATCACTGGTTCCGTCAGTATGGACACGAAGCACGTGGCTGCATGGCGACGCTTGCTGCAGCGGCGCTGGCGACGAGGAAAATCCCCATTGGTCTGGGGATTACCTCGCCCTATATGCGCCATCCCACGACCCAGGCTGCCGAAATGGTTGCACTCGACGAGTTGTCTGGCGGGCGCTTCATCATGGGTCTCGGGGCGGGCAAGGTCGGTACTGAATATTTGGAGATGGATCAGAAGAAGTTCACGCCGGTCAAGGTGCACAAGGAATCGGTTGATATCATCCGCGGTGTCATGAGCGGGGAGGCATTCAAGTACGATGGCGAACTGTTCTGCTGCGATATGCCGGCCGTTGATCGCAAAGGTCGCGGGTTGCGCACGGACATCCCGGTTTATATTGGTGCAACCGGTCCGTTCATGCAGAAGCTGGCCGGTCGGACGTTTGATGGATTGTTGTTGCCGGGTCTGACCTCGCCGGGGTTTACACGCTATGCCAGGGAGAACATGAGCAAGGGGTTCGATCAGGCTAATCGTGAAATGCCCGCCGATTTTCCTGTCGGTGGCGTCATTCTTGCGGCTTGTTCGGAGGATGGTGACAAGGCGAGGGATGCAACGCGTCCGTACGCCGCAACCTACGTTATCAATAAACTGCGCAATATCAAAAACAACATTATTCTAAGCAGTTCAGGCTTGCCCGATGAGGCCTGGAAGCCATTTATCGAGGCTATCGAGGACGGGACTGATGACAATGTTACGCACTTAGTCGATGATGACATGATGCGGGCTTTTACGGTGATTTCGGGGAATCCGGATGACTGTCTTGTGCTGTTACAGCAGTTGGTGGATGCCGGTATGAATCTGCCGTTGATGGAGGTCGTCGGGGATAGCGAGGAAGATAACCTCGAGAGTATCCGGTTGCTTGGCGAGAAAGTTGTACCAAGACTGAAGCCGGCAGCAGCCTGATGGCTTTAGACGGATCATGGAAGGAGAGATCTGAATAATGAAACTGGCAACTTTTGAAATCAGAGCGAGCGGCGATACTGCGGTAGGTGCCTGGGTTAATGATTGTTATGTTGATTTACACGCGTTAACCGGCGGGGAACTCGCCGCTACCATGATCGGTTTTCTGCAGCAGGGTGAGGCTGCGATTGAAACAGCGACGAAAGCCCTTGTCGAAATTACTGATGCTCTCGGCAGTGGCAATCCGGCGGCGTTGAAGACTGTCGAAGGAAGTCGCTACGCCTGGAATGCGGATGAAATCAAGTTGTGCGCACCCGTACCACGTCCGGGTAAGATTCTGCACACGTCGTGCAATTTTGATTCACATCTTGAGGAGTTGACGACCTGGAAGAATCCGGAGTGGCAGTCACATGACTGGCAAAGTTTTCATTTTGAGCATCCGACCGGTTTTCTCGAGGCACCTTCATCGGTAGTGGGTTCAGGGGCAAAAGTCGTCGTGCCGCATTTTACGCAGCAGCTCGACTATGAGATTGAGATCGGCATCATCATCGGCAAGCGGGCTTTTCGTGTCGACGTAGAAGATGCACTGGACTATGTGGCCGGATTTACGATCTTCAATGATTTGTCAGCCCGTGATATTCAGGCTCGCGAGCATTCCAACAAGGTCATACTGCTCGGCAAGAGTTTTGATGGATCCTGTCCTTTCGGCCCTTATCTCATCACTCCGGATGAACTGGAAAATCCTCATGACCTCGACATGAAATTGCGGGTCAACGGTGATGTACGTCAGGATGCCAATACCTCCCAGATGCATTATAAAACCGCCGAACTTGTTTCCTGGTGGTCGAACACCACACTGGAACCCGGCGATATCATCACCAGCGGCAGTCCGCCGGGGGTTGCCGCCGGAATGGCCGAGCCGGATTGGCTGGGTCCCGGCGATGTCGTGGAAGCCACTATTGAGAGCCTGGGCACGCTCACGACTTACATTGCGGAGAACGAACATGGTCAATAGCGTAGACCAGGCATTGGT
>PBZD01000143.1 GCA_002729875.1 Chromatiales bacterium | reverse complement strand
TGCTGGTTTCTGTTTCATCTCAACTCCTCGGGTCAGGATGAACAAAAACTCTCCTTTAAACTAGTGCTATATCTGTTCCATAGGTGCTGACGGGGTACAATATCACCAAACCCAGCCCCTTTCCTGCCAATGCTGTAAACCTCATTGCACACCACCTCTGCCTGATCTGATCTGATCTGATCTGATCTAAAGAGCAGAGTAGCGTGCTGCCTATTGGCTGACAAGCTTTTCCGTACACAACCGGGTCCGCGTCACAGCCGATGATCCGGCGCCTGGAGGGGCTGACGGGGTACACCTTCATTAGCCACCTCGGATACCACCTGCACAGGCAGATACGGTTCCATAGCAGGAAGATGAATTAGATCAATTTCTGATTCTATGAATAATCTTTCTCCAACCATTTCCTTACATAAAGAATCGGCAAAAAAGACATGATCGAACCCAGCAACCCTGGTCGTGTCTGGGAACATTCAGCCGGAGGATATCAACCGCGCGAAGACGGCGGCCACCGATGACTTCGTCGCCAAGCCCATCGATCGGAAGCACCTGATCGGCCTGCTCGACAAGCTCAACACCGCAGGACAGCCCACCTCGCAGCCATAGGGCGTGGCAGTGCGGGATTGACACGTTAACAAAAGCCGGGGGTGAATCGGTGCCAGAGCCAAACGGCATAACTAATCACTTGAGGGGGCAATCGATGTCGAACACAGGGATTACCTGATTTACTCATCCCATTATCGTCCCGTCAAACATTTAACGTGACAATGCCTCTCCGGATTACCGGGAAGAAATGCAGGCAAGTCCTGCCTTTGGGCACCTGATTTGTCTTGTAGGGTTGTGCCTCATTTTCTGGCACCATGGCCTCATGAATATTTCGGTTCCGATCCTGGTAGCCACGAGCATGATGATAGCCTCCGCTTCGGCAACAAAAGCCATGAATGACAAGCCCACTGTGCTGATCACCGGCGCCAACCGTGGCATCGGCCTGGAGTTTGTCCGTCAGCTGGCCGACCGGGACTGGCGGATTATTGCAACGGCACGTTCGCCGGACGACGCCGTTGAGCTCCGGGGCCTGGCGACAGAGAATCCGGACATCCTCATCGAACAGCTCGACGTGACCGACCACAAACAGGTCGATGCCCTTGCCGAACGCTATAAAAATCAGGCGATCGATATTCTACTGCTCAACGCCGCCCTGGGACCGACTCCGAAAACGGCCATGTCGCAACTTGCAACGCTTGATTGGGAAGTTGGCCGACAGAGCATTGAAGTGAATGCCATCGGCCCGATGAAGGTCAGCCAGGCATTCATGGAACATGTGCAGGCCTCGCAGAAGAAACAAATCATCGCAATGTCCAGTGACTCGGGTTCATTCGTCGCCGGTTCTCAGGCACCGATTCTGTATCACTATAAGATGAGCAAGGCGGCATTGAACATGTATCTGCACACCCTGGCTTTCGAAACAAGAAAGCACGGAGTCACTATCGTCATGCTGCACCCCGGCATCGTGGCCACGAACCCGGGGCTCTCGAAGATGCCAGGTGCGCTTAAAACCGCTGACAGTGTGGCGCAGATGCTTACGGTCATCGACGGCCTGACGCCTGAGGATAATGGGCACTTTATCGACTATCGTGGTGAGTCCATGCCATGGTAAAAGATAAATTAGGGGGAAGAAAAATACGACTAAACTTATATCTGACCTATCATTAAGCCATGCTTCTGCCGCAACACAATTACCTGCAACCGGCAAGCCTGAACGAGTGCCTTATGGCACTGCAGGATGCCGGGGAATTCGGTCAGATCGTTGCCGGCGGCACGGATGTTATTTTCAATATGCGTTTGAAGCTGTTCCGGCCGAAAACAGTGGTCAGCATTCGCCGCTTGACGGAGTTGATGCAGGTCGAAGAATTGCCTGACGGATCCTTGAGAATCGGTGCCGCCTGCCGACTGACGGACCTTGCCGAAAACCCTATTATTAATGACCGCTTCCCCGCTTTTTCCGAATCGATCCGTTCGGTCGCCTCGACACATATTCGCAACATGGCAACACTGGGCGGCAACATCTGCCTGCAAACCCGTTGCTGGTTCACGAATAATTCACAACAGTGGCGCCAGGGCAAAGAGAGTTGTTTTAAGACCGATGGTGATATATGCCATGTCATCAAGAGTTCTGAAAAAAAATGCCATGCGATTAATAACTCTGATACACCCGTTGCGTTGATCGCGTTAAATGCCGAACTAACAATTCAAAAATCCGGCGCCAAACGTGTACTGCCGATTGCGGATTTTTTTAATGACGACGGCATAGAGTTCATGAAGCTATGCCCTGACGAATTGGTTACACATGTCACAATTCCGCCGTGCAATGACCGTCTGATCTTCAGTAAGTATGCGGCCCGCAAGGGTATTGATTTCTCAATCGGCTCAATTGCCGCGCGCTGTAACGGCGAGGGTGAGCAAACCGATAAAGTCTCGTTAATACTCGGCTCTCTCTCGACGGCGCCGATCAAGCTGACAAAGGCCGCAGAAATTATTCAAACTAAGGGGCTCACCGATGGGGCAATCGAACAGGCCGCTGATACCGTACGCGGCGATCTCGGAGAGGTGACCAACCTGTATAGCAGGGCCGTCTATAAGAAACAGATCGCCCGAGTGCTGGTGAAGCGCACATTGACACATTTAAAAAATATGTAGGGTCATGGCCAAACAACAAATCTCACTGACTGTAAATGGGGATCTTTATGAACTGCTGGTGTCGGATCAGCAGACCCTGCTGGATATCATTCGCACCGAGATCGGTTTAACCGGCACCAAGCGAGGCTGCACGACGGGTGCCTGCGGGGTATGCACGGTCCACAACGCAGATGGCGAGGCCGTACTGTCTTGCCTGACGCATGCACTGGAATGGGATCAGGAATCGATTACAACAATCGAGGGGCTGGAGTCCGATGGCGAACTCGACGCCATTCAAAAGGCCTTTGTCGAATACCATGCCTTACAGTGCGGATTCTGCACCCCCGGTGTCGTCATGTCGGCCAAGGCGGTCATAAATAAATATCCTGAGCCGACCGAAGAGCAGATCAACGCCGGCATGGCCGGCGTGCTGTGCCGATGTACCGGTCACATCAAGGTCAAGGAAGCTATTCGCAACACTCACAAAATCCGCGCACGGGATGGAGTAAAAGGTGCCTGACAGCAGGAAAGGCGGCGAAATCCGGCAGGTCTCGAGGGGTGTCACAACACCGGATGTCGACACTGCCATGCCGGACCCGGAAATTCAGCAACGTCAGAAAGCGATGGAACTCAGTGCGATCGGCAAGCGCCAACCGCGCCTGGACGGGCCGGAAAAAGTATCCGGGCGCTCTCTGTTCACCGACGATGTTCAGCTGCCCGGCATGCTGTACGGAAAAATTTTACGCAGCCGCCACGCTCACGCGAAGATCCTGAAGATTGATGCCAGCAAGGCCCTGGCATTACCGGGCGTCAAGGCGTTTATCACTGGAGATGATTCGGAAAAGGTGTTCGCCAATCAATACGAACCGGCCATCAGCAAGGGAGTAACCCACTATATCGGCGAGGAGATTGCCGCTATCGCGGCAATTGATGAAGTCACTGCCGAACAGGCCATCGAATTAATCGATGTGGAATATGAACCACTGCCGGCAGTTACGGATTTGCGCAAAGCGCTCCGGCCCAGCGCACCCCGAATCAACCCATACCACGACGGGAATGTCGCTAGCCACAACATAGATAACTACGGTGATCCTGACCAGGCCTTCGAAGAGGCAGACCTGATTTTCGAAGACAAGCTTGCCACACATCCAACCCACAACCTGTATTCGGAGTTTCACGTTGTGCTGGTGGACTGGTCGTTTCCGGACAAGCTGACCATGTACACGCCGACCCAGTCAGGGTATCTGTTTCAAAAGAAATTAAGCGAGGCATTTGGTCTGACCGACAGTCAAATCCGGATCGTACATCTGAACACCGGTGGCGCATTTACCGGTCGCGGGTTACTGCGCCCTCACCATTACATCGCGGCACTCCTGTCCCGCAAAACCCGCCGGCCGGTAAAAATATTTTCTGCCGGGGACGAGGAATTCCTAACCTGCCGTGCCGGCGGTGACAACGACTATGTCGTGCGTACGGCAATCACCAACGACGGTGTCATCAAGGGCTTCGAAATCGAGGGCATCATGGACTGCGGCGCACATGCGGCAGGGCTCTCGTATCTGTCGGCAATGGCCGGCAACTACCAGGCACGACTTTTCAAGATCAAAGGTCTGCGTTTTAACCGCAAGTGCGTCATTACTAATCAGCGGCCAAATTTCTTTCATCATGGGGGCATGATGACCGGCCTGAATGCCGCGATCATGCAGCAACTCAATCGCGCCGCGCAGCAGATCGGTCAGGATCCCATCGACATGTTCCTGGCCAACGCAGCCGAACAGGGCTTCACCGACATCGTGGGCGGCACGTTCGCCAGCTGCGGGCTCAAAGAATGCCTGGAAAAGGTGCGCGACCGCTCCGGGTGGAAGAACAAGTACGGTAAATTACCGCCGTATCACGGCATCGGTGTGGCCATCGGCTCGATGGCCTCGGGTGTCAAAGGAGCATTCAAGCACGACACATCCGCGGCGATGGTCAAGGTCGCCGAAGACGGTATCGTCACCTTATATACCGGCATCCCTGACATGGGCCAGGGCACTCATACGACCATGGCCATCATTACGGCCGAAGTTCTGGGTTGTGATGCAGAAGATATTCGTCTCGTGGCCGGAGATACTGAAACCACACCCCTCGATGTCGGCGCATTTACACAACGGGGAACATTCACAACAGGTAACGCCGTGCGTATCGCCGCTACCGATGCCCGGGATCAGATTGCTAAGGTTGCGGCCGAGCGCCTCGGTGTAACCCCCGATCAACTGGTATTTCGCGACCGCAAAATCATGGTCAACAGCGATCGAAACAGGAACATGGGGTTCGGCGAAGCCGCCTACGCATGCCTGCACTCCCGGGAAGGCCGGTTTGTCATGGGCAACGGATTCTATAACTCGCCCCTGAAGTACGGCACACTGGCATGGTCTTTCGGCGCCCAGGTCGCTGAAGTGACGGTTGACCCTGAAACCGGCGAGGTTCAGTTAACCAGGATAACGGTAGCCCACGATCTCGGCCGGGCAATCAACCCGCTGGCCGTCGAGGGACAAATTGACGGGCAGATTTTTTCCGGTATGAGCCAGACACTTTATGAGGAATGCGAAACCGACAACGGCCAGTTCCTGAATCCGTCGCGCCTCGAATATAAGATGCCGCGCACCTACGAAATGCCGCAAGTCGAATACATTATCGTCGAATCCGTCGACCCTTACGGTCCCTTCGGTGCCAAGGAAGTAGGCGAAGGGCCGATCGTCGTAACCGTCGGCGCGATCGCAGCCGCCGTCAGTAATGCCGTCGGCGCATTCATGCCGGAAATACCGATGTCGCCGTGGAGAGTGCTCCGGGTTATACATCAGAATGGCGACGGCTCAGGCTCTGATTAGCGGATTTTTGATCTGACCGCATTAAATTGCGCCGTTGACCGTTTGAGGAGAAGAACCAATGGCCGAGCTACAGCAAGAAATGGAAGAATTCTTTGCCGAGTATACGCAGCGCTGGAACGATCGGGAGGACAAGGTGCGTCCCGCATTCAGAAAACTGATCGGCGACATTTGCGCGGCGGATTGCCGTGGCTGCCACCTTACCTGCCGGTAATCGTTTGCATGAATAACACCCCACGTGTAGCGCTGGTATCTGGCTGCAGCCGGGCCGAAGGCATCGGTTTTGAAGTCTGCCGGCAGCTTGCCCTTGAGGGAATCACAGTATTGCTCACGGCTCGCGACGAAGAAAAAGCCTCGTCGCTCGCGGCCAGGCTGCGGGATCAGGATCTGGAAGTCCACGGTCACGCACTCGATATTACCAACAGCGACAGCGTCCGAACCCTCGTCGGTTTTATCGACGAACGTTACGGCCGGCTGGATAGTCTCATCAACAATGCGACAGGTGCGACCCGCAGTCGCGATCCGGTTTCAGCCGCCGACCTGGCATCCGCCCGGCAGATTGTCGACGTCACGCTGTTCGGCACATGGCAGTTGATTCAGGAAATGCTCCCGCTACTGCGCAAGAGTGATGCCGCGCGTATTGTGAACGTATCGAGCAGCGCCGGATTGCACAGCGATCCCGTTCTGGGTTTGACGAGCAAATGGCTCGGGCGCCCTGCTTACGGCATCGCCAAGGCGGCGCTGAACGCACTGACTGCAAAGTTCGCCGCCGAATTTTACGACTCGGGCATCAAGGTGAATGCCGTTTGCCCCGGATTAACAGCGACCCAACCGGGCATGGGAAGCGCGGCTCGTCCCGTCGCCGAAGGGGCGGGTGCCATCGTCTGGGCCGCGTTGCTCGACGAAGACGGACCCAGCGGCGGTTTTTATCGTGACCATGAACGCCAGGCCTGGTGACCACCGGCCCACTGCGCGGTGAGACACCTGGACACATAAAAGATGGCAGTCACCAAAACACCTTTCGCTTTGATGGGTGCTGTTAACGCATCGTTTCACTCGTGCTTTTCTATCGGCTGCGAAATACGAATACAGTACTATTAAAGACGAAGGCGTCTGAAACACGATGATGTATTGCAAATCATTGCAAAAACTCATTAAAGAAATACGGATGAGCTGCATTGGCGTCAAGGTTGCAGTTTTTATCCAGACCCGTCAGACAGGGCTTGCAACGTTAAGGTGAACAATAGAATGGCCACAATTCTGATTACCGGCTCAAATCAGGGCATCGGCTTCGAATTCGCGCGGCAGTATGCAGCTGACGGCTGGAATGTCATCGCCTGTTGCCGAACACCCGATAAGGCTGATGAGCTTCAAGCACTTGCGGATAAAAATTCTACAATCTGGATAGAACAGCTCGATGTCTGCGATCACTCTGCCATCGATGCGCTTGGCGCCAAATACAAGAACACCTCGCTTGATGTGTTGCTCAACAACGCAGGTATCATAGGCCCGATACCAATTGCAGATCATATTCATCGCCAACATTTTGGCTCGATGGATTACGCCGTCTGGCAACAAGTGCTCGAGACGAATACCTTTGCGCCAATTAAACTGGCGGAAACTTTTGTCCATGCCATCGCAGCGAGCGAGCAAAAGAAAATTATCAACATCTCAAGCAACGTGGGCTCAATTTCAGAACGCTGTCTGCCTGCTATCGCTTATGGCTCCAGCAAAACCGCACTCAATAAAGCCACCACCATCGTTGCCGAACAACTCAGGGATCGCGGCATTATCGTTGCCCTCTTTTGTCCCGGCGCCGTCAAGACCCGTATGGATGCATGGGGCCAGGCCGGCGTTGGTATTGAAGATAGCGTCAGTTCGCTGCGCCCGCTGATCGAGACCCTGACAATATCCGATAGCGGCAGTTTCCGGGACTACACAGGCAGAACAATTGCGTGGTGACAGATTCTAATCAATGGGGTCAGAGTAAGTGCTTGAAATATATTGTGGTGATGGGTGGACTTGACAATGGATACTGAGAGCCTTCGTTTATAAAGGATTTTCTTACGGCCAATTGCTTGATTTTTGATAATTCTGGCCTCGATATGCTTTCATCAATCACAGCACACTGAATCGCCCCCGATCCACTAGACACTTGCCAGCCGTTCTGTAAATTGCTTTTCATACTCTACCGGCGACAGCTGATTATTGAAACTGTGCCGGCGTTTACTGTTGTAAAACATCTCGATGTAATTGAATACATCAGACCGCGCATCCTCTCGGGTTGAGTAGACATGCCGCTTGATTCGTTCGCGTTTCAGTAACTGGAAGAAGCTCTCGGCAACTGCGTTATCGTGACAGTTACCGCGACGACTCATGCTGCCTTCCAGACCGTGATTCTTCAGGAATGATTGCCAGTCATGACTGGTGTGCTGGCTACCCTGGTCCGAGTGCACAGTAACCGCGGTTGTTGGTTTTCGGCGCCATACCGCCATCAGCAGCGCATCAAGCACCAGTTCCTTCGTGATCCTCGACTGCATCGACCAGCCCACCACCTTGCGGGAGAACAGGTCAACAACAACACCCAGGTACAACCAGCCCTCGTGGGTTTTGATGTGGGTAATGTCGGTTACCCAGGTCTCGTTCGGCTGTGCCGTGGTGAACTGCTGTTGCAAACGGTTGGGCATCGTTACGTGAGGCCTGCCACTGCGATGGCGGGGACGCCGATAACCCACCTGTGCCTTAAGTCCCGCTATGCGCATCAGTCGATACACCCGGTTCTCGCTACAGCATTCTCCGAACTCACGCAGGTCAGCATACACCTTGCGATACCCGTAAACACCGCCGCTTTCCAGCCAGAACTGCTTGATCAGGCCGGTTAGCCGCCGATTCTCCTTTGCTCGTCTGGACAGTGGCTGTCGACGCCAGGCGTAATAGCCGCTCGGATGAACGTCAAGCCAGGTGCACAGCCAACGCACTGGCCAGTTCATGTTATGCGCCTTGATAAAGGCATACTTCACTTGGGCTGGTTCGCAAAGTATGCCGCGGCTTTTTTTAAAATATCGCGCTCATCGGTAACGCGCTTGAGTTCCTTCTTCAGCTGCCGGATCTCCGCTTCATCTGCTGACTTGATTTGATGCTCTTCTGAATCCGGGCCGTACTTCTTCATCCACGCATACAGACTGTGGGTAGTCATCCCAAGCCGACTGGCTACGTCGGCCACGCTGTGACCTCGATCCACCACCTGCTTAACCGCTTCGATCTTGAACTCTTCCGGGTATCGCTTGCTGCTCATAATCACCTCTCCTGATGCCATTTTCTATGGCTGAAAGGTGTCTAGCAATATGGGGGCGATTCATAAAGTAGGCTTGGTCGTCATCATTAAAGAGAGTGATTGGCATAGATCTGACTAGCTGGATGCGATAGCAGCAAGTATATTGATGTTAACACTGTAATTTCCGAGTATCAGGCATAGCAAGATACCACTGAGGTTGGCAATAAGCTAAACGACATGCGGCTCAGGTTCCCCGAAAAGAAAATCCCCAAACTCTGTGAAAGGTATTCCTATACCCGTGGAGAGCAAGAACTTCTTGATCTGCACAAAGATATCTCCAAAGCAGGGTGCATCAGCAAAGATCAGCTGCAGAAAATTGCTTTGTGGAAATCGCCGCGCTCTGCAGGTCGTGTTGAACGAAACGATCCTGACTTTGTGCGTGAAATAAGTAGTTTTGCATTTTCTGCCAAGAATGAGCGATCACGCATTGAGACACTCACTCTATTAAACGGTGTACAGTGGCCGACAGCATCTGTAATTCTGCATTTCTTTCACTCAGACCCCTATCCCATCTTGGACTTCAGAGCACTATGGTCGGTTGGGACGGATGTCCCTAATCAGTATACATTTGGGTTCTGGTGGCCGTTTGTAGAGTTTTGCAGAATTACTGCAAGTCGAAACAGTGTTGATATGCGCACGTTCGATCAGGCACTTTGGCAATTCTCCAAGGAAAATCAGTCCACAGAAGAGCCCCCAAATAGAGCCGGCAAAAGCAGGAGCCTAGCAGAAGAAATCCGAGTCTTTGTGGCGGATACGGCTATCCGTCCAGAGTTAGCATCAGGTACGAGAGAGATCAGAGTGCGCGCGGGTGATATTCATTCGGCAATGAAATTAAATCAGCGTATGCCGTCAGTTTGCAGCGCGCTAGAGTCACAGTTATTGGCAGACACTTGTGGCGTTGAAATCATACATAGAGAAGGACCGATTAAAGGCGCCAACGCTATCTTCGTATTCCGATCTCGAATTCCACAAGAGGGTCGGATACCGACGACAAAGAACATCCCCAAGAAAAGACAAATACAGCAAAAACCAAAAAACAGAAGAGACCTGAAAAACGTTAAGGGTACGATATATTTAGTATCGTGCGTCAGTCAGAAGCGAGCTGCCTCCAGTATCGCCAAAGATCTCTATATCTCAGACTGGTTTTCAAAAGCACGTGCCTATGCAGAGATGTCCGGCTTTCCCTGGTTAATTTTATCGGCAAAATATGGACTGGTATCGCCTGACGAGATCATCAAACCCTATGAACTCACACTAAACAAAATGGCAATTGCCGATCGTCGGCACTGGGCTAAGCAGGTTCTGGAGCAGCTGGAAGCACAATTATCAACCCCTAAGCGTATTGTCATGTTGGCTGGCGCTCGTTACAGAGAATTTGTTGAGCCAGAACTGAGAGCCATGGGCATTGATATCGATGTGCCCATGGAAGGGCTGCGTATCGGCGAGCAACTCAGCTGGCTGGGTCACCAAACACAGGATGTCTAGACTTAAAGACCTCAAAGAGTTCTATAGACTGCTCGATCAGCTTGAGCAAAAGGTTGGTGGTAAACGGCAATTAGCAAATTGCCATGGTCGAATGGACTGGCCAGATCGGGGCATATACTTTTTCTTTGAGTCGGGTGAAACTCGATCAAATAGTGGCGCCGGACTACGCGTCGTCCGAATAGGGACGCACGCCCTGACCGCCAAATCTCGTACATCTCTTTGGAATCGCCTATCTCAACATCGTGGCGTCCAGAAAACAGGTGGCGGGAATCATAGGGGGTCCATCTTCCGGCTAATTGTCGGTGCCGCCATGAAACGTCGCGATCAGCGGCATGAACCAATTTCTTGGGGAGTAGGCAGCGATCCTAGTGCCGCATCAAGACGGCTGAATATCGAGAGGAACAAAATACTCGAGGCCGAGAAATCTCTAGAGCAAGCAGTCAGCAAACACATTGGTCGAATGCCCTTTCTCTGGCTCGATATTAGCGATTTACCAGACCGAGACAGTCTTCGCGGCGTGATAGAGAGAAACTCAATTGCACTACTCAGCAACTATTCTGGAGACCCCCTGGATCCACCCTCTTCCATTTGGCTGGGAAGCCATTCAGATCGAGATCGCGTTCGGCAGTCAGGCTTGTGGAACAGCAACCATATAGACGATACCCATGAGCCTGACTTTCTTGTCACCTTGGAGCAACTGATCGATAGGTCAACGATGCAGACCGAAAACTAGGCCCCTTAACATACCCTCTTGACATCTAGCACCCCAATCTCTACTCCAAATTCGTTTTCGATCAATTCAAGATTCTTCTCATCTCCATTATGAAATACGGTCCAAGCTGGATTTTTTTCAACCCTTACTTT
>PBZD01000142.1 GCA_002729875.1 Chromatiales bacterium | reverse complement strand
TGAACTCGAAGTGCTGGCCAATCCTTTCGAAGGATTTACTGTCGGGGGCAACGTCGGCTATGCCGATTCAACCTTCGACAACGGAACGCTGTCCGTGGGAGAAAGCCGCCTTTGCGAGATGATCTCTGATCCTGATCAGACGGCATTCCCGCTGATCCCGGTGGACTGTGTACCTACCCCGGGTGGCAAGGCTGCGCCCGATATCAGTGGCAACCGTCTTTTGCGCACAGCGAAGACGACAGCATCCGGGTACGCCCAACTCATTTACCCGGCATTTGGCGATGCGGAATGGCTGGCTCGGCTTGACGCCTCGTACCGATCTGAGTTGACCCAGGACCTCGTGAATATTCAGTCTACACCGGCAATGACGCTTGTGAAACTACGGCTTGGTATTCAAGAACCGCGTTATGACGTGATGCTGTGGGCTGAAAACCTTCTCGACACCGATGTCGCCAATACAGCTCAAATCTATCCTTCAAATCTGAACTCGTTCAGGTTTGTTTCTACGGCTGTTGGCATTAATCAGCGGCGCTACGGCGTGACTTTTCGCTACCGCTTTGGCGCGGGGGTCCGATAAGCATGCATCTTATATACGCCACAGTGCTGTCAACCGCCCCGGGTCTTGTCGTTGCCAGCCAACTGTCTGGTGCCATCAAGTGAGGAACGTGGCAATGAAAAATATGAAAATACTGCTCGCCTGCTGGGCCCTGTGTGTGATTCAGGTCAATGCTGAGACGCTGCAATTTACCGGGACTTTTGACACCTACAATCTGGTTGGCGTAGGGGTAGATATTACCGGTGTCGACACGACCCTCGCGTCTTGGCCGGCCAACGACAATGATTTACTGACGGACGGGATCCAGGACCTCACCTTCTCGGTTAGCGGTACGATCGATGTCACGGGTGGCGTTGTAACCGGTGCTGTTATCAATGCGGGTAACATCGTCAAGGACTATGACGCTGCCGGCAATAATGGGCGAGGCCATTTCTGGGGCGTTTCCTGGACCTACACGGGTGGCAATACGCTCGGCTTCACACCCGGTAGCCCGGCAGGCGTAAGCGGCTATTGCGAATCGATTGGCGGCAGCGGCGGAACAGCCTGCGCGAACGAGTTCGCAGCCCTGAAATCGGGCACTGGCAGTGCATGGGACTGGCAGGGGATCCCTGCGGGCTTCGAAGTGTCAGACCAGTTCATAGTTGGAACCTTTGATCTGGACATCGGCGGCGCTAGTGGGCATGCCGGTGTCGCATGGACTGTCAATGGCAACAATATTTCGGCCCAGGTAACGAGCAGCTTGTTCGCAATTTTTCCACTATCGTCATGGTTTAACACGGCGTACCAGGGCCAATTCAGTCTTCTAACCGTGGCTGCTGCAACCGCTGAGGACGACGGCCCCATAGCTGTGTTGGCCCAAGTTCTGAAGCCGATTGATGTTCTTGCGAATGATACCGGTTTTAACGACCCGGTGACGGTGACCATCGATGCACCTGGGCCAGCGGAGGGCACGGCCCTGGTGCTTGGCTCGCCGGGAGCTCAGGCCGATGTGCGCATCAGCTACACGGCCAATGCGGGAGCGGCAGGCAGCGACTCTTTCACCTACACGGTGGACGATGGTGGGTCCAGTGACACGGCAACCGTGACGTTGACCGTGTCCCCCCCGGGTACTGCCGGCGATGACTTTGCAACCACGACTCGCAATACCCCCGTTGATATCTATGTAGGTTCTAATGATGTGGGCTTTGACGATACGGTCACCGTAACGGTTGACAACGGGTCCTTCACGGCAGGCGGATCAGCGGCTGTCACCGCAGGTCAGGGCGGACCTGCCAGCGGCATCGTGGTTCTTTACACGCCCTCGGCGGCGGCGGGTTCACCCGGGTATAGCGAGGAATTCACCTACACGATCGATGACGGCGTTATCATACCGGTCGTAGCTACTGTGACCGTCACCGTCGACAATACGGTGCCGCTCGCCATAGAAGGCAGCATCACGTCTATTACCACGGTCGGCGTTGATCCCAGCAGCCGAACCGGAACCTTCGAGACCCCCGGCTCGGGTGGAAGCCTGGGTGATGGTGGAATTGTGACCATCACGGTCAATCCCGCCCGCGGTACTGCAACAGTGGCGGATGCGACGATTACCTTCAACCCGGCAAGTGACTACTTTGAAGGTGTTGATTCGTTTACCTACACCATTACAGACGCAGACGGCGAGGAGGCATCTGCCGAGGTGTCGATTGTTATCGCCAATGGCTCACCAGGCCTGCCGGATAGCCGCATCAGGACAGCAGAAGGCGCAGCTTCTGTACCGCTCAATCCGGGCATCCTGGCCGGCAATGGATCGCTAGCCCAACATGGTTTCGCAGTAACCACCCAGGCATCGAATGGCACCTGTGCAATCAACCCGGCCAACTGGGGCAGAAGTGTGGTGTATACGCCAAGCGGAAACTTTTCAGGGACAGACAGCTGCGGGCTAACGGTCACAGACGGTGATGGTGAGTCTGCGATGGCCACCGTGACGATTACCGTGGACCAACTCATAAACAACGGTTATTCAAGCGGCAGCAGCGCCGCCAACCCGTTGTTTCTCTCGCTACTGGCTGGTGTGGCGCTATTGTATCGACGGCGCCAGGGGGCATTCCGGTGTCGGCCAGACAGCCAATGGTAATGACATTACGGCTCGGATCAGAACTGCGTTCGGCACATTAAGAATGCCAATCCGGCCAGAACAACCTGGCCGGATTGGCAATATCATCACTCAGTACCTCAGTACTGGTAGCTTAAACTCACACCGTACCAGCGCGGCGGACCGTAAAACTGCTGGTTGAAACCGAAAAAGTCTGAAAAGTCAAAGGTATAAACCTTGTACTCTTCATCGGTTAGGTTCCGAACCCAGCCCGACACTTCGAAGTTGTGGTTAATCTGATAACTGACCTGAGCATTCCAGACCGAGTAGGAACTCTGCCGCGCAACCGGCTGGTTGACGATATCGAAGTACACTTCATCGGAATACGTTGCATCGACCTGAAAAACCAGCGCGCTGGCGCCCATGGGAACCGAGTAGCGAGCCAGTCCATTCATCTGCAGATCCGGTGCCAGCACGAGATTACGATTCTGCAGTACGCTGCCGTCAGCGAGTGAAATACCGTCCGCGCTGGCATCCAATATACCGAGACCCAGTATCATTTCGAAATTCTCGACCGGGCTGGCAATCAGTTCAAACTCAGCACCATAGATCTCGGCATCGGAAGCATTGCTGATGAACGAACTCACACCTTCGAAAGACAAGGCCTGCAAATCCTCGTAGTCGTAGTAAAACGCCGTGGTGTTCAGGCGGATCGTATCGGATGCATTGGCCCACTTGAAGCCAAGCTCGAAGGAGGTGAGTTCCTCCTTGTCGAACGGCATATTCGAGAAATCCAGGGATGGATCCAGGAACCCGGCATTGAACCCGCCGCTCTTGAACGCTGTCGAGACACTGGCAAATACCAGCCAGTCTTCAGTTGGCCGGTAATTCAGCCCCAGCTTGCCGGACACGACATCATCCGACTGACTGGCCAGGCTGCCCACAGTTGCCGGCGAAAACTCGTAGACAAAGGCGCCGAAATTCGTCTCGGTATTGATGTAGGTATAGTCCTTTTCCTCATCGGTATACCGAAGACCCGCAACGACCTGCCACTGTTCGTTGAATGCATAGTCGAACTGGCCAAATACCGCGTAGGATGTCGTGTCCTGCAGATAGGCCACATCAAAATTGACGTCGCCCAGTCCGCCCAGGTCGAGCCTGGTACCGGTGCCATCGACTTCGCTGTCGAAATAGTAGAGCCCGGCGACCCAGTTTAATTTGTCGTTGCCGCCATGAAAGCGCAGTTCGCTGGTCAACTGATCCGTTTCCGCGGCAAAATCCGGACGTACCAATGATCCGCCACCAAAATCGAGGTCGCTCATATCGGTATCTTCCTGGTGGAACTTCTCGACATTTTCATAACCGGTGATCCAGGCAATGCCGAACGCATCCCCCTGCCAGTCAATGCTGATGGATGCACCGGTGTTCTCGATCTCAAGCGGACCGGTACGATCATAATCACCGGCCCAGACATCGCCGTCCGTATCCGAATAGCCGAAGAAATCCAATCCACCAACGTCAGTGCCCTCGTGCTGGTAGGCGGCAGCGCGTGGGTCGGCATCGGACCAGTGTGCGTTGAGCAACACCGACCACTGCTCCGTGGGCTTGAACAGGAGTTGCCCACGCAGTGCCATGTTGTCCGCCTCATTCGGATCGGCGCCGGCCCGATTGCTTACATAGCCGTCTGCCTGATTGGTGGCCACCGACAAGCGGCCCATCACCGTTTCGGAACCGCCGCCAATGGCGCCCTCGAACTTGACCTGGCTGTTACTGCCCAAGGTCAGGTCCGCGTAGGCATCCAAGTCCTCGGTTGGCTTGCGCGTCACGAAGTGCACCAGCCCACCGGTTGCATTGCGGCCATAGAGGGTGCCCTGCGGACCACGCAGAACCTCAACACGGTCAAGATCAAACATCTGGAATGTCAGTCCCGCCATCGCACTGCGATAAACCTCGTCGACATAGACGGCGATATTACTTTCGTTATTGTCATTGAAGTCGTTGAGGCCTACGCCACGGAGTACAAATGACGGATTGTTACCCTCACCAACCGGTGTTCCGATCGTAAAGTTGGGTGTTTGTGCAGAAATATCGACGCTATTGGTCATATTCAGCTCACGCAGCGAATCACCCGAGAATGCAGTAACCGAGACGCCGACATCGCTCAATGCCTGTTCACGCTTCTGGGCAGTTACGGTCATCTCGTCCAGCACCGCAGATTGCGAAACAGCCGGCAGCAAAGCCACTGCTGTTGCAAATAGAACAAGTTTAAATCTGTAACCCATTAATATTATTGCCGCATTTTTAAACATACCAACTCTCCCATCAGTATTTTTGTAAAACAATTTTTTCTCCAATACCGCATTTATACAAGTATCTCCTACAATTATATGTAACTGCGATACTCACTTGTTCAAAAGATAGAAAATTCTAATCCTGCAGGGCGAGCCTGTTGAACGCGAAGTCGGGCAATACTATCCATGACCCGGCACAACAGCACCGCCGTAATGGGAAAGCGGCCTCTACGTGGTCGGGTAAAGTTTAATTACAGGGAGTGTTTGCCGTGCAGGCACCGCAGCTTTGCATCATCGTGCCATGCTGGCCGATATCAAGCAACGCCATGATGCGCAGGACGCTGTGCAAGGCCGGGCACCCGGGCGCTTGAATTTGCATGGCGTTGATGGGCAGACTTTAAACGACACCGGACCGCCGGGCAGCGACTGGCTGGAAGCCCAATGGTAGAATTTATGTCCGGAAAACCACAGGTTTTCCGGACTAACCACCGCCCCCGCCATTATGAGAGCGCTATATCAATCGTAACTATTTGTTTTAAATAAGAATCGCCATAGGACGTTCGTTGCCAAGTGCATAACGTTGCACAACCAGGTTGTGCAACACTCCCACACACCCTGAGAACAGCTGTTGCCAAGAAATATGCCAAAAAATAAATCCGCCACCTTTATCCAGCATCTAAAATGATGCAGTCATCCAAGCGCCTGAACATAAAGGCCGGCACAATCTCACGCCGAACACTTTTGCAGCGAAGCGCTTTAAGCACTCTCGGATTTTCTGTCCCTTTTTTGTATCAGCAATCAGCCACAAGTCGAGACATGAAATATTTTAACGAGAATCCACTGTTGCAGTTGTCGCTTGGCGAAACTGCAAATCACCTGCGGTCCGGCAACCTTTCGGCACGGGATCTCGCCGAGGCGGTCATCACAGCGGCCAGACAGTACTCAGGTCTCAATGCTTACACAACATTCGTTGCGGATCAGTTACGCAGCAGCGCCATTGAAGCCGATTCCGCCCGGAACCGGGGAAATGAGACAGGCCTACTGCATGGCGTTCCGGTAATACTAAAGGACAATATCAACACCGCAACATTGCCTACTAGCGGGGGCACACCGGGACTGATAAACAACCAGACCGATAATGATGCACCCGTCGCGGCCCGGCTGTTCGCAGCTGGCGCCCTACTCGCGGGAAAGGCGAATCTGCACGAACTGTCATCAGGTGGAACCAGTAACAACCATGCCTTCGGAGCCGTGGGCAATCCATATGATATGACACGAATCCCGGGCGGAAGCTCCGGAGGAACCGCTGCCGCAGTTGCCGCACATCTTGTGCCCGGCGGTCTTGGCACAGATACAGGTGGTTCGGTCAGGGTACCGGCCGCATTATGCGGGGTAGCCGGATTGCGGCCGACCACCGGGCGCTACCCGGCGACGGGCATCGTTCCCTTAAGTAGCACAATGGATACCGCCGGTCCGATTGCTCGCAACGTCATGGACGTGGCATTGATGGATGCTGTAATCACTGGAGAATTCAAGGTTTTAACTCCCCCGCTTCCTGCATCGTTAAGAATAGGCGTTCCGTATGATTCATTGATGAAAGCAACCGGCAACGCCGTAAAGAGTATCATCGACAAAGCTTTTAATACATTGCAGGCAGCCGGCATTACTCTGCTACCTGTAGATCTGGCCGAGATCAAAGGACTGACCACCAAAGCCTTCGGCGCGCTGATCGGTTACGAGTTTCGTCATGCAATGAGCAACTACCTCGAACATTTTGCCCCCGGATTGACTGTCGATGAACTGAGCGAAAAAATTGCTTCACCATCTACAAAAAGAATGCTCCAGGGCAGGTCTGGCAGAACAATTAGTAAAGACTTTTACCAGGAGGTGCTGAATGAACATCTTCCCGACCTGAAACGGATGCATGCCCGTCTCTTCAAAGATCACCGTATCGATGCGCTGATCTTTCCGACAACGCCGGAGGTCGCTCTTCCGCGCGCAGAGGATGACAGCGTGTATCGTGATGGCAAACCAGCATTCTCATGGTTTTATTTCAGCAATACCGCACTGGCGAGTGCTGCCGGCAATCCGAGCCTGACGATACCGGCAGGCCGGTCTGAAGAAGGCCTGCCTGCAGGCATCAGCATTGACGGTCTGCCCGGAGCAGACCGAAAAATACTGGGCATTGGCCAATTAATCGAACGGCTGCTCGCCCAGTCATAACAAACGTAAATAATTCCAGGTTCCGCAAAATTCCTGCAACAAAAAGTTATCGAATTGACTCGGAAGTCACCAGCAAGATGCATTGCGTAATGGCTCATGCGCTCACGACTGCGACGCTCACCAAGCGCACCGGCAAGGAATCGTTCGAAAAGATAATGGACAAGACGACCGGCATTCTAAGCGAATCCTTCGTCAATAAAATTGACGACATACCGGTGATCAGGCTTGTGAAAATTAGGCGAGGTAATATTATAAAGTTGTTCAGAAAATTGGGGAGCGGCTGAAAATAGCAGGCAAGCGATCTGCTGTTTTCACGCCACTGGAAGTGTTTTAAGCAAGATTCCAATGTCAAGAGAGGGTGGAATTTCCTGTCCTGTCCTTTATCCTTTTATTTAACGTGTTTACTAACTCCATCAATATAATCCAGACCTCCTAACCGTTTCCCGTCTTCATCCCAATAATCCCAAAGTCCTTCTGGCAGGTTATTCTTGTAGTTTCCCCTTACCTTTAACACACCATTTTCGTAAAACTCTTCCCAGAGCCCGGTCTTCTCTCCATTCTTGTAGGTCGCCCTCTCGCTAGTCCGCATGGCGCCAGCAATGGAAGTCTCTATGACTCCAGTAACCGGTTTACGAGTATCCCGATGATAAAGAAGACCATCGATAGTTAGATAATCGGCCATATCCAATCTCTTGCTCTCCAGTGCTTGTATAAATGATCCCCGGTCCATTCCCGGTTCCCATATAGGTTTCCATGTTGGGGCTGGTGCATCGGCCATATCCAAACTCTCCTCTGGCTTATTTATTCTTGTTTTCTTTGCTGTGCGCTATGCCGTTGATCGTAAGTACGAAAACCGCGATCTTTTCAGCCTGCGCATTAATCATGCGGTTACCGACTGGTTTGACAAACTGTATACAGCATCAGGAACGGTTGAAACCTGGTCATGGAAGATGTATTACGCCTGCAGTGGACTGCCCATATACCTAAAATCAAGGAACTTATTCAACCAGCTTGGCGACTCCATCAACATACTCCCAGGCTCCTGTCTGTTTCCCGTCTTTATCCCAGTAGTCCCAAGGTCCATCTGGCAGGTTATTCTTGTAGTTGCCCCTTATCTTTAACACACCGTTTTCGTAAAACTCTTCCCAGAGTCCGGTCTTCTCTCCATTCTTGTAGGTCGCCCTCTCGCTAGTCCGCATGGCG
>PBZD01000141.1 GCA_002729875.1 Chromatiales bacterium | reverse complement strand
TGCTCATTGGAACGGACCATGGAATTGAGCTTTCTGGCGAGCCAATAATTTCTCACCGCCAGAATCACAAGCACACACAATATGAGCCCGACCATGATCCACGCTTTGTCACCAACTGCTGTTATAGCCTCATTCATACGATTACCATACGATTCCAATCGCTTCTGCTACGCCCTATCTCACCCAGTTATTTTTCGTCCCTCTTTTCATCTACACCTCTAAAAGCGCCACCGCTCAACCTTCGCCATAATAAGCTGGCACAAAGTAACGGCCACTAACACCGGCCAATCCGGTTACCACAGCATCGGTTTGAATACCATCAGATACAGGATGACAAAAACAGTTACGGTAATGCCAATCCACCAGATTGTTAGCCTTTTGGCTAGCTTTAACAACGGTTGATTATCAGGGGAGGCATTCTGCGCCAGATCAATCCACTTATACATGAACGGGCCAAATGAGATCCCCATGACCGTTAACATTACCGTCAGCACGAGGCTCACGATTACCCAGGATGAATTGACCGGCCATTGCCATAACCACATTGTCGTACCACAAATCGCCGTGACCACCCAGGCCGGCACGGCGAGTCGATCATCAATTTTTTTAACCAGCCGGAGGATATTGGCTCTGTGCACCGGATCATTATTTGCAGCAACAATCCAGAAAATATGTGTGATATTGGATCCAAAGGCGATGCAAACCGAACCAATATGCAGCCATTTCAAAACGAAATAGATGCTCCACATATCTTATCCCTCCATACTTTGGAGTTTACCGATTGACTTGTGCACTTAATACAGCATAACGGAAATCCACACTTGACAACCTGATTTACTACATTACAGCCAAATTTATCGGCTGGAATACGTTGACTGGCAGCGGTTTGAACAAAGTAAAACAAATATCACCCCACCAATACCTGAATATCTGAGTGTATGTGTTGAACTCTTGAATCGAATAGAATGCTCGGTCAGATTGCAAAATTTCATAGCTAAAACAATGCCTGACCAACTGCAACTATTCACTGTATTCAAGTACATTCACACGACGACGGTACTGTTGACCATTATCGGCTTTACGATTCGTGGAATCTGGATGATGCGCGGATCACCGCTGTTGGATACTCGAGCATCGAGAACCTTTCCACATGTTAACGACACGGTACTACTGATCAGTGCGGTTTCTGCCGCCGCCCTGTCGGGACAATATCCTTTTATAAATATCTGGTTAACCGCCAAAGTACTGGGCCTGTTGGCATATATTCTGCTTGGCGCTGTTGCCCTGACCTATGGGCCGACACGCGGCATCCGGATCAGTGCATATGCCGGTGCACTCTTGTCATTTGCCTATGTTGTACATGTGGCACTCACAAAAAACCCATTTATATTCTGATATATACCAGTCAAACTCCGGCCAGCTACTTGTACATCATGGCACCAGTATAGCGCTTTACTCCAGCGGTTATGTTTCAGAATGCTTTCCTGCCTGTGGCCGGTTCCGACCAGGGCGCAACCCTGAACAACAACAGCATTCCCGGAACAGCAAGCAACATGCAAAATAAAAAGAAATTAAAGTAGCCAATGGCTTCAATGACATAGCCTGTAGTTGCATTTGCAAAGGTTCTTGATATAGCGGCAACACTGGTCAGAAGGGCCAGTTGAGTAGCGGTAAAGGACATACTCGTCTGTTTTGCCATGAATGCAGCCAGCGCAACGCCACCCAGGCCGACACCCAGGTATTCAGCACTGACGACAAAGAATAATGCGATCGGGTTATGGCCAAGCTGAGCCAGTAATGCAAACCCCAGAATAGTTATAATCTGGACCACGCCAAACAACCACAGCGCCCGGTTGATGCAGGTCTTCAGCATGATGAATCCCCCAAGCGCTGTACCGGCAATTGAAGACCATGCGGTGGCAACCTTGACGATCAGTCCGATCTCGGTGCGGGTAAAGTTCAGGTCGAGGAAGAATGGCGTCTGCAAAGCGGTAGCCATACTGTCACCAAGTTTGTAGAAAACTATAAAGGCGAGTATCAGCAGCGCTGAACGCCAGCCGTCTCTGGAAAAAAATTCAATGAAAGGTTCAATCACTGCCGCACGTAAAGATTGCGGGGCAACGGAATCATCTGCTGTTTCGGTTACGACAAATGTAGTGACTATTCCCACCAGCATAAAACCGGCGACAATCCAATAAACCAATCCCCATGGGATCGTGTCGGATAAAATCAGGGCCAGTGATCCAGAAATAAAACCGGACAGGCGGTAGGTATTAATAAAAAAGGAGTTGCCTATCCCCAATTCATCATCTGCGAGCATTTCACGGCGGTAGGCATCAAGCGCCACATCCTGGGTGGCGCTGAACAGTGAAATCGCAAACATCAGGAAAGCGATACTCTGGATTGAATCTGCAGGTTGATAGGCTCCCAGCATGCCGATGCTGACCAGTAACAGAATCTGCGTGATCAGCGTCCAGCCGCGGCGACGACCCAGAAACGGCGGTCGATACCGATCCAGCAGTGGTGCCCAGGCAAACTTGAGCGTGTAAGGCAATGTGACCAGACTTAACAGGCCGATGGTAGACAGATCGATGCCTGCAGTGCGCAGCCAGGCCGGCACCAGGGTGACCAGCACATATAAAGGCAGGCCGGATGAGAACCCCTGAAATATACAAATCAGGTTGCGACGATTGAACAGGATATCCTGCCAGGGTCTGCCGGATGATGGTTTGCTTTGTAAGGCCATTATTTATAACCCTCATAATCCTAACTTTGAATGATCAGGCAGCAACCTGCACCCAACGGCAACCTGGAATTAGGTAAACTAATGGTTCGCTCTTTATGAGCGGGTGTAGTTCAATGGTAGAACCTCAGCTTCCCAAGCTGATAATGTGGGTTCGATTCCCATCACCCGCTCCAGTTACACACCTGCTAATTGTAACGAGTTCTTTCTTGTCTGACACATAGAAAGCAAACCAGCATGCAAGTCGATGATGAAACCTGTTGCAGACTGGCGCCGGGGAAATAGCAGCAAGCTTACCGGACAGAAACTGCCGGTTGGGCGTGTTCACTGCAACACGTTCTGCCTGCGCAGTGGGTTGAGATTTCATCCACCCGCATCTGAATTCATAGCACCTCGGCAGGAATTACCAAATTGCCGGAAAGCTGCGTAAACTAAGTCTGAACTCGAACCACTTGATGCGGGCACGTCAATAACCAGATGCGACAACCTTACGAAGCTGCCTGCTAATATCAATGTCCGCAAATAAACCAAACAATCAGAGACTATCCCGGCCTCGAATTAAAAGTTTTGTACGCCGCACGGGACGTGTGACTCCCGCCCAAAAACGCGCCCTGGAACAATATTGGCCGGCGTATGGTCTCAACTACGAGCCGTCGCAACTGGATCTCATGAAGATATTCGGGCGCAATGCAAAATGCATTCTTGAGATTGGTTTTGGTAACGGGGAGTTGCTTGTCAGCATGGCTACCGCCAACCCACAGAATGACTATATCGGCGTTGAGGTACATGAAGCCGGGGTCGGCCACTGCCTGTTACGACTTCATGAACAATCCCTGACCAATGTCCGCCTGATCCGCCATGATGCAATTGATGTCCTTCGCCAACAAATCCCCGACCAGGCGCTGCATGGTATTAATTTGTTCTTCCCGGACCCCTGGCCGAAGAAGCGGCAACATAAACGGCGTATCGTACAAGCGGATTTCATAACCTTGCTGGGCCGCAAAATCAAACCCGGCGGTTACTTCCATGCAGCAACTGACTGGGCTAACTACGCTGAACATATTGATGAAACGGTAACAGCAGACCCCATATTCAGTAGCTCTACAACCAATTTTACACAGCGGCCTGAAACTAAATTTGAGCTGCGCGGCAAAAACCTCGGCCACGAAATCTGGGAACGAATCTACACTCGCGTATAAACTATTCCCAACCCGGCACAAATAATTTATATATAGAGTGATTGAGTTCTTCACGGATAACCTATAGCGGAACGGAATTCACCATGGGGTAGCCATACCGGAAGCAGGGCACTGGTACCGACGACACGATGGCAAACTATTCGATGTTGTTGCTATTGACGAGGAACACAAAACGGTCGAATTTCAGGATTTCGACGGTACGATCGGAAGCCTGGAGCTGGAGGTTTGGCAGGCTACTGATATTGAGCCCGCACAGGCACCTGAAGACTGGTCTGGTTCAGTAGACATTGATCTTGAAGATCTACCGGAACCTGATCATTGCACTGGTCATGACCGGTGCGACGCGATGCTGTTTCTGGATAGTTACGAGCAGCAAGAATAGCCGGTACTGAGGCCATTCATCTTGGCGCAACGTAGCGGCGCCAGGGTTTTTACAATTCTAATTTCTGTAGCATTTATTTTGCCAAATTCTGGTCAAGTAAGATGTCTGGCGCACAGACGCGAATCGCCCCATCAGGATCAGTTCGACACGCCAATGCAATCAGGCGGTGGCCGGCACATGGCCCGGACAGACAAACCCCCGTTTCAGGACAAAATAATGCCCCGTGGGATGTGCAACGAATCAGGTTCCCGTTATCAATAAGAAAAGCATGTGGCTCGAGATTCAGCGGGTGATGACGATGCGGACAATTATTGGCATAAGCGAAAATTTTTCCCTGCCGGCGAACAATGAACCCATCAAACGGCCAGTCACCGTCACCGACCAAAAAACTTCGGGCATCCGGGTCGCCCAATTCATCAGCATTCATGACCAGCCACTCAGGCCAGTTATTTGCATTGTCATCACTAACCAACGTCATAATCCATAATCAACGGAGCGTGATCAGAGAACCACTTATCCCGATAAATACGCGCCTTTCTTGCAGCACCCCGCAGCCCCGGTGTCGCCACCTGGTAATCAATGCGCCAGCCAACATTATTGGCACGTGCATTACCGCGATTCGACCACCACGTATAACGATCAGCAGCTGCATCCACTTCACGAAAAGCATCAACAAACTGTCGCTCAGTAAATAAACGTTCCATCCAGGCGCGCTCTTCCGGTAAGAACCCGGAATTTTTCTGGTTTGACCGCCAGTTCTTGATATCGATATTTTTGTGGGCGATATTCCAGTCACCACAAATGATGCATTCCCTGCCACTATCCCGGATTCCGACAAGATGAGCATCGAATTCATCCAGAAAACGATACTTGGCAGCCTGTCGTTCGTCGCTGGACGATCCGGACGGCGCATACAGCGAGACGACACTCAGATTACCAAACCGGGCTTCAATATAGCGACCCTCGGCATCGAATTCGGTTGATCCATAACCACGAATGACTTCCTCCGGTTGCGTACGTGCATATATGGCTACACCGCTATAGCCCTTCTTCTCAGCATCCTCATAAAAACAATGGAAGCGCTGCGGATGAAAGATGCGATCTTCAAGCTGATGTATCTGCGCTTTGGTTTCCTGCAGACATACGATGTCCGCAGACTGGCGCGACAACCAGGTAAAGAAGCCCTTGCGCGCTGCGGCACGAATGCCGTTGGCGTTCAATGTGATAATACGCAAGCATAACCCCCTTGCATTATGACGTAGATAAGATATGTTCGCTGCGATACTCTACCAGCCCAATACTGAAACTTTGATATTTTTTCTATCAGCCCACATTACCCGTTATTAAAATGCAACCCTATCAAAATGAATTTATCGAACTGGCACTTGAAATAAAAGTACTCAGATTCGGCGATTTCACACTCAAATCCGGGCGCAAGAGCCCCTATTTTTTCAACTCCGGCCTGTTCGATACCGGCTATGCCGCGGCCAAACTTGGTCGCGCTTATGCAGCAGCCGTTGCCGATGCCGGCATCGAATGTGACATGCTGTTTGGACCGGCCTACAAAGGGATTCCGCTTGTTGCTCTGGCTGCAGCAGCGCTGGCGGAACACTTCGGTGCTAATCTGCCGTTCTGCTTTAACCGCAAGGAAGCCAAAAACCATGGCGAAGGCGGTACAATCGTTGGCGCACCCATCAAGGGCAAAGTCCTGATACTCGATGATGTCATTACGGCAGGGACTGCCACTCGTGAAGCAATTGATATAATCACAGCGGCGGGCGGCAGCCCTGCCGGTATCGTCATCGCACTTGACCGCCAGGAACGGGGGAAACACAAGCTGTCGGCGGTACAGGAGATTGAACAACGTTACGGCATCCCGGTCGCCAGTATTATCAAGCTTGACGAACTGATCGAACATCTGGAAACCAGTGAAGCATATGGATCTCACCTGGCAAATGTCCGAACCTACCGGAAACAATGGGCTACGGAGAACATCGGGTCATAGCGACCCGGGAAGCAAATATCATCAGGAAACGGGAACAGTTCACTGTTTTCAGCTTTTCCCGGCCGCATAATCCGTAAGGTATTGTGGTTGAATTCTTTTAGCGCTGGAACAATGTCAGGCAAATACTTCAGACTCGCCATGGTTGCCGGGATTTTGCTGTTGAGCAACAGTTTGCTTGCAGCTGGTACTCTGTACCGATGGGTGGATGAAAAGGGCGAGATTCACTATGGTGACCGGGTACCGCCCGAAGAAGTTAAACTCGACCGGGAAATACTTAACGAGTACGGCGTCGCCGTCAAGTTCCTGCCCCATGAATTAACTGCAGAAGAATTAGTAACGCTGCAGCGCCAGCAAGCGATCAAAGCTGCCGAGCAACAGCGTATCCATGAAGCCGACCAGCGTGACAAAGTGCTGCTCAATACCTACCTGTCTGTTGAAGAGATTGTGGCTCTGCGCAACCGTCGCAAAGAATTGCTCGATGGGCAAATTCACGTAACAGAAGCGTACCTGAAAAATCTGCGCACCAAGCTCATCAAGCTGCAAACTGACTCCGCACGTTTTCAGCCCTATAATCCTGACCCAAATGCACCACCGATTAACAGCAGGCTGGCAAGAGAACTATCAAATACACTAAAGTCGATTCTGGTTTACGAACAGACGCTGATCGACACCCGCAGCAAACAGACTCAACTGGTCGCAAAATTTGCCAGTGATATCGACCGCTACCGGCATCTGCGCGGTCTGCATTGAGGTTAGCGCAAACCCGGATAACACAACGGCAGATATACCGATTCAAGCCTGCCCGGTATGCCCGAACCCTCCAGCACCTCGTCGGCTCTCGGTAAATTCTTCAACCACTTCAAATGCGGCCTGCATGACCGGCACAAACACCATCTGCGCTATCCGTGCGCCTGGTTCTATGACGAAGGGATCGTTGCCTCGATTCCAGCACGATACAAATACCTGACCCTGATAATCTGAATCTATCAGACCGACCAGGTTGCCCAGCACAATGCCATGTTTATGGCCCAACCCCGATCGTGGCAGGAGCATGGCTGCCAATGACGGATCCTCTATGTGAATAGCCATCCCGCTGGGAATAAGTGTCGTAGCTCCAGGCTCGAGTGTCAGCGGCTCATCCACACAGGCGCGCAAATCAACTCCCGCCGAACCCGGGGTCGCAAAATCCGGCAGTTCAAATTCGGTATTAAGTCGTGGGTCAATAATTTTTAACTGGACGGTTTTTTTCATCACGGGTTTGCCACTCTGTACCGCTCGGCGATGGTCGTCAGAAGCCTTGCAGCCAATTCGGATTTCAACATGCGCGCATATTCCTTGCGGCCCTCCTGCCAAAGAACCAGCACACTATTATCTTCACAATCGAAGCACAGTTTGGTCCCGACGAGGTTAGCGATGATCATGTCGAGGTTTTTGCGGACAAGCTTTGCCAGCGCATACTCTTCAAGCTTCTCGGTCTCAGCCGCAAACCCAACCGTAAATGGCCCGTCTTCCAGCGCGGCAACCTCAGCCAGCACGTCGACCGATTTGACCATATGTACATCCATCGTGTCGGCCTGCTTCTTGATTTTTTGCTCCGGAATAAATTCAGGCCGGTAATCGGCAATTGCAGCTGCGCCAATATAAATGTCTGCATCCGGCGCGCAGGTCAGGGTTGCGTCCCGCATTTGCTCCGCCGATTCAACATCGATGCGCTCGACATTTACTGGTGTCTCAAGACTGACCGGCCCGGCAACCAGTTTGACCTTTGCGCCGGCCGCCGTCGCCGCATGCGCCAGCGCAAATCCCATTTTCCCGGAACTGCGATTGCTGACGTAACGCACCGGATCTATCGGTTCACGCGTAGGCCCGGCGGTAATTAATATGCTCAGACCGGCAAGACATTGCGACACCCCGGATAGCTCTGCCGACAAAGCCGCCACTATCTGCTGCGGCTCGACCATACGCCCGGGCCCGACCTCGCCACAGGCCTGCTCGCCATCAGCGGGGCCGATAAAGCCTACCCCACGCTCAGCCAGTAACTGCAAATTAGCCTGGGTTGCAGGATGCAGCCACATTGCCTGGTTCATTGCAGGTGCCAGCAATAGTGGCGCCTTGGTCGCCAGGCATAGCGTTGTCAGCAGGCCGGAAGCGGTACCGGAGGCAATCTGCGCCATAATATTGGCCGTTGCCGGGGCCACCAGAACCAGGTCGGCCCAACGGGCCAGTTCAATGTGCCCCATGGCATCCTCAGCCTGGGCATCCCATAAATCGCCCCTTACGGCACGCCCGGATACCGCCTGAAACACCGCCGGCGACACCATTTTTTCACCACTGGGCGTCATAACCACCTGAACCTCGGCGCCTTCTGCGCGCAAACGGCGGACCAGATCCGGGCTTTTATATGCGGCGATTCCGCCGGTAATGCCGAGGATGATTCTAAACGGACGTTGATTGGACATAAGGCACTAAAAACAATGGAAACTAAACACTACCAAGCCATATAAGTTACCACCGGTATCCCTGCATTCCCATTTTTTCAGCACCAGGCCCGATTTGGACGTGGTTTGTACCGCCCGGGGCATCGAAAATACTCGCCATGACTCAAGCAAACACCAAGACCAGGCCCGCGGGTGAGCGCCGCAAACTGGCCAGTGCCGGGAAACTGTCGGATGCCGAACTGATCGCAATCCTGCTTGGCCGCAGCACCCCTGGCTCATCCGCCGTTGGCCTGGCTGAGACCCTGCTCCGCCAGTTTGGTGGTATCCGCGGCATTTTGAATGCCCCCGGCACCGCATTGCAGAAGGTTCATGGCATGGGTCCGGGCAAGACTACCATCCTGAGTGCCGCACGCGAATGCTGCCGCCGCTATCTCGAGGAGAAACTGGCTCCCGGCAAGCACATTGCCAACCCGTCTGACAGCACACATTTTCTGCTGGCACGCCTCCGTGATCGGCCCCACGAGGTTTTCTGCTGCTTGTTTCTCGATAATCGTCACCGGGTTCTGGCCTTTGATGAATTATTCAGGGGCACGATTGACAATACGACGGTATACCCGCGGGAAATCGTCAAACAGGCGCTGTATCGCAATGCGGCAGCGGTGATTCTGGCTCATAATCATCCATCCGGTGTAGCAGAACCGAGTGAGGCGGATCGCCTGATCACTCGTCGCATAGGCGACGCGCTCGATCTGGTCGATATACGCCTGCTCGATCACTTTGTCATTGGTGACGGAACCAGTGTGTCACTGGCCAGCCGCGGCCTGCTCTGATTCACGCTGCACTTGTTTCAAACGGCCCGGACTGGTATAACAACGCGCCTTTCGCAGCTCACGTAGCGTGCAATATCAATTTACTCAGAGGTTAGAAATGTCACGCGTTTGTCAGGTCACCGGAAAACGGCCCATATCCGGCAATAATGTATCGCATGCCCATAACAAGTCGCGGCGACGCTTCCTGCCGAACATACACGCGCATCGTTTCTGGCTTGAAGCTGAGCAGCGTTATGTAAAACTAAACGTCTCCGCAAAGGGCATGCGTATAATTGACAAGCACGGTATCGAAAAAGTTATTGCTGACCTGCGCAAGCGCGGCGAAAAAGTATAACTTTAGCCACAGATTCAGGAGTACAACAAGATGCGCGATAAAATCAGACTGGTATCGTCGGCTGGCACCGGGCATTTCTATACCACGACCAAAAATAAACGCCTGCAACCCGAAAAGGTCAAGATCAAGAAATATGATCCGAGGATTAGAAAACACGTGATATACAAGGAAGCCAAGATTAAATAAAAAAACTGCCGAAAGGCAGTTTTTTTTGACTACACTAATGACCGCTATAAGCGGTTTTTTTCTGCCCTGAAACCAGCAACCTGACAACGCTCCTGATGCCAGAATTACCGGAAGTTGAAACCACACGACGCGGCATTGCGCCACACCTTGCCAATGCGACCATCACCGGCGTTACCATCCGCGAGCATCGACTTCGTTGGCCTGTAGCAGCCGATATGGCAAAACGCCTGGCAGGATGCACTATCAATTCGGTTAATCGTCGTGCCAAGTACCTGCTGCTAAACACCGACAGCGGCACAATCATTATCCATCTCGGCATGTCCGGCACCCTGCGGTTGGTTAAAAACGGCACACCGCCAAAAAAACACGACCATGTCGATATTGAAATCGATTCCGGCCGCATCCTGCGCTTCAATGATCCACGCCGTTTCGGTTGCCTGCTCTGGACTGGCGACCATCCACTCAGCCACCCCTTGCTCAGCCACCTGGGTCCGGAACCGCTGAGCTCTGCTTTCACCGGGCATTATTTGCACACTGCAAGCACAGGTCGCCGGATTGCTATAAAACCCCACCTGATGAACTCTTCCATTGTCGTCGGTGTCGGCAATATCTACGCAAGTGAATCCCTGTTCCGCGCCGGCATTCACCCCAAACGGGCTGCCGGGCGTATCGCTCGCAAACGCATGATGCGCCTGACCGAAACCATTAAACTCGTGCTGCAGGAATCAATACATCACGGCGGCACTACATTACGTGATTTCTATAACGGTGATGGGAAACCCGGCTATTTCAGCAATGAACTGGCTGTCTACAACCGACAAGGCGAAGCCTGCATAAAGTGTCGCCAGCCGATTCGCCAGATTACTCTCGGCCAACGTTCAACTTTTTACTGCCCGACTTGTCAGAGGTAAGCCTGCGGAGCGTTAATCACGGCTCAAGCCGCTCACCCGCTACAGGCGGTTTTAATTGGTTTGCAGAATTCCCACCGTGCCTTCACGACGTTTATCTGCACCACCCTCCAATCCATCGGGATGCACGACAATCATGTGCAGACCGGAGGTTTCATTTTTTGGTTTCTGCACTGTGTAACCCAAAGCGGTGAGAGTCGAGGCCAGTTGCTGGCCGGTTGCATCAGCAACTTCCACGCGCACCGACCGACCGCGGGCCACAACATTTGGATAATCTGCCGCCTGCTGGGCCGATAAATTCCAGTCCAGCACTCCGAGTACGGATTTAGCGACATAAGCAATAATTGAGTTGCCCCCGGGCGAACCGGTAACCATTAATAAATTATTGTCCTGGTCAAAAATAATGGTGGGTGACATGGATGAACGTGGTCGCTTACCGGGCGCAATCGCATTGGCAACCAGCCTGCCATCAGCGGTCGGCGTCTTGGCAAAATCCGTCAGTTCATTGTTCAGAAGAAACCCACCGGCCCAACGAGAGGAGCCAAAGACCGCTTCAATTGATGCGGTCAGGGATACCGCATTGCCATACTGATCGATGATGGACAAATGAGTGGTGCCGCCAATCTCCACGGTTGTATCCGCACCCCACAATGAAGCAGCGGTTGCCGCACTATCAATGGAAGCCGGATCACCGGGAGTCGCTTCTGCATCAGGGGCGAATCTTTGTTTGGCCCGATACCCGATATAGTCGGGGCTGATCAATACGTCAATTGGCACATCAATATAGGCAGGATCTGCAACAAAATGATCCCGATCGGCGTAGCCGAGCCTTTGTGCATCCACAAATGCACGCACCTTTTCACTGTGGCTGGTCGCCTCGGTAGTCAGATAATCATAAAGGCCGGCAATCATAATCTGTACAAAGCCGGATGATGGCGGCGGTGGAGCACATATCGTCAGGTTACGGAAACCACCGCAAACTGCTTCATGTTTTATAGCCCGGTAGTTTTCCATATCCGTAACAGTCAAGCTACCGCCATTGGGCTCTGCCTGCACGGCGGCAACAATCTGTTCAGCGATGTCACCGGAATAAAAGGCTTGCACGCCCTCACCGGCTATTCGCCGCAGGGTCTCGGCATATTCGCGGTTCTTCAGCAGATGACCGGCCGGTAACGGCTTACCATCCGGATAGAAATATTTTGCCGTCGCTGGATTATCATCGAGACGCGTTGGCCTGGCCATTCCTCGCACCAAATTCGCCAATCGGGGAGATACTTTAAAGCCGTCTGTAGCGAGTCGGATCGCCGGCTGGAATACTTCTGGCCAGGCCAGCCGACCGTGATCTTCATGCGCGAGCCGGTACATCGCAACTGCCCCGGGAACCCCAACCGACACCCCGCTTTGCCAGGCGTTAAGGAAACTCATGGCTTTGCCATCGCGTATGAACATTGCTTCGCTGGCCCCGGCGGGTGCGGTTTCGCGACCGTCATACGCACTGAGATTATTACTGGCCCGGTCGTAGACCAGCATGAATCCGCCACCGCCAATGCCGGAGCTTTGCGGTTCTACCAACCCCAGCACAGTATGAGCTGCGATGGCGGCATCCACTGCATGTCCACCCTGCTGCAGAATCTCCATCGCTGCTGCCACCGCGTGTGGATTGGCAGCCACCACCATCGCGCCTTTAGTCCATGGATTGGGCGCCCCCTTTCCAATCCCCTGACTGTCGGCGGAGATCTCTGTAGAAGAGTTACAGGCAGCAGCGCAAAGCACGACAAAAAGAACAATAATGCGCATTACTTCCTCACAAAGACTGTGTCGGGGAGCGTTCAATCTGCTCTAGGAATTCCTGCGCCGGGCCTGCAACGCACGAGCTACATCAGGATGCACAAACTTGTTCACATCACCACCGAGTGCCGCCACTTCACGAACCAGTGACGAAGAAATGAATGCGTACTCGTCAGTAGGCGTGAGCAATACCGTCTCGACCTCGGCACCGAGGTGCCGGTTCATGCTGGCCAGCTGGAATTCATGTTCGAAATCAGTCACCGCCCTGAGACCCCGAATGATGACGCGAAGACCGTGTTCTGCGGCATAATCAACAGTTAATCCCTGGTAACCATCGATTGACACATTTGGCAGATCGGCCAGTGCGGTCCGCGCCAGCAGGATGCGCTCATCACTACTGAACAAAGGCTGCTTGGCCGGGCTTTCAGCAATTGCCACAACAATTCGGTCAAACAGCTTTGCTGCCCGACGCACGAGTTCGGTATGCCCGTTGGTAATCGGGTCAAAGGTACCGGGATATATCGCGCCGACTGACACTGGTTTACGCTCCTGTTGATGAACTTGCTTTATTCACCGGCCCTGCGGACCAACATGAATTGTACCTGTCCGGCTGTTTTGTTCCGAATGACTGCCCAGCCTGGAGGCAGCTTCGGCACCGCATCACCCCGTCGCATCTCGATATAAATGTGCGCATCGTGGTTAAGCCACTTATTGTCGAGCAGTGTACACAAATTTTCCGGATCAATGAGGCCGAACGGCGGGTCAACAAAGATAATATCGAAAGGCTGCGGTGTACCGGCGAGAAAATCCAGCGCATCCCCCTTGATAACTTCGCCCTCGGCGCAGTCCAGGTGCCGGAGTGTTTCCTCCAGTTGCCGGGCAACATGGGCATCCTGTTCCACAAATATGACCCCGGCAGCGCCGCGGGACAGTGCCTCCAGGCCCAATGCCCCGCTTCCAGCAAACAAATCCAGGCAACGGGACCCGGCAATGCAAGGGTCAAGCCAGTTAAACAACGTTTCCCGAATACGGTCGCCGGTTGGTCGCGTTACCTCTCCGGGCGGACACTGAAAGCGCCTTCCACGCCAGCGCCCACTGATGATCCGTAACTTGCCCGACTGATCTCTGGAGCCTCGCTTTGCCATGCGTGGCATTGTGACTAAATTTCTCAGCGGCCGCATCATTGGCGCCGGGTTTAAGCATTTGTATAGCCTATTTTTTACTCTGACAATGTTGTCGCGGCGCGAAAACGGTAACATGCGCGCCATGCCACAGAACTCCAAACCCGAAACTCCCGGTTTTTTCGCTCGTCTGCGACGAAAACTCTCCGGCGGCAAAGGCCTGAATCTGACCTTCGGATTGTCCGGACACCCGTTCGATGCTGAACTGGAAGAAGAACTGGAAACGCAATTACTGCTCGCCGATGCAGGTATCGAGGCCACCGACCGAATTATCAGCGGACTGCGACGCCGAATCGGCGATCGGTCGATTAGCAATGATCAGGATATTCGCGATGCCCTGCGTGAGTCACTGATCGAAATCCTGGAGCCACATGCCCAACCGCTGGAAATCCCGGCCAGCCCTCGTCCATACCTGATTCTGGTGGTCGGCGTAAACGGATCCGGCAAAACGACGACCATCGGCAAACTGGCAAAGAAACTCTCTCATCAGGGTCTGTCTGTCATGCTGGCTGCCGGTGATACGTTTCGTGCTGCAGCGATTGAACAACTGCAGGCATGGGGCGAACGCAACTCGATCCCGGTGATCGCGCAACAGCCCGGCGCCGACCCTGCTGCAGTGGTATATGACGCCTTCGATGCTGCCCGGGCCAGGGGCATTGATGTCATCCTGGCCGACACGGCCGGACGGCTGCAGAACAAGTCAGGGCTGATGGATGAACTGGCAAAGGTCGTCCGCATTGCGGCACAACTGGACCCTGAAGCACCGCATGAACGCATGCTGGTACTTGATTCGAGCCAGGGACAGAATGCCGTTAATCAGGCGATTGAATTCCATCAGGCCATCGGCCTGACCGGCATCACGATGACCAAACTGGACGGTGGCGGCAAGGGCGGTGTGCTGCTGTCAATTGCCGAACAACTGGATGTACCATTCAGATATATCGGCGTCGGTGAAGACATTGATGACATGGGTGTTTTCGATGCGGAACAATACGCTGCCGCACTCGTCGAATCACAATGATACGCTTTGATAAAGTCACCAAAAGATATAATCAGGGTCGTGATGCTCTGCGTAACGTATCGTTTGACATTGATAGCGGGGAACTCATTTTCCTAACCGGCCATTCGGGCGCCGGTAAAAGCACGCTACTCAAGCTCATCACCCTGATAGAAAGACCCACACACGGTCAGGTCCTTGTTGAAGGACGCAATATTGGCCGCTTGCCCCGGCAGCGAATTCCGGCACACCGACGGCAGATCGGCATGGTGTTTCAGGATCACAAGCTGCTCAAAGATCGCACGGTGTTTGAAAATATCGCCCTGCCCATGGTCATTGCCAACTATGCACAACGTGAAATACGCGGCAGGGTTCGGGCCGCGCTTGATTACGTCGGCCTGCAGAACAAGGAAACACACACGCCGGCCATGCTGTCGACGGGTGAGCAGCAACGCATCGGCATCGCGCGCGCCATTGTTGCCCGGCCCAAACTTCTGATTGCCGATGAGCCTACCGGGAATCTCGATCCGCAATTGTCACTGGATATCATGAATCTGTTTCGACGCTTTAATGAAGTCGGCGTCACGATGCTCATTGCAACACATGATCTTGGCCTGATTGAGCAATTGGGCGGTCGTCTGATCGTCCTCGAAAATGGTGAAATTAAGGCGGACTGAAGAACTGACCGAACTACGGATGCTAAGAACTGTTAACAATTATCTCATTCGGCATGCGCAAAACTGTCTCGGTGCGCTTGGCAACATGGTACGCAAGCCGATCGCCAGCATGCTCACCATTACGGTAATCGGCATTGCGCTCGCATTGCCATCAGCACTGAGCATCATTGTCAGAAATGGCCAGGCACTGGCAGGCGGTCTTGAAGATCTACGTGATTTTTCCGTCTATACAAAACCCGGGGTCAGTCTCGGCCAAGCCGAAGACCTGCGCACCCGAATTGATAATGAAACTGTGGTCAGATCCACTCAATTTATCAGCGCCAGCGAGGCCCTTGAGGAATTTCGTGACGATGAGGAACTCTCTGACCTGGTCCGGGCACTCACCGATAACCCGCTACCCCATACGATAGTCGTGCGCCCAACGCTCGATGCACAACCGGCGACCCTCAAGGCACTGAAAAATTTGCTGGTTCAGCATCCTCTGGTCGATCTCGTCAAACTGGATACCGAGTGGGTGCAGCGATTCAGCGCCATCCTGGACTTTGCCCGGCGCGCCGTCTGGGTTGCAACCATTCTGCTCGGCGGAGCCGTAATCATCATCATCGGCAATACCATCCGGCTTGACATAGAGAATCGGCGCGCCGAAATCGAGGTATCCAAGCTATTCGGTGCCAGTGACGGATTTGTCAGGCGACCGTTTCTGTACACAGGCTTCTGGTACGGCCTGTTTGGCGGCATCCTCGCCAGCTTGCTGCTGGTCTTAAGCATGTGGCTCCTGAACGGGCCTGTCGAGCGCCTTATCCGGTTGTATGGCGGGGGGTTTGAACCGTTTGGCATCGACGGGCGCACACTGCTGACGATATTCTCAATCGGCCTTCTGGTCGGCCTCAGCGGCGCCTGGTTGGCCGTAGCAAGGCATCTTGCTGCAATACAGCCTCGTGTGTAACTTATTATTTATATAGTTATTTTTATAAAAAAAGCAATGATTGTGACGATTTGATTAGCACTCCAGATCAGTGAGTGCTAAAATCAGCTTCTGGAAAGAGGTAATTGATTGTATGACCACAGCACTTGCAGCAAACCATCGCGACCTGGTCCTGGCCGGACCGGTTGGCAGCCTTGATGCCTACATCGTAGCCGTCAACGCAATCCCGGTTCTAAGCCGTGATGAAGAGCAGGAACTCGCCCGTTTGTTCAGAGAAAATAATGATCTGAATGCAGCGCGGCGCCTGGTCATGTCGCAATTACGTTTTGTTGTGCATATCGCTCGCGGTTACAACGGTTATGGCTTACCACTGAACGACCTGGTGCAGGAAGGCAATATCGGCCTGATGAAGGCCGTCAAACGCTTCGACCCTGATGTCGGCGTACGCCTGGTGTCATTCGCCGTACACTGGATTCGTGCAGAGATTCATGAATACGTGCTAAAAAACTGGCGTCTGGTCAAGATTGCCACCACCAAGGCGCAACGCAAGCTGTT
>PBZD01000140.1 GCA_002729875.1 Chromatiales bacterium | reverse complement strand
GACTTGCTCTGCATGCCACGGTGTTGACGGCAAGGGCAACGAGGCACTCGGCAGCCCGGACCTGACGATCCCGAATGACTGGTACCTCGTCAGGCAACTCAGGAACTTCAAGTCCGGCAGACGTGGCAGCCACCCGGGCGATACCTACGGCATGCAAATGCGCGCATCCATGCAATTACTCGCCGATAACGAAGCCATCATCGATGTCGTCAGCTACATCAACACGTTGCAAACCGATGATGAATCAGGGGGACAGTGACCTTAATTCGAAGACCAGCCATGCAAAGGACAATCGATAATGCGAATTAAGGTCACTGTCCCCCTGATTCATCCTAATTCATCACCAATAAGGATAAGTACCATGACTAAAGCCACCCTGATCGGATTGCTGTTTCTCGGCAGCGCCTGCGCCAATGCAGACATAACACGCCACCCATTGCCCAACAACTCGCGGTTCCCGATTGCCCAGGCTGTCGAAGTAACGGCGGATACCGTCCTGGTCTATCACAGCGGCACGCTTCCGGGCCCGGCAAATCGCGACGCCAAACGTGGCAGTCGGGAATTCTATGGCGACACCGAAGCGCAGGCAAACAGCGTTTTCGGGCGGTTGGCAGCATCTCTCGAAAAACTCGGCCTTGGTTTTGGCGACGTCGTCAAGATGACTGTCTTTCTCGTCGGTGATCCCGAACTGGATGGCCGCATGGACTTTGCGGGTTTCATGCGGTCCTACTCGAAACATTTCGGCACGGAAGAACAGCCGAACAAGCCGGCCCGCTCAGCCATCCAGATTGCTGGCCTCGCGGGGCCGGGCGTCTTAATCGAAATCGAAGTCGTCCTTGCTCGACCCTAGCCTGCATATTGCACCAATAAGAACGGCGAGCCGTTAATTTCCTTTATAATTCATCGCCAAAAAATCTCTTACTCATGCAATATGCAGGCTAGATACCCCCCAGGAGATCGGCCCTGAAATGTCTAATGCCGATGCTCCTGAGCCGACTGCCCGCTATCGGCTAACTCCGATCATTCATGGAAAAAGAAAAACCCGGCACACAAGGCCGGGTTCTTAATCATGGATCGATTCGGCTAAGGGGATACCGAATCAGTCCGAAACATTAGCTGGCTTTTCTGCGTCTCGCCCAGCCAAGTAGACCTAGCGCCGAACCGAACAGCCAGGCAGCCGCCGGTACCGGTGTCGTGAAGATCATCGCCTCACCGCGGAGGCCGCCAGAATTGCTACCAACCGCAACGCCGTTGCCGATGATCAGCGTGGTGCCATCCCAGCTTGATAAGCTGAAGTCGTACGCCGTGATATCGCGCGGGCCGCCAGCCGTCACCATGTCGTCACCGCCGATCGTCTGGCTGGTTGCGAGACCCGGGCCCCACACTGTCGTGGACTCATTCATCGAGTTCGTACCGAAGTTGTGACCACCACAACCGCTGACGCCAATCCCGCTCAGGAACGCACCTTCGACACAGACATAGGAAGTCGAGCCACCCGCCGAGTTCGTACTGGTATCGATCGTCAGATCCGTGATCTGATCCGAAAGGATTGTCGTCGAAACCGGGCTGCTGCCAACGCTGATCACGGCCGAATATAGACCGGTCGAGCTGAGTGTCGTGCCATCCCAGTCCCAGACCGCAGTCGATGCGCCACCAATACCGCTAGTATGACTGCCATCGGTGATCACCGTGTTGATGGTGCCGGCGGTACCCGTCTGGTGGTGTGAGACCAAGAACACCTGAACAGCGTTGGCGGCATGTGATACTGCAAACAACCCTAGGGCTAAGAGAGCTTTTTTCATTGTGCAAATCCCCCAATATTTTCTATGGTCTAGTGTGACCCTTTCATTATTATCTGTGTCTTTCTTGCTCTGCTCGTTGTTGCGTCATTGGTTCGACGCCCTTCCAAGTTTATGCTCTTGGAAAATAAACTGAACACTACGTAATGATATCTAATCCACAAGATTGGGGGTTGCTGTATTCAACATAATCTAGTTGCCCGACGAATATCCTGGATTGCTTTCTCTGCGCTGTCTTTCTTCTTTGTCATCATCGTTCCTCTCCTGAGTAACGATGATGACAAAATACTCGCTTATTCAAACCGCCCTTTCTATCCATATACCGTTGCCGGGGCACAGATGGGCACTAAGAGCGTTCGTCTCCAGGCACCGTTCCTGGCGGCAGTGATGAAACGTGATCAAAGATCTCACCAGGACGCGTGAGCCATATTTTCTCCGCATCCGGGTGTTCGACAATATGTGTGAGGATATTCCTGAGCCCCGCCAACCGGTAGGGTTGCCCAACAACGAAGGAATGCAGCGCCAGACTGAACACAAGCGGTTGATCCTTCGACTGCCGCAGCATTTCATCGAAATGCCCGATCGTCATATCGGTAAATTCTTCCGCCGTTTGAAATCGGGTCAATTGGGCAGGTGAGTCATTGATCTCTATATGGTAGGGGATTGACAGCAGCGGCCCTGAGCGTGTTTTCATCCAGATCGGTTGATCGTCGCAAGACCAGTCCATGACAAACAGGTATCCTTCTTCGCGGAGAAGATCTGGAGTTATAAGGCTTTCGGATATCCATGGGCCCATCCAGCCGTCGGGGGTCTTTCCTTCGTTTTGTCTAAAGGCCTCTGTAGCTTCCTGGATCAGTTCACGTTCCTGGTCTTCCGGATAGTCCCCCTGCCGCTCTGTGTTGGTACGGCCATGTCCCAGGAGCTCATCACCACGTTGACGTATCCGTTCGGGAATTTGCGGTGCGTAATCGTATATTGTGGAATTCATCAGGTGGGATGCAGGGATTCCAAGTTCATCCAACAGATCGAAAATTCGCCAGATTCCGACGCGCAGGCCATAGTCGCGCCAGGAGAAATTGCGTACATCGGGTGGCGGCCCAAGGTGTGTTGGCGTGTGCCCCAAACCTTCGCCAAAGCTAAAGTGTTCAATATTCACTGCTATGTAAACTGCCAGCCGCTTCCCGTCGGGCCAGTAATAATTCGGTCTGGTGTTGATGGCTGAATAGTCGTAACGACCATGCTGTTGCAGTTTCATATCTACCTTTTTACAAAACGAACGTGTCGGCTACGGTCATGTAGCCGCTCTTCTGAGCGGAAATATCTTCCTTGCTGAGCGGATTGCCGGTTGCAGTCATTCCCAATTCCCCTGGTCACATCTTTGAGTCGTAACCGATGACGTCTCGTATCTTGCAAAGGACGTAACGGCATTTGCGGAGATAATACGCTTGATATAACGACGTACTAAATCGACGATGCCGCCACGTACGTATCCGTTTCCATATCGTCATCGCGGACTGCACCGGTCAAGTCGCAGATGTGCTCAATGCCGCGCTCGTCGCACCATCGCTCCAGATCATCGATGATCGCAGGGAGGGCGGTGGGATTTCTGAAAGCAGCATAGCCCACACCGACCGCGGAAGCGCCGGCGAGCATGTATTCTACGACGTCTTCCGCCTTGCAAACGCCGCCAAGTCCAATGATCGGGATGGAGACTTCCCTGGCGACTTGATACACCATACGCATAATGATTGGTTTGAGCGCAGGCGACACCAGGCCGCCGAACTTGTTCCCCAACGCCGGACGAAAATTATCGGTGCGAATTTTCAAGGCAAGAAAAGTGTTCGCAATCACCAGCGCATCAGCCCCTGCCTCTTCTGCTGCCAGCGCGATGCCAACGATATCCCCTGCATTCGGTGACAGCTTTGCCCACACCGGCTTATTGGTTGCGGCGTGAATCGCGCTCACTACGTTCCTTGTATGGTTTGCCTGCAGTGCGAAATTTCCGCCGCGCGGATCACGCGTCGGGCACGAAATATTCACCTCAATGACGTCCACGCCCGGGACGCTGATGTCCCGAGCCATTTCAGCAAAATCGTCTGTCGTTTCGGCTGAAATGCTGGCGACCATCGGTGGCGTGTAACGCTTATACTCCGGTAGCATCTCATCGAGAAAATATTGTATGCCGTTGCTCGGCAGGCCGGGGGACTGGATTATTCCTGCTTCGGTCTCCGCCATCCGAGGAGTGGGGTTACCGGCGCGAAAATCACGCGACACGGTTTTTGCAACCATCGCACCAAGCCGGTTGAGATCGATGATGTCGGCAAACTCATAGGAAAAAGTGCCTGAAGCCGGCATTAAGGGGTTCGCGAGTTCGACCTCGCCAATCTTTACTGAAAGATCTACCATGCGACTGCTTCCTGCATGTCAAATACCGGCCCATCCTTACAGACGCGGCGAAGCACATTCTTACCATCGACCTCAAAGGTGCGAACGCAAATGTAACAAGGCCCCAATCCGCAGGCCATAATTTGCTCCATCGCCACTTGCCCGGGAATGCCGTGTTTCTTACCGAGTTTTTTCATCAGCAACAGCAGCCGATTCGAACCGCACACAAAGAACGCGTCAGCCCGGCCGTCCGAGATCAGACTCTCAATAATGGATTCGACGTTGTTGGTAGCGCTAGATCCGTCTGAATCAGTAATGGTCACGAGATCTGCGCCTACACGCTGGAATACATCGGTCGACATGACTAGCTTTGGGTTCCGGGCGCTTAGTATAGTCGTCACACCTACCGCCCGCTCGGCGGCAAGTTGAGAAATCGGGGCCAGTGTTGCGAGGCCGACACCGCGCCCCAGCACAACGATGTTCTGCCACGCTGGATCTAACGAGAAGCCGTTCCCCAACGGTCCGACTACACTGAGTTCGTCACCCGGCACGAGTTGCCCCATGCCTTTCGTTCCTCGGCCGATGCATTTATACATGAACTCGATCCGCCTGCGCGCACGGTCGACCTGGTAGATGCTCATAGGTCGGCGCACCCACAATCCCCCTTCGTCGGGTGAAGGACAGAGCACCTGGAAGAACTGCCCGGCCTGCGCGGTAAGTGCCTTTGGTGGCGCCTCCAGGGTCATGCACATGTATTCGTCGTTGACCCATTCGTTGGAGACAACAGAGCACAGACACTCCGCTACCGGCAAATTGAGCGCCCGGGCCTCCAGATTGGAGTCACCAAGTGTATTCGGTGCGGATGCGTAGTGTTTCATTCCTTCTTTATACCTGGCTATCGATAGCATTCTTATCATTTCGTTGCTGGATAGCCCAGTAAACCCGCTCGGGAGTTAAGGGGAGATCATGAATCCTGTGTCCCACGGCCATAGCGACGGCATTTCCAATGGCTGCTGGTGGCGGCGCCACGGGTGGTTCCCCTAGTCCCTTGGCCCCATATGGCCCATCGGGATCCGGGCACTCGACTATGATCGGAGTTATTTCTGGCGAATCCATGCAGGTAAGTAAGTGATAGTCCAGAAAGGACGGGTTCAGAATCTTGCCCTGGTCGTTGGTGACCAGTTGTTCATGCAGTGCCGCTCCGACCCCCATTGCAACGCCCCCCTCGATCTGTGCCGCGCAGTTTACCGGGTTGATGGCTTTCCCGACATCGTGCGCTGCGGCGATTCGAAGCACGCGCACCGCTCCGGTTTCTTCATCTACCGTCACTTCCGCTGCCTGCGTGCCGTACATATAGAAAGCTGAGGTGCGATCACTACGGCCCGTCTCCAAATCCAGATCCTTTATGCCCTGTGGCGAGAAGTAGCCCTTGCCTCGCAAAACACCATCTTCGCCCAGTCCATGTCGAACAATCTCACCGATGGATCGGGCAGTCTCAGGCTCATTACCGCAGAATACCATTCCATCAGAGAATACGAGGTTCTCTTCATCAGCATCAGGGCTGAAGATCGGCGCCGCCATATCTGTGAGTTGTTCCCGTGCGTGGATGGTCGCGAGCCGTACAGCGTTGCCCATGTGATAAGTGCTTCTGCTGGACGTGGTGGAAGAATCGAAGGGTGTCGTATCGGTATCCAAAGGCGCTAAATGAACCTTGTCGAGTGGCACCTTAAGTTCTTCCGCGACAATCTGGCAAAGTATAGTGTTGCATCCCTGGCCAATTTCGACAGTTCCTGCCAAGACTGTCACTTCACCCTGGTTATTAAGCAGTACAGCAGCATTGGAGTAAGTCGGAGTCCTTGTAGGTTTTATGATGCAGGCGAGTCCCCGGCCGTGCCCTTTTGCGGCCGGCTTGTTCCAATCAATGGACTCGGCTGCCTTCATCAGGGTTTCCTTGAGGCCCACGGCATGCAGCTGCTCGCCCCAGTACGTGACATCTCCCTCAATGAAAATATTCGCCAACCGAAAATTAAGGGGGTCCATCTCCAGACGTCGGGCAAGCTCATCCATATGTTGCTCAGTTGCCCAGGTCCCCTGGGGAATGCCATAAGCCCGGAAGGCGCCTGCGACAGGTTTATTGGTGTAGACGGAATGTCCGTCAACTTTGACATGGGGTATGCGGTAAGGTCCCGGGGCCGGCAAACTTCCCCGGATACAAACTGTTGCACTCTTCTCCGCGTAAGCTCCGGCACCCCAATAGATTGTCATCTGTCGAGCGTGCAGTTGACCGTTCTTCATGACGCCGCTCTTGATATAAATAACAGCCTCGTGCCGTGTAAGGGTTGAAACAAAGGTCTCCTGCCGGGTGAACTTCACACGTACCGGCCGAGCGTTTGTCTGGTAGGCCAGAGCGACAGCGATAGGCTCAAGCTTAAGTCCGCCTTTGGAGCCGAATCCTCCGCCCTGATACGGATTGAGCATCCGGATCTTTTCTTTCGGTAAGTCAAGAGCCTCCGCCATCTCTTCCCGAGCACGAAAAGGCGCATCGTTAGCCGACCATATGGTGATCTTTCCGCTTTCAGCATCCACCTGGGCATGCGCCGCGTGTGGTTCCATAGCGGCATGCTGAATCACTGGCACCGTATATCGTTCCTCAAGCACCAGGTCAGACTCGCTGAAACCGGTCTCAACATTGCCGGTTCTGAGCTTGAAGTGTTCGCAGACGTTAGGCAGCGAGCCACCGACGACGAAGTCGCTTTTGCGATAATTGGCAAAATCGTCATGGATCAGCGTCGCTGTCGGCTTGCACGAATCTTCTGGAGAAAAGTAAGCTGGTAGTTCCTCATACTCTACCGTTATCAACTCTATTGCCGCCTGGGCTGTATCCTCGTCGATGGCGGCCACAGCAGCCACGGGCTCTCCGATGTAGCGAACCTTGTCCCGGGCCAGAAAAGGTTTATCGCGGATGGATTCCCCGTGCATCCACGGCGCATCATCTGCCGTGATCACTGCCACAACACCCGGAAGTGCTTTGGCGCTGTTTGTATCTATATGCTTTATCCGAGCATGGGCCCGTGGACTAAACAGAACCTTTCCGTGCAGCATGTCGGGCAGAATCAAATCATAGCCGTAGACCGTTGCACCAGTAACCTTGTCGGTCGCGTCTACCCGCGTAATAGCTTGACCAACGTATTTCAGTTCCGTCATTCGGAGGCTCCATCTATGCCCGAACCTTGATCTAGTCGTCTCATTTCTGCGGCTGCGTTTCTTACGGCGCGAACGATTTTGGTGTAACCCGTACAGCGACATAGATTTCCAGATAAAGCGAAACGAATCTCGTCATCACTCGGATCCTCGTTCTCTTTCAGGAATGCCTTAGCCGTCATTATCATTCCAGGGGTGCAGTAACCGCACTGAACACCGCCGTCCTGAAGAAACGCCTTTTGCACTGGATGCAATTCACTTTCGGTTTGGAGGCCTTCAATAGTCAACAGATCGGCGCCATCCAGCTCGCCGGAAAAAATGAGGCAGGAGTTGACTGGCTTACCGTTAAGAATGACCGTGCAGGCTCCGCAGTCGCCGGTCCCGCAGCCCTCTTTAGTTCCAGTGAGACCAAGGACGTCCCGCAACAAATCCGAAAGAAGCCTGTGTGAAGGCACTTCTAAGGTTCTCTTCTCACCATTTAATGTAAGTTTG
>PBZD01000139.1 GCA_002729875.1 Chromatiales bacterium | reverse complement strand
GGGGTGCAGTTTTATCATCAATTGAACCATTGATGGCAGATGTCAGAACAAACCGTTTTTTCTGTAGCAAAGGGTTAAACCGCTGCTGCAAAGAATGGGACTTTTTTATTTCCATATATTTTTACCTCGGTTAATGCGTGATACAGTCGAAATGAATTGTTATCTTTGAGCTCGGCAGAAATGGCTAAAATAGCCTAATTCAATGCTCTGAATTTATGAAATATGTTTATTAATGAAATTATGAATTGTTTTTCTGGGTTCACGAGTTGCTATTTTTCTTCGGGAAGAAATAACTACCAACTAAAAATTCCATATAGAGTTATGAGAAAATTATTACTGGTTAGCCAAACTCAGCAAAAGAGCCCCGCAATGGGCGCTATCTCGAATGTCAGCTAACAATACTCGATTGGCTCCAGGTATTCAGGATCCAGTCTACCGACCAGACATTGACGGTCTTCGTGCAATTGCAGTTTTGGCGGTAATTTTCTACCACGCTGAAATTTTCCCATTTTCAGGGGGATTTATTGGCGTCGATGTTTTTTTTGTGATTTCCGGTTTTCTGATTACCGGCATCATCTTGCCAAAACTGAAGACTAATCAATTTTCAATGGCTTACTTTTACGAGCGAAGAGTGCGAAGAATCTTTCCGGCGCTCTTTACCATGCTGTTTGTTTGTGCGGTTTTTGTGTTCTGGTTTGCACTGCCGGATGACCGTATCGCATTCGGGGAAAGCATTATTGCGACGGCACTCTTCATTTCAAATCACTACTTCCTTGCCAATGCAGGATATTTTTCTGATTCTGCAGAGAATGTACCTCTGCTCCACACATGGTCTCTTGCCGTTGAGGAACAGTTTTACATCCTGTTCCCGTTTTACCTGCTTTGTGTAAAGCGTTTTTTTCACGCCCGCTATGCATTATGCACAGCAATTCTCTCTGTTGCCTCTTTCGGCACCGGCATTTGGCTTATCAGAATCAACCCTGATGCAGGTTTTTACCTGGCAAGTGTCCGCATTTGGGAGATTGGTATTGGCGCTATCCTGGCGATGATTCCCAGGCAGGTGGAAACAGAAAGGGGTATGCGAAACCTCATGGGAATTATTGGGGCTGGTCTTATTATCTTTGCCACCACGACATTTTCGACTGAGACTGTATTTCCTGGTGTTAACGCTTTAATCCCATGCCTGGGCACCGGGCTCATCATTTGGTCAGGTATGGGTGCTGCAAATATTGTCAGTCGTATACTGCAATCGAGGCTGCTGGTGGGTATCGGCTTGATTTCCTATCCTCTTTACCTGTGGCATTGGCCCCTGTTGGTTTTCGCGAAAAATAGCATGCCAGCTGTTACTGACTGGTTGCAGGTTATTATTGTCCTTGTTGCGACATTAGGTTTGTCTATATTCTCCTATTACTATGTAGAGAGACCTGTGCGTGGGCCTGGTCTGTTGCTGCGCCGCCGTTCTGTCTTTCTTGGGGCAGGGTTACTGATTTGCATCTCATTGGCGGCAGGTTTTAGTGCGATAGTATTGCGCGACTTGCCCTGGCAGCAATACGATACTCAAACTCTAAATATCCTTGCCGCCGATAAAGATCGTGAGGCCAATGACTGGCCTTGCTGGGATCAATCAATTTTTGATTTGAATGATAAGAATTACTGTGTACTGGGCGACCCGGACATAAAAGATTTAAGTTTTGTTCTGTGGGGAGATTCCCATGCCGGTACTCTCGCCAAAGCGGTTAGTGGCTTTGCGGCATCTAATCACCGTGCTGGAAGATTGGCGGCAAAAAATGGATGTCCTCCATTACTGGGCATTGTCTGGCTGGAGGAATCAGTCCCGGTCAAGTGCCGGAATTTCAATGACTTTGTGTTCGAGCGCATTGTCAAGCACCCACTTGTTACAGATGTCGTTCTAGTTGCTCGTTGGGCGATTTACACCGGTACCATGGATATAGCTGACACCCAGTCCAAAGAAGCTTCAGAACCTGGAGGTCAAAAAGCCTTCGCAAGGTTATTCCAGAAGACTATTGAAGCGATCCGGTCTCACGGCAAACGGGTCTGGATTCTGGCTCCGATCCCGGAGGTGGGCGTCCATTTGCCAAATACACTGTTGCGTTTGCAAATACTTGAGAAGAAACAGACTATTGGCCTCACAAAAGATGTGCATTTTGATCGTCAACAGGTGATTTATCAGCAACTTGACAAAGTAACCGGGCTATCAGGTGTCACGGTTCTCTACCCGCATCATGTTCTGTGTGACCCATATGACCGTTGCCAGGTAATGCGCAATGGCGAATTATATTATTTTGACCAGCACCATCTGACATGGTTAGGCGCAGATCAATTGTCACCTCTTTTTAATCAAATTTTTCAAACTCCTTAATTGGTTCTGTATTTTCCTGCGGGAACGTTATATATCCGCGCCGAGGAGCAGGCCATCAGTCACGTCTGTTACAACCAATTTTCCTGTTCAGGGGTCTGAGACTAAAAGCACCCATTAGAAAGAGTAGCGCAAACCGGACGGGTGCATACTCCTGCCGCTGCGCACTAAATTTGGGCTCAAGGATAGGAAATTCCATTGAATCTGAAGTGGAATATCAGAGGGTCAGATGAACCCAACGCTTAACCTGGCTGGATTCAAATGTTTCCACCGACTTCAGTGACAGGCGAAAATGCATTTTATAGAGATTCCTGTAGGTTAATTTGCAAGCCACACCAGAAATAAGTAAATCCCAACAGTCATACTCATAATAGCAATGGATACTTTATTTGCTGAAGCCCATGGTGTCATATCTGTCCCATAGGCGCTGACGGGGTACACAACGTAAGTATGTGCCAGTACTGTAGGCGAAAAAAGCGTTTCGTGTCCACGGCACTGAAATACAGATGAGCGAGGAACAGGTGCTTAACAAGGCGGTACTCTGTTACCGAGTCGGCACCCTGAGAGTTAAAGTCTTGCCCCCCCCAGCAGGCTAGACAGGTAGCGTCAGGGGCGTTAGTGTTAGCCGGTGTAGACGCTGAGTGTCACCGGGCGGGAATATGAGCATATCGTTCGACCTGGGTATCCTGCCCAATCGCCCGATCCAGGGCTGTATCGATCTGGCATTGCGTGCCGAACAGCTGGGCTATAGTGGTGTCTGGATAGCCGATTCGCACTCGGTAATGCGTGATCCATACAGTATCCTGGCTGCGCTGGCCGTGCAGACCGAACAGCTTGCGCTGGCTACTGGCGTCACCCATACGGTGACCCGGCATCCCGCAGTGCTGGCCAATAGCTGGGCCAGCCTGCAGGAACTGTCCGGCGGTCGGGCTATCTGCGGTATCGGAGTAGGTGAAAGTGCCGTGCATAACCTGGGCCTGAAGCCGGAGCGTCTGGTGGTGTTTGAAGAAAAGGTCAGGACTCTGCGCGCCTTGATTCGCGGCGAACCAACCAAATACGAGGGCAAAGAGCTGCGCATGGCCTGGTCGGAGCGGGATGTGCCGATCGTTATGGCCTGTTCGGGTCCCCGGTCACTGCGCCTTGGCGGTCGACTGGCCGATGGCGTGCTGTTCCAGGTCGGCTCGAATCCGCGCCTGGTGCAATATGCCCTGGACAACATACGGGCAGGCGCCGAAGAAGCGGGGCGCGACTTTAACGATATCAAACTCCTGGTGCGTGTTGCCTGTGCCGTATCAGACGATCGCAATCGAGCGCGTGAAGAGGTTAAAGGTTACGCATCGGTCGCAGCCGGCACCGTTTTTGCGACGGTGCCCCGGGATTACTTTGATGACCAGCTCTACGAAGAATTGACCATGATGAAATCCCAGTATGATTACGCCGAGCACGCCAGTAACGAGGCTCGACACAAGGATTTGCTGACCGACCGTATTCTGGACGCAGTCGCGATCGCCGGGACACCGCAAGAGGCGATACCGCGTTTTCAGGCCCTGGTTGAGCTCGGTGTTGATGGCTTTGTCTGGCCTGCCGGCATGTCCAGCCCGGGAGCGTATATCGAAACATTTGCCAAGCAGGTTATGCCGCACTTCGACTGCTCGACCCGGTGCGCATTGCTGCAAGGGTCTGCGGCTTGTTAACGGTTCAACTGGGCTACAAGGCCTTCGATATCCACGAGTTGCTCTGTCACTTCATTGCCAGACGTTGTGGCCTGTATAACACGGAAGGGCTACAGGTGGTGCTGGTCGATACAAACTTCGTCGCAGCCGGGGATTTGCCGCTACGAACCTTCCACGCTGCCTGCGGCGCGGCCCTCGACGCTGTGCTGCGCGGCGATGACTACAAACTGGTATTCATCGCCTGTGACCGACCCATGTTCTGGTTGTATGGCAGGTCGCCGATGCAAAACCTCGATGATTTGCAGGCCCGGTCAGTCGCTACTTTTCCCGACGCCGCACCGCCCGCTGGAATGCTGGCATCCGTGCTGGCCGAGAACGGCGTTGGCGCCGAATTGCTGCCGGCGCGTGATGACATTTCCCGCCTGGGCCTGCTGCTCAATGGCAGCGTCTGTGGAGCGTTGCTCAGTTCCCTGCTGTTGCCGCCCCAGGTCCTGGGGCGTGATGCTCACCTGATCACCTACCTTGGCGATCAAATTCGCCTGCCCAGTACAGGTCTTGCTGTGCGCGGTGATCTGTTTGATCGCGAGCCCTCGCTGGTGGCCACGATGTGCGCAGTATATCGCGAGGCTATGCACCGGATATACAATGACGACGATGTGCTGCAATGCAGTTTGCGCGAGGATTTCAACCTGCCCAAAGCGTTGCTTGACGACAGCGTGAGCTTGGTACGGAGTTGCTACAACCGCCCGGGAACAAGCGAAACAGGCCTGCTGGAATCAGCGGCGCGGCGCCTGGCCGCTCAAACAGGGGCGGGCGAACCACCGCCAGTGGGTCAGTGGTATGCGCCCGGGTGAGTTCAGAGAGTGGAGCCGTGCCGTAGGGCATTCCTGCGGAAGGTGTGTCGTTTGCATAATCTGCAAATTCTTCAGGCGATGCCGGACAGGAAAGTTGATGATTCAGATCGAGTTCGAGCGTTTTCGGCAGGGGCTGGTTGGCGATTACAGGGTAGTTGCGGGCAGGATCAAGCACGCGTTTTAGCAGGGAAGCGACTTGATCTTCACTTGCGGTTACTGAGAAGAACGCTTTGCCTCAATAAATTCCCTGCTCTCCTGTTAGCGAAGGTTAAAAGGTGTTTTTTTATTCGGGCGATACCTTCCAGATCCGCCCGAGCATATCCTCGCTAATGTAGATCGAACCATCCGGGCCTTCTGCCAGACCGGTAGGTCGGTATGCGGACTGGCCGGGGTTTTTGACGGGACCGGATCCTGTGAACCCATCGGCAAACACCTCCCAGTCACCGGTTACCCGACCGACCTGCATCGGCACGAACACGACTTTGAAGCCGCCTTGTTCGAACGGTATCCGGTTCCACGAACCGTGGAATACGATGAATGCACCCTGTGCATACTTGGCGGGCAGATTATGCCCGGAATGGAACAGCAGGTCGTTTGGCGCCCAGTGTGCGGGAAACGCAATCAACGGTTTCTTGTAGTCACCGTCTGCCTCGGTCTTGCCGTCGCCGCCGTAACCGGGGTCCTGCATGCGGCGGTTGGTGCGCGGATCGTAATAGGTGTATGGCCAGCCAAAATCATCGCCCGCTTCGGCGAGATGAAATTCCTCGGCGGGTATCTCGGAGTTATCTTGCTTCGAGTAATAATCCGGGTTGAGCATGCCGATGCTGTCACGGCCGTGCATGACGAAATAGAGTTTATCGGCCCACGGGTTCCACGCCATCGCGACAATGTTACGCGTGCCGGTAACGTAACGCTTACCGTCGCGCACCTGGTCCTGGTTTTGTTTGCCATCGCTGAATTTCCAGATGCCTGCCGAGCGCTTGCGTTGCGGGCACGGGTTTAAACCCGGTGCGTGGAGCGCCATGCGTTTCGACTCACAGGCATTCGACGGCGTGCCCGAATTCACGTACATGTTGCCGGCGCCATCGAAGGCCAGCGTCTTGGTGCCGTGCGAATTGTTCATCGGGAAACCGCCGGCAAGCGGTTCGGCTACGGTTTTCGGCACGAGGTTATCATCAAGTTTCATCCGGTAGACGACCTGGTCGGACGAGAAATACAAGTGCCCATTGTGAATGCGCGCTTCGCTGGTGATATCGGTCGGGCCGAACGGTTCGACAATATCGGCGACGCCGTCACCGTCTTCATCACGCAATGCGATCAACGCACCCCATGCAGCTTTCTGCCCGAACATGCGCCGCTCGACGCGGAAACTGCGCGCCACATACACATCGCCATTGTCGCGCACCGCAAGATGCCGGGTCGCACCGAGGCCGGGATGAAAAACAGTTGCGCTAAAACCATCGGGCACCGTGATCTGTGGCAACGGTTCGTCGGCAAGGCTCACCGTTGCCGCAAGCATTACCAGCGTGGCGGCAACGAGAATCCGGTAATGGGTGTCTGACAGCATTTTTATAACGCACCGCACCAGGCTTTGCTGAGCTAAGGCCTGAAGGGTTCGCCGATGCTTAGTCATGAGTCATTCTCTTGGTCTGTGGTAGCCTGTAGGGTAACGATAGTCCGACCGAGTCGGGAAAAGTGAGTATAGCAATGAGAATTTCAGCTACCTTCGGGATGCATGGATCTGCCCGCGCGGCGGTCTGCGCGGTATTATGGTTGTCGTTACCCGTCCTTGCCGATGTCGAACAGAACGCAACCCTGGAACGCGGCCGGTACCTTGCCGAAACCATTGCGCTTTGTGCGCAATGTCATTCGGCGCCAAACAATGCGATAGACGGCCGGCCGCCCATTATCGCCAACTATGCCGGCATCGACTGCCCGGTCTGGGGTAACAACGACAACCCGCGCGGCAAGGACTCAGTGGATTTCGTGACGTCGAAATTGTGCGAGCCGAATATCACCCCGGATCCGGTAACCGGTATCGGCGGCTGGTCCAAAGCCGACATCATCCGTGCGTTCCGCGACGGGTTACGGCCCGACGGCGCACCGCTGCATCCCAACATGTGGCTTAACCTGCACGCGCTCAGCGACGAGGATGCCGATGCAATTGCCGGCTATATTCTGACGCTGCCGCCGGTGGTGCATGAACAACCGGGTCGGGGCCGGGTGTTGAGCGAGCGCATATACAAGGTGTCGCTGGCAACTTTATCGCCGTCATCGGCAAAAACTCCCGACCGGTCTGACGAGGCGGTCTACGGGAAATACCTGACGGACATCGGTCGTTGTCGTTACTGCCACACCCCCAACGATGCGC
>PBZD01000138.1 GCA_002729875.1 Chromatiales bacterium | reverse complement strand
GCTTCGCGCAGCCGCTGGCGCAGAACCGGATCCGGCGACTCCGCCGCGTGGCCAGCCGGTAACGCCAGCATACCGGTCAGGGTGGCTGTGGATAGCAACAGCTTGAATAATCGGAACATCGTCAGTCCCGGGCTACACGTTCCTGCAGAAAATCAGCCGCGTCGTTGATGGCCAGCCTGGTTTCTTCGCCGGTCTTGCGATGTCGGTATTCGATGGCGCCGTCACGTAATCCGCGTGCACCGATAACCACCCGGTGCGGAATCCCCAGCAGATCCGCGTCGGCAAATTTTACCCCGGGACGTGCATCGCGGTCATCGAACAGGACCGTCAGGTTGGCCGCCTCAAGGTCCTTGAGCAGGGCCTCGGCCGCCTGGTTGACCTCGGGTGTTTTTTTCGGGTTCAGGGTCAATATGGTTACCGCGAAAGGACTCATTGGCTCCGGCCAGACGATGCCGTGTTGGTCATGATTCTGTTCGATAGCTGCCGCTACGATGCGCGTGACGCCGATTCCGTAGCAACCCATCAGCATACTGACTTCACGACCGTGGTGATCGAGTACCCGGGCATTCATGCTGTGACTGTACTTGTCACCAAGCTGAAAGATATGACCCACTTCAACCCCACGGGCAATCGATAATATGCCCCCATCCGTCGTCAGGTCGCCGGCGGTGACATTGCGAATGTCGACCGCTTCCGGTTCGTCGAGGTCGCGATCCCAGTTGACGCCGGTCAGATGCTGGTCGACCTGGTTGGCGCCACAGATAAAATCTGCCGTATGTACGGCGCTGTGATCGGCAAACACCGGGATGGTCAGGCCGACCGGCCCGACGAAACCGGGCGGACAGCCGATGGTGGCCTCGATGCGCTCGGCTGAAGCCATTTGCAGCGGTGCAGCAACACCGGGAAGTTTTTCTGCTTTGATAATATTTAATTGATGATCGCCACGTAGAACCAGCGCGATCAGGTGGTCTTTTTCACCCTCGACAATCAGTGTTTTCAGGCACTGTGCAGGTTCAGCCGAGAGGAATTGCGCAACCTCGTCGATGCTGCGAATCGATGGGGTAGGTACAGCGGCCAGAGTGGCGGTAGCCGGCCGGCGCTGCGTGGTGGGAGCGAGGGCCGGGGCAAGCTCGACATTGGCGGCGAACCCGCTGGCTTCACAATAGGCAATGGCATCTTCGCCCGAGTCGGCCAGCACATGAAATTCCTGGGACCGGGCTCCACCGATTTGACCGCTGTCGGCATCGACCGGACGAAAATGCAATCCTAGCCGGGTGAAGATTCGTGAGTAAGCGTCGGCCATGCGGGTATAGGTTTTTTCAAGCGACGCCTGATCGATGTGGAATGAGTAGGCATCTTTCATGATGAACTCACGGGCTCGCATGACACCGAATCGTGGCCGAATCTCGTCACGAAATTTTGTCTGAATCTGATAGTAGTTAACCGGTAACTGGCGATAACTTTTAAGTTCACGCCTTGCGATATCGGTAATGACTTCTTCATGGGTCGGGCCGAAACAGAAGTTACGCTTATGGCGGTCGGTCATGCGCAGCAGCAGGTGGCCATAGCGGTCCCAGCGACCCGATTCCTGCCATAGTTCTGCCGGTTGCACGGCAGGCATTAGCAGTTCAAAGGCACCGGCATGATTCATCTCCTCGCGGATAATATTTTCGACCTTGCGCAGAACGCGCAATCCGATCGGCAGCCAGGTAAACAGACCCGACGCGAGACGGCGTATCAAACCGGCGCGCAGCATGAGCTGATGGCTAATGATTTCTGCCTCGGCGGGCGTTTCTTTGAAAGTCGTCAGGGGTAGTTGGCTAAGTCGCATGGATTATATTCTTTCTGTCAGGAATGGGTTTGCGGACACATAATCGGATTCATTCTATCCAGTTTAGCGGGTCGGGTCAGGTTGACGATACAGGCTGTGAAAGTTAGTTTGCAGAGGTGGTAGCGCATCGAAAATCCATGATTGCCGGCGAAGGATGGCCATGGTTGATCATAGTGGCGATTGGCGGCTTGTTGATCGGTTGGTATTGGGAGCCGATTTGGGCAAGCCCGGCCGCTGTACTCTATATTTTGTTGTTCCTGCTGTTTCGTGACCCGATGCGCAGCATACCGCCGATGCCGCTCGCAGTTGTAGCGCCTGTAGATGGTTGGATCGTTGACATCGCGACGGATGTCAGCGGCATTTTGCAGGGTGAGTGGACGCGGGTCTCGATTAAAACCAACCACTTCGGTGCTTATACCGTCAGATCACCGATTGAAGGGGCTATTCTTAATGTCGTTGAGCAAGTCGCCCCAACCGACCTGAACGAGTCTCCGCGAGGCCTGTGGGTACGCAGCGAGGAGCAGGATAATGTTGTGCTGTTGTTTCCGCGCCTGGGCCGCAGAAGGGGGCCGAAGACATTTGTGCGCTACGGCGAGCGAGTCGGGCAGGGACAGCGGTTTGCTTACCTGCGCCTGGCGCCGTGTGCGGAGGTTTACCTGCCGGTCAGCGCGGTAGTCCGGGTGCAGGAACATGCCTATGTTCACGCGGGAACCAGCGTTCTGGCTGATCTGGCGCCAAAATAAGCAGGCTGTCAAGCGTTTGGTGCGTGTTTTCCGCTGCTCACCGTGGCACACTGTTACCAGTAACGGAAAATAACAAAGTGTCAACAGAAGACCCACAAAAGAAGTTTCTCGTCGCAGGCCATAAGGGGATTTATCTGTTCCCCAATCTGGTCACGACCGGCGTCCTGTTTGCCGGATTTTACGGTATTGTTGCTGCGATCGACGGCAACTTCCCGCGTAGTGCTGTGGCGTTATTCATTGCAATGGTGCTTGACGGACTTGATGGCCGCCTGGCTCGCCTGACCGGTACCCAGTCCGAGTTTGGCAAGGAATTTGACAGTCTCTCTGATCTGGTCGCTTTTGGCGTTGCGCCAGCGATTATCGTTTACCAGTGGGGTCTGCACCGGTTGGCCGAATATGGGTGGCTGTGGGGTAAACTTGGCTGGCTTGCTGCTTTTTTGTATGCCGCATCCGCTGCACTGCGACTGGCGCGGTTCAATGTCATGCCCGAAACTGATGACAAGCGTTTTTTCGAGGGCCTGCCAAGCCCTTCGGCGGCCGCCCTGGTGACCTTTACGGTCTGGCTGGGTACCGTGCTGGGTTGGTCAGGGGGTGGTGCGCTGGCTTTTGCCGCAGCAATGACCGTGCTGGGCGGCGCACTGATGGTGTCGCATCTGCATTTTTACAGTTTCAAGGAAGCCAGTCCGGACCGGCGTATCTCGTTCACCTTTTTACTGGCGATACCGCTGACGCTGGTGTTGATCTTTCTCAATCCGCCGGTCGTGTTGTTTATGATGGCGACAGGCTATGCAATATCCGGACCCATCGTCACGTTCTGTATCAGGCGACAACGGTCGACAAACCATCAGGGTGGGGAAGAGGGTGAGTCCCGAACCTGAACAGTGGTCTGATGCCTGAGTTTATGGGTGTTGAACAACGGCGCATACTTCACGCGCTGGATATTGATGTCTGGCTGCCGCGTGACATTGCTGCCGATGCAGCCACCGGGGTTGACGGAAGTGAGGAGTCTCTCGCGGCAGATATGGATTGGTCGGCACTGGAATCAGCCGTGTCGGCTTGTACGCAATGTTCGTTGCATCAGACGCGCAAACAAACGGTATTTGGCGGCGGTGATCCGGCGGCACAGTGGATGATCATCGGCGAAGCGCCCGGTGCCGATGAGGATCGCCAGGGTCAACCCTTTGTCGGTAAGGCCGGGCAGATGCTAAATGAGATGTTGCGGGCACTGGGGTTGGATCGCGAGCGTGTGTTTATAGCTAATATCCTGAAATGTCGGCCACCGAATAATCGCGATCCGCAGGTTGATGAGGTTGCCAGTTGTATGGATTTCCTGAGATGCCAGGTGGCGCTGGTAAAACCGCAACTGATTGTTGCCGCCGGGCGAATCGCTGCGCAGCACCTGCTCAATGAAGATAAGCCGGTTGGCCAGTTGCGCGGGCGGGTCCACAGTTTTGCCGGCCCGGAACAGTCGACACCGGTTATTGTGACCTACCACCCGGCCTGTCTGTTGCGCAGTCCCGGACAGAAACGCAAGGCCTGGGAAGATCTGTGTCTGGCTCGCAGTGTTTGCGAGGCATCCGGCACGTGATCGCCGTAGTCAAGGATTTACCGCCGCTCATCCGGTCGATGCGACAGTCCGATCTGGACGCTGTCGCTGCAATTGAGGCGGCGACGTACAATTATCCGTGGAGTATCAACATTTTTCGTGATTGCCTGCTCGCAGGCTATAGCAACTTCGTGCTGGACAGTGACGGTGAACCGGTTGGTTACGGTATCATGTCGATTGCCGCCGGCGAGGCACATCTGCTTAATATCTGCGTGCTCGAGCGGTTGCGCAGACAGGGGGTTGGCAGACGGTTGCTGGATTGCATGATGCAACTGGCTCAACAGTCGTTTGTCGAGCGGATGTACCTGGAAGTCAGGCCATCAAATAAATCTGCGTTTTGTTTGTATGATTCGGCTGGTTTCAAAGCGCTCGGTCTGCGCGAAAATTACTATAAAGCACGTAACGGCAAGGAAGATGCGGTTGTCCTGGTGCGCTACTTTCAAAATGTCGCGGCCGAGCCGTCGCCTGCAAGTGATGGGTAGCTGATTGGCACGCTACTGGTCGCAACGTTCGGTGATTGGCTGGGCGCTATATGACTGGGCAAATTCGGCATTTACACTGGTTGTCGTGACGGTTTTTTTCCCGGTATTGCTGGCAGATTTCTGGAGTGAGGGCGTCGATTCGACAGTAACCACCTTCCGCCTTGGCATGGCGAATGGTGTTGCGAGTTTAATCGTCGCGGTTTCTGCGCCATTACTCGGTGCAATTGCCGACCGACTGGGCCGCCGCAAGGGACTGCTCTGCCTGCTGGCAGCGCTTGGCATTGTCATGACCGGGGCGTTGTTTTTTGTCACTCACGGACAATGGCCGCTGGCCATCGCCTGTTACGTGCTGGCATCGATCGGTTTTGCCGGCAGTAATTCGGTATATGACGCGATGCTTGTCGATGTTACTCCGGCCGAACACTTTCACCAGGTCTCGGCACTTGGCTACGGTCTTGGCTATCTGGGTGGTTCATTGTTGTTTATGCTGAACATCTGGATGGTTTCGAGTCCGGCGACCTTCGGGCTTGACTCGCAGGTCGCAGCGATTCGTCTGGCATTTGTCCTGGTGACACTCTGGTGGATTATCTTTTCACTGCCATTGTTGTTATGGGTGCATGAAAGTAAAGAGTTGCACGAGCCTCGTCGGGTCATGGAGGGTGTTTTGCTATTCATCGGCACGCTGCGAAAAATCGCCCATGACAAGAACCTGGTGTTGTTCCTGGCAGCCTATTGGTTATATATCGATGGCGTTTACACCATTATAAAAATGGCGGTCGATTATGGATTATCGCTGGGACTGTCGATGCAGGACCTGATTCGGGCGATTCTCGTGACCAACCTTATCGGCTTTCCGGCGGCATTACTTTTTGGACGACTGGGCCGGTCGATCGGTGCGAGGTCCGGGCTTTATGTCGGGATTGGAGTGTATTTTGTCATCACTACTGCCGCCGTATTTATTACCACGGCGACAGAATTCTATGTGCTTGCAGCGTGTATCGGTCTTGTGCAGGGCGGAGTGCAGAGTCTGAGCCGATCGTTATTTGCACATTTGATTCCGGCAGACAGCAGTGCCGCCTATTTTGGTTTCTATAACATGCTAGGAAAATTTTCTGCTGTGCTCGGGCCTGTACTCATCGGTTATGTGGCGTTGATATCCGGCAGTCAGCGCCTTGGTATTTTGTCGGTCATCGTGCTGTTTGGGCTCGGTCTGCTTTTTTTAACCCGGGTTAATCTGCGCCCGGTCTGAAGGCTCGGCTGGCGGAGAAAAATTTCTGCCGCAGTTGTTCATCGTCAATTCCGTCATAACGCAGTTGCACATACATGTTGAACAGGGTGTGAAGTTCAGCAGCGAGATCCGGCCGTTGCAGGCATACCGCGGCAAGATATTCGTGCGGACCCTCGGCAGGTTGGCGGCAGCGCGAGACCTTGCCGGCGCGCCGGCACAGTCGCTGGTAGGCGGTTAACAGTCTGTTGAGTTTGGGCCGTTCCCGGTAACGTTGGATGGAACCGCCGAGTATTAGCAATCCCGTGATTGATACGACCATCGCTATGATGAAATATTCAGTGGTTGGATCGTAGATACCGATCAGGCTCATCAGGGTTGTTTGAGTTTCCGGGCCGAAACTCAAAATCCAGCGATTCCAGTTGGTATTCAGGGCATCCCAACTCATAGCAAGACGCAGCAACAGCGGGTTGTCAGCCAGCCGGTTGCCACTGGTTTCGTTCCTGAATTCCATCGCGGCATCAAAACCGTATTCGATACGATCCGGCGCGACCGACGCGGTCGGGTCAAAGTGAATCCAGCGGCCGTCGAGCCACACTTCAACCCATGCATGTGCATCTGATTGTCTGACAATCCAGTAGTTGCCCAATGGATTTAATTCGGCGCCCTGATAGCCGGTAACAATGCGCGCAGGAATTCCGCCCGCCCGTGCCAGCAGGGCGAATGCCGAGGCGTAATGACCGCAAAATCCTCGCCGGGCGCCGAACAGAAATTCATCGATCGGATCGGCACCGAGTGACGGTGGCCGCAGCGTGTAGTAAAACATCTCGCCGGTAAAATATTGCAGGAGTTTCTCAAGATATTCGACATCACTTGTCGCTTCGCTGCGGAGTTGCTGACCGAATACGATGCTGCGCAGGTTGTTGCTGGTCGGTAATGCCCGGCTGCGATTAAGATCGGCCGGGTCAATAGCCTGATATCGGCTGGCACCCAGCAGAGAGCTACTGTGGTAGGACATACGTCGGTTGACGGGTGCCTTGCTCAGTAATTGTCCGGCTGTAGTAAGACGAGCACCTCGCGCATCCCAGTTCAGTGGTGTTTCCAGTGCGAGTAACCAGTGTTGTCCATGGGGTTCGAGCGCAACCTCATAACTGATGGCCGGTCCGTTTCTGCTCGCACGGTCGGGTGTCGTAAGTTGTTGCGTTCCCCGTTGCGTCCATTTCCGACCGTCAAAGGTATCCATGACCGGTCCGCGCCAATACAGAGCTGAAACTCCTGGCGGGGCGGCATCAAAGCGTACCCGGAAAGCGACTTCGTCAGAGAGCGCGAGTTGGCTGATATCACCGGGACTTAGTTCGTTGGCAAGCCCGGCAACTGCATCGCCACTGACATTTGGTAGTGACCAGAAGGGTCCGGGGATGCGCGGGAATAACAGGAACAGGAGCAGAGCGATTGGCAGAGATTGGAGCACGATGCGCATGGCATGTGCCATGGCCTGTGGCGCCGCCATCACCGCGCCGATTCTGGCAACCTGGATCAAGGCTGCCGTGGTAAGCAGAATGCTGATCACGAGATAGGCCACAGACCAGATCGCCTGTTCGCGCAGAAACATTGAGAATAAGAGGAAGTAGCATATGAATACGACGATTGCCCGGTCACGATGTCCGCGGGTTTCAAGCAGTTTCATCGCTACCATGATGAGGAGCAGAGCAGAACCGGCGCTGAGCCCGGACAATTGTTGGTAACTGAATAACACACCGATAAACCCGAGCATCGTCAACGGTACGCGAATCCACGCACTTGGCAGTGGCCAGCGCATGAGCGCCAAAACAATACGCCAAACCAGGATGCTGAAAACAACAATCGGTATCCATGGGTGGATGTGCAATATATGTGGTACACCGGCGAGGACGATCGATATCACCAGCCATCCCAGTTGCCCGCCTGAGATATCCGGTGTTTCAAGACGCCGTTCGCGAAGTTGCAAATCTGTTTGTCGTTGCTTTGTCATGGGGCCAGTTGCCCGCTGCCCGGGTCATACAGGGCCAGCGCCCGCAGACATTGATGCCGATGTGCTGCACCGCGATCCGCTCCGATTACCTGTCCGGGCATGCGCAGGCCCCATATATGGCCGGCCAGATCAGCGTCCAGAGCACGTCTGGTCAACAGCGATAACCGTTCTTCGGGATGGCTCGACGGATAGTCATACCAGTCAACCCATACCGGGTCTCTGCTGCCATCGTTGTATTCGGTGATCATGGTTTCACCGGTGTGGGCCAATATCTTCCAGGCGATCCGTTTCGGTGGGTCGCCGACGTGATACGACCTAAGCCCGGAAAAATCCTCATCACCGGCAGAGTGCCGAGCGGATATTGAATGGCCGCCGTGGCTCATCATTGTTGATGGGGCGGCCGCAGCAGGTTGCGGGTAGATGATCTCGGTAACATCCATGTTAATCCAGGTCCAGGCACGAAATAAGCCGAGCGGATAACGTGTTGCCAGCAAGAGACGCGGCAAGTTCAGACGGCCGCGCCGGGTTGAGTTAACGCGTACGCTCATGGGTTGCCGATCACCCGCTGCCAGCACGTCGCAGATTTCCTGGTGACCATCAAAACAGAAGAGTAGTTGTGCGCGGGAGTAAGTATTCTGGTTTTCAATAATGAAGTTAAAATGTACCGATTCTCCGGCAAAGACGGAGCGGCTACCGACAAAATGCAGGAAAATATCGGCAAGATTTCGGTGGCAGTTATAGATACTGATGATACCGATGCCGGTTAACAGGAAGGTCAGTGCGAAACCCGTGTTGTTGTTGTAATTCATTGAGCCAAGCAGCATCGTAGATACTACAACGGCATAAATGATGCCGGCGCGAGTCGGTAGAATGTAGATCCGGCGGCTGGTGAGGCGGCAGGAGCGAGGATCTGTGCCCTGTCGGCGGTGGGCCCAGTTCTGTACTTTCCGGCCAAAGGCCTGGTTAAAGTGTTGTGTGATAGTGTTCAAGGCACAGGGACGGACTCGAGCACGAAGGCGGCTATATCCGGATCTGAGTGACTCGTGTTATTGCGGCTACGCAGCCGGTGACCGGTGACCGGGGGGAATACAGTCTTGAGGTCTTCGGGATGGACGCCGGAGTGACCACTGATCAATGCCCAGCACCTGGCTGCTTTGATCAGATCCTGGGTACCACGTGGCGAAAGTCCGAGTTCAATTTCCGGTGCTTCACGGGTAAAACGAACCAGGGCTTGTGCATAGTCCAGTATTGCTTCAGATACATGCACGCTGTGAGCGGTCTTCTGCATTTCAATGATATCTTGCTTGCTCAGAGAAGATTCGAGTGTGTTCAGCATTGAACGCCGATCTTTGCCGGTTAGTAGCTGACGTTCAAGTTGTGCCGCGGGGTAACCGAGGCTGATACGCATCAGGAACCGGTCAAGTTGAGATTCCGGGAGCGGAAAGGTACCGATCTGGTGCATCGGGTTTTGTGTGGCGATGACAAAAAACGGTTCGTGCAGATCATAGGTTTTTCCATCGGCGGTAACCTGCTGTTCTTCCATGGCTTCCAACAGGGCGCTTTGTGCTTTCGGTGTTGCGCGGTTGATTTCGTCGGCGAGTACCAGTTCGGCAAACAGCGGACCTTCATGAAAGCGAAAGGCTGCTTCATTTTGTTCGAATACCGATACACCAATGATGTCTGCCGGCAGCAGGTCACTGGTGAACTGTATGCGCCGATATTCCAGCCCCAGAGCGATCGCAATAGCCCTGGCCAGCAGGGTTTTGCCAACCCCCGGAACATCTTCGATGAGCAGGTGCCCACGAGCCAGCAGACAGGCCAGGGCCAGCTGAATTTCCCGATCCTTACCGAGAACAATGCGCCCGATGGTTGCTGTGACCTGCTCGGCCAGTTGCCGGGCCTGGTCACGGCGATCTCGTGCGGGTACCACTGCAAGTCCATCTGTCATGGGTTCGTTATAACCTGTTGAAAGTGATCAATTATATCCAGTCCTGATCGAGGTTCTGTGAAGGCATGGCTTATCTTGCCCGAACCGGCCCGGTATTGTGTGAACCAAGCCGCATTTTTTAACCGGACCGGCATCGGAAAAACATCTCGGGCGCTGGCAAAGGCTTTGTTGGGCCGGACTTGTAAAGGTTAACCGGATGAAAATAATTGCCGGCCCCGGGTTGGTCCCGCCGGTGGAACATGCAACCATGGGCAGATCAACAGCAAAATCAGTTTTAATCTTTGCCCCATATGCCACTCGTTGGTAGCGTAATAATTTTCTGCGCTAACTGTATCGTCGGGCCAGCAGGATCAGCCCTGGTGGTGATATTGATGACCCCGGGAGGAGGCCAGCGGCTTAGCCGCGAGTTGCCCTAACCAAGGGCTTGCAGGCGGGCAAGTTGCTCGTCAATCTGACTGATTTCCTGCTGCATGGTTGTAAGCTTCTGCCGCTCCTTGTCGATAACTGCAGCGGGCGCATTGGCGCAAAACTTTTCGTTT
>PBZD01000137.1 GCA_002729875.1 Chromatiales bacterium | reverse complement strand
GGTTTGGCATTGCTGACATCCGCTGCCGGGCTCGGAAGTATTCTCGGTGGAGTCTGGATGACGCGTCAATCGTCCGTCTCCAATCTGACCAGTATTCTGTGCGCCGGTATCTTTCTATCGGTCGTTCTTGTCAGCATATTCGTGTTGTTGTCGAATTTATGGATCGCATTGGGCGTAATATTTTTATACAGCAGCGTGACGGTTGCTTTTCGCGTATCGGGTCAGACACTAGTGCAATTATCAGTAGAAGAAAGCATGCGTGGTCGTGTCATGGGTGTGTGGGCTGTGCTTGGCCGCAGTGGACCGTCTATTGGTGGCTTGATTATGGGGGGGCTGACCGACCTGTATGGTTTGAGCGTGCCTTTTATCGTGGCGTCTGTCTTAACGGGCGTAATTGTTATCACGGCTGCAAGTCAGAGGCAAAGCTTGTCTGCAGCCCTTTCTGTCCGCGAAGGTTCACAGTATGTCTAGGTGTCATATGCGGCCGCAGAAATTATCTCTTAAACGTATTTGATCGTTCAGGAATTGCAGGAAACCGGTATGTTAGAAGCAAATTCACTCTGCAAGGTGTATGGCAACACGGTTGCCGTCAAAGATCTCGATCTAAAGGTTGGGCCGGGTGAAATTTATTGCATGCTCGGGGCGAACGGTGCCGGCAAAACAACAACCGTCAATTGTTTTTTAAATTTTATCGAGCCGACGAGTGGTAACGTCAAGATTAATGGTATCGATGTTCAGAAAAAGCCTATGGAGACAAAGGAGCATGTTGCGTATATACCGGAAAATGTGATGCTGTATCGTAATATGTCTGGTCTGGAGAATCTCAGGTACTTTGCAACGCTGGGAGGCAGTGGGTGCACTGAAGGAGATTGTCATGACCTGCTTGCACGTTGTGGCTTGCAACCAGATGCTGTAGGCAAGGATGTCGTTGGTTATTCTAAAGGTATGCGGCAAAAAGTAGGCATTGCGATCGCACTTGCAAAACGCGCCGGCGCAGTACTGTTGGACGAGCCGACATCCGGGCTCGATCCTAAAAGCAGCAATGAATTTTCGGAGCTGTTATTACAGTTAAGTAGTGAGAACGTTGCCATATTTATGGTTACCCACGATTTATTTAGAGCCAAGGAAACCGGTACGCGTCTGGGTATCATGCGTCAGGGTGAACTGGTCAGGGAATTAGATGCTGAGGAAGTGTCCCATAGTGAAGTAGAAAAGATATACCTTGAAGAGATGAAATACTGAGGTATTTCGAGATGATTACTACTATTGCGAAAAAGGAATTTATTTGCCTGGTGCGGGATGGTCGTTTCAGGTGGATTGCGGCCATTATGGCCTTATTGCTCTTGACGTCCTTGTGGGCTGGTCTCAATCGATACCAGTCTCTATCGGATGTGCAAATCGCATCACAGGCGACGACGGAGGAGCAATGGGTCAATCAGGATGATAAGAATCCGCATACGGCCGCGCACTTTGGTAACTACGCATTCAAGGCTCCGGGGCCGCTGTTCTTTTTCGATATTGGCATTTCCAACTATGTCGGCAGTACGATCTGGCTCGAAGCACACAAGACGAACTTTGCCAAAAACAGGCCGGCGCAGGACAATGGAGGGCTATCGCGATTCGGGGAACTGACGCCTGCTTTAATACTGCAACTGCTGGTTCCGCTCATGCTGATTCTGCTTGGATTCTCATCTTTTTCAGGTGAGCGGGATTCCGGGACTCTGCGTCAGTTGGTCAGCCTCGGTACCGGCGCCAACCAGTTACTTTGGGGCAAGCTGTTGGGTGTTGCGATTGCGATGTCCTTGATTTTAGTGCCATATATCCTGATCTGCAGTCTTGTTTTGAGTTTTGTCGGTGAGGACACGACAGGCGAACTGGGCATACGTGGATGGCTGCTCTGTTTGTTCTATGGGTTGTATATCGTGACGTATCTGCTCCTGACGTTGGGCGTTTCGGCAGTCGCAAAAAGTGCCAAGTCGACACTCGTTATCCTCGTCGGCTTTTGGGCATTCGCAAGCTTTATTATTCCCAGAGTTGCATCAGATGTCTCCAAGATACTGACTCCAACACTGTCTTATGCAGCGTTCTACAAAAATGTTAAGGATACGGGCTGGAACGGGCTGGAAGGGGCAGAGGGGGATATTGCATTATCCCGAAATGCGCATCTCAAGAAGGTGCGGCTGGGCTTACTCGAGGAGTATGGCGTCAGTTCAATCAAGGATCTGCCAGTCTACTGGACCGGCGTTTCGATGCAAACGGTCGAGGAGCGTGATTACATTATCAACAATAAGTTGATGGAGGAGTTGCGTCAGTCGTTTCAGATTCAGCAACGCCAGCGTGATCTTATCGGATTCTTGTCCCCGGTATTAGCGCTTCGGTCGATATCAATGGCGCTGGCCGGTACGAGTCTTGTCGACCAGGAAAAGTTTATTCAGTCAGCACACGATTATCGAATCGATATGATTCGTGATATGAATACCGAACTGATCAACAACGCGACAATGAAAGACTCATTGTATGTTGCAGATTCGGAGACGTTTTCTATGGTAGCGCCCTACCATTATACGGCGCCACGTATCGACGAATCACTGGGTCAGCTGACCTACAATATTGTTCTCGTCTTTCTCTGGTTTGTTTTTTCACTTCTGTTTGCGCTACGTTCCATGCGTCGACTGACTGTTTTGTGAGGAAGAGGTTGAAATGTTTTCTGTTATTTTTCGTCACGAACTACAACAGCTTGGCAAGTCTCGGCCGACTATTGCGTTGTTTTTTCTGCTCGTCGCAGCTTTTGTCTTTGCTGCCTGGAACGGCGAACGTGCTGTCGAAAAACACGTTCGAGGAACGCAACTTGTAATTGACCAGCAGGCCGCTAAAAAGCAATCGTGGCTTGATGACCTGATCCTCTACGAGGACTATGTGGCTGAACAGGGTATTCCGATGCAGATAGCTCCGCCGGCATACCGACCTGCTCCTTACGGTAAGCCCGCACTGGGTACGAATGCGGGGACAGTTGGGGAAAAGGTTGAAGATGTAGCGGTACTGCCGCCAAATGGATTGTCAGCTTTTTCGGTAGGACAGCTTGATCTGCAGCGCGGGTATTCTCTTATCAATATGAAGAGTAAGTTTTTTATCTCAGATAACTACGAGATTGAAAACCCTGTCAATTTGTCTACCGGAACTTTCGATATATCGTTCGTTGTGCTTTTTCTGTTGCCGATTTTTATTCTTGCGCTCACCTATGATCTCCTGTCGGGTGAGCGCGAAGCCGGTACTCTTGCGCTGATCCAGACTCAGCGCGTCTCGATGCGGGTCTTGATGGCTGCAAAAATTTGTGCTCGGGCATCCATATTCGTCGCCGTTATCCTGTTCTCTGGCTTGATCGCATTCGCATACGGGGCGACAGGCACGATCGGATTCGGATTTGCAGATTCCGCGATGCGTCTTGTGCTTTGGTTTGCTGCTGTTCTGGTTTACAGTTTCTTCTGGTTTGCGCTCGGCGTCAGAGTCAATATGTTCAGAAAGAGTTCCGAGGCAAATGCAACAATTCTTTCCTGTGCCTGGTTGAGTCTTGTAATCATCGTTCCGACTCTTGTCAGTCTGGTTGCGACAAGCCTGTATCCTGCGCCTTCTCGAATGATGCTCAAGGTCTCGCAACGAGCAGCCTTTGCTGAGGCCGAGGCGAACCTAGACGAAACAAAGAGAAAATTCTATATAGAGCATGCCGAAATGGTTCCGGATGAGGATTTGGAAGAATACACGCTTAGTTTTGTGGCGCGCCAGGAGGCAATGGACATAGCAGTAGAACCAGTTTACAAACGATTCGAACAGCAGAAAGAAAAGCAGGAAAAGCTCGTTGATACATTCCAATACGCATCGCCTGCCATTGTCGTTCAATTGGCGCTTAACGATATATCCGGCACCAGTTCGTCTCGATTCAGCGTGTATTTGCAGCAGGTATACGCATACCATGCTGAAAGAAAAGATTATTTTTTGCCGAAATACATCAATCGGCAGATTATGACTTCTGATATGTTTAGTGAGTTTCCGGAATTCAAATATGTTCAGGAAGATATCAGTGAGTTGATATACCGAGTAACTTTTCCGCTATTTCTGCTGCTTGTTTCAACGTTATTAATTTATCCACGGCGTATTTCAGTAGTGCAAGGAGACGCTTCAAGAGACTTATACGGGGCTAATGATGCGATTGCTGGTCTCGGCAAGCAGAAAGCTGAAAATATCCAGGAGCAATAAGTATCGCCTGGCGATACTTATAGATCTGGCTGACTGAAATTTGTGAAGGCAAGTCGCGTAGCCAACTGGTGTTACTTAAAATAAAAAACGCACCTCCCCTGTACAGGAGGGGATCGTTTACGCCATATTGGAGGAAAGTTGGATGGTGCCGTCATCCTGTTATCAGCCTATGTGAATTACGACGTAATAACATGACAGGTATATAGTGTTTGCCGATGAAAAAGCAACGATCTGACAGATTCGCAAAGAGAGCCTAGACGTGCCCGGATATATCATCAGGCGCCTGTTTTTCGCCATACCCACCATGTTCGTCATTATTTTGCTGACGTTTTTGCTCATGCACATGGCGCCCGGTGGGCCTTTTGACGATCTGGTCGATATTGATCCGGAGGTTCTCGCGAATCTGCGCGCGGCCTACAATCTTGACGATACCGTCTGGAAGCAATTTTTAGCCTATTTAGGTGGCCTGCTTCAGGGCGATCTTGGCCCATCGCTGGTCTACCGGGAACAAACCGTTGGTCACATTATTGCAGTCGGTCTGCCGGTTAGCGTTACGATCGGATTGAGCGCCATGACGATCGGCCTTTCTATCGGCCTGGTCTGCGGAATTGTCGCGGCTCTGAAGCACAATTCGGTACTGGATTACACGCTCATGGCGGCCGCGATGACAGGAGTGGCAGTACCGACCTTTGTTACGGCACCGCTTTTAATTCTGATTTTCGGGCTTTACCTGTCATGGCTGCCGATTTCCGGTTGGAATGGCGGCCAGATTCAGCACCTGATTTTGCCGGTTACAGCATTGGCGATTCCGAAAATAGCAGCTATCGCACGTATTGCACGGGGCGCGATGCTGGAGTCGATCAATACGGACTATGTTCGAACTGCTCGAGCCAAGGGATTGGGCGAGTTTAAGGTTATCGTTCATCATGTCCTGCGACCGGTTTTTATTCCTATCACCAGTTACCTGGGACCGGCGATTGCCGGGGTTATGACCGGTTCAGTAATTATCGAGAAGATCTTTGGCTTACCCGGCATCGGGCGAGCATTCGTCGATGCTGCACTCAACCGTGATTATCCTGTGGTGATGGGTATTGTTATCGTTTATGCGGCATTTATAGTTTTGCTGAACCTGATTGTCGATATCTTGTACGGGTTCCTCGATCCGAGGATTCGCCAGACATGAGCGCTGTCGCAAACCAGACCAGGAAAGCGGGCGCGGCTACTTTTCGGAAACGTTCTCTATGGCACGATGCGCGTGACCGTTTTATGGCGAACCGGGCGGCAATGATCAGTACGGGAATCATGCTGACGATCGTTGTTCTTGCCATCATCGTTCCAATCTGGGGGCCGCATCCGCTTGAGGAAGTGTACTGGGACCGAATGATGATCGCACCTACACTTGAGAATAATCACTGGTTCGGAACTGACGTTAATGGTCGCGATATGTTTGCGCGAGTTTTTTATGGTGCACGTATTTCGTTGACGATAGGCGTTCTGACGACCCTGGTTGCCATGACGATTGGAGTCACCTACGGCGCTGTTGCGGGTTATGCTGGAGGCCGTATAGGTGCGGTGATGATGCGTTTTGTTGATATTGTGTATGCCGTACCTGCGTTGTTTCTTATTATTGTTCTTGTTAGCGTGTTCGGAAATAATTTCATTCTCGTCTTCATCAGCATCGGCGCCGTAGAGTGGCTGACGATGGCGCGAATAGTGCGTGGCCAGACCTTGTCCATTAAGGAAAAGGACTATCTTGAAGCTGCGCGGGCACTGGGATTACCTGCGTCAGCAGTTCTTGTCAGATACATTATTCCCAATGTGCTCGGGCCCGTCATTGTCTACGCGACGTTGTTGATTCCCATTAATATCCTTGTCGAAAGCTATCTGAGTTTTTTGGGTCTTGGCGTGCAAGAACCGTTCACGAGTTGGGGGCGACTCATTTCGCAAGGAGCCAAAGAGATGGAAATGGCGCCATGGTTGCTGCTGGCGCCCGCAGTTTTTCTGACGGTGACAATGTTCTGTTTTAATTTTATCGGCGATGGGTTGCGCGATGCGCTTGATCCTAAAGACAGATGAGTGCAACTCTCCTGAAATGCACGGATCTTTGCGTACGCTTCGCCGTAAAGGACGGCTGTGTTCACGCCGTCGAGAATCTGACTTTCGAAATCCATCGCGGAGAATGTGTCGGTATTGTTGGCGAGTCCGGCAGCGGTAAGACACAGAGTGTATTGGCCATCATGGGCCTTCTGCCGCGCAATGGGACCTCGACTGGTAACGTGGTGTACAAGGGGCAAAGCATTCTTAATGCATCCCGGCAGGTGATGAATAAAATCCGTGGTGAGTCGATGTGTATGATTTTTCAGGATGCGATGGCCGGGCTTACGCCATTTATGCAGATTGGAGATCAGCTGTGTGAGGTTTTGATCGAACATCAGGGTTTGAACCGGGCGGATGCCCGAGATCGTGCCATCGAGGTTTTGGAGATCGTACAGTTCCCGCAGCCGAAACGACGTTTTTCGATGTACCCACACGAATTGTCCGGCGGCATGCGACAGCGCATCATGATTGCGCTGGCCTTGCTTTGTCGGCCGCAGTTGATTTTTGCTGATGAGCCCACGACCGCACTTGATATTACGATTCAAGCTCAGATACTCGAGTTTATGAAGGGACTGCAAAAACATATAGAGACATCAATCGTCATGATTACGCATGACCTGGGCGTCGCCGCTAATCTTTGCGATCGAATCATTGTCATGTACGCGGGACGAATGGTTGAATCAGGGTCAGTCAAAGATATTTTTTTTCGTCCGCAGCATCCTTATACGCAGGCGCTGTTGCGAGCGACACCAAGATTGGATGCTGATCCGGATGAAGACATTCCATTAATACCCGGCAGGCCGCCGAACCTGCAGGAATTGCCGGTTGGGTGTGCATTTACTGAACGCTGTGATCAGGCCCAGAAACGGTGTATGGCAGAGCGACCAGAATTGTCACAAAAGTTCGATGATCATCTGGCGGCATGCTTTGTGGAGCAAACGAAATGAATGCGCCGGTACTGACTGTGGAAAATCTCAAGGTTCACTTTGCAACCAAGCAGAAAGGGGCCTTTCTGGGGTCGACGACCGCCATGCTTCGTGCCGTCGATGGTGTAAGTTTTCAGATGCATGAAGGTGAAACGCTCGGTGTCGTAGGTGAATCGGGTTGTGGGAAATCAACCCTGGCTCGCGCCATCCTGCAGCTGGTTGAGCAAACTGATGGACGGGTTGTCTGGCTTGGCGAGAATCTTTCCGAACTGCAGAAAGCTGAAATGGATCGTAAAAGAAAGGAGATGCAGATTGTCTTTCAGGATCCGCTGTCTAGCCTGAATCCACGTATGACGATCGGTGATACGATCGGTGAGCCGCTGAAGGTATTTCAATCGGAATTGGACAAGCATTCCCGAACCAAGGCAGTCCGGTCGATGATGGAAAATGTCGGCCTCGAGCCGGATCTGATGAATCGTTATCCGCACGAATTTAGTGGTGGCCAATGTCAGCGTGTCGGAATTGCGCGCGCCATGATTGTGAAGCCAAAGCTTGTTGTTTGCGATGAGCCGGTCAGTTCGCTCGATGTCTCGACTCAGGCGCAAATTGTTACTTTGCTCAAGCAACTTCAGAGGGATACGGGCACGGCAATCTTATTTATCAGTCATGAT